>QIDH01000064.1 GCA_003229305.1 Acidimicrobiia bacterium | reverse complement strand
AAGCCCACCCAAGAGGGCACTAATGGCGACTATCGCAAAGGCAGACATCAACCACACGATAACGACTCCTGAAGCGGTGCGACACCAAAGCCCCCGCTACAGGTACAGCTACAGCTACAGCCCATGTGCTTACTCAGGTGGCGGACAAGTTTCTCCGGCGCCTGACTCCGGCCTGGCGAACTCCGCCTGGTCACAGAGCCTTAGTCCTGCGTTCCGGAGATACGACACTCAGCTCTTGTTTAGAGGCCTATCTGGTCGGCCAGTCTGGCGCGGTGGAAAGCGGGATCCCCAAACATGAGTTCCGAACTCTTCGCCCTCTTGAAGTAGAGGTGTGCATCGTGCTCCCACGTGAAGCCGATGCCACCGTGGATCTGGATGTTCTCGGCGGCGCAGAAGAAGTACGCCTCAGAGCAATAGCTCTTCGCCAAAGGGGCAACTATTGCAACTTCTTCGTTCTGCTCCGATGTCGCCCACGCCGCGTAATAGGCAGCCGACTTCGCCGATTCAACCTGCACAAGCATGTCTGCACACTTGTGCTTGATGGCCTGAAACGAGCCGATCGGACGCCCAAATTGGATCCGAACCTTGGCGTACTCAACTGCCATCTCTAGACATTTCTGAGCTCCCCCTACCTGCTCGGCGGCCAACGCAACAACCGCTATGTCGGTCACCGTCTCGATGATCGGCCACGCTCCCCCTTCTTCACCGATTCGGTTGGACGCGGGGATGCGGACCTCTGAAAGTTCGATCATTGCCAATGGCCTGGTCTGATCCATTGTATCGAGCTTGGTTCGGTTCAGGCCGGCGGTCGAGGCCGGCACAGCAAAAAGGCTGACGCCATCGTCCGGCTCGACCTGCGAGCCGGTCCTGGCGGCGACGATGAGCGTGTCGGCGATGTGCCCATCGAGCACGAAAGTCTTGACTCCGTTGATGATGTACTCATCGCCATCTCGTTTGGCCGTCGCTTCGACTCCCCCGGCATCCCAGCGGCCCGACTCCTCGGTCACCGCCAGTGTCCAGATGGTCTCGCCGGCGGCGATGCCAGGAAGAAAAACGACCTTCTGGTCCTCAGAGCCTCCGACCAGCAGGGTGTTGGCTGCCAGGACGGCTGAGGCGAGAAACGGAACAGGAAACAGGGCTCTTCCCATCTCCTCCATCAGGACTATCTGTTCGAGAATCGTGAAGCCGGCCCCGCCGTACTGTTCCGGAATCGCCATGGCCTGCCATCCTTGCTCGGCGATTTCCGCCCACAGCCCTTGGTCGTAACCGGACTCCGTCTCCATCAGGGCCCTGACCGTCTCAGAGCCACATTTCTCCTCGAGGAAGCGGCGAGCCGAATCTCGCAGCATCTCCTGTTCCTCGCTGAATGCAAAGTTCATCGTCAAAAGACCTCTCGAATCGAATTCCCGGCGATGCTACCCGGGCCAGGCGACGCGCTCCCCAGGCCGGGCGCCAACCGCCGGGGCCCTCGTCAAAACGCTTCGACGGGGAGATCCATCAGATCACCGGTTTCGGATTCGGCGGCCGACCTTCTGGCTGCTGCTTTCGGCGCGACATCCGCCACGAAGAACCGAGCGGACGCGACCTTGCCGATGTAGAAAGCATCCTCGCCGTCTGGATCAGCTGAGATGGCTACTTCGGCGTGCCTGAGCAGCTGCCACGCGATGACTACCTCGGAGAGTGACTCGAGCAAAGCGGTCGAGTGCAAACCTACCTTGTACACCTGGGCGGGATCCTGCACCGAGTTCACTAGGTGTGAAACAAGAACGCCTAAGTGCGCTTGAGCGTCGTCGACGAGGTCGCCCAACAGATCTCGCTCCTTCGAAAGAGGATCCGAGTCGGAACCCCCTTTGACGAACTCGCCGATTTCGGCAGACAGGGCGGCCAACGTGTTGCCCTGATCCCTGGCGATCTTGCGGAAGAACAGATCGAGACCCTGGATGGCGGTCGTGCCCTCGTACAACGAATCGATCTTTGCGTCGCGGATGTACTGCTCGATGGGATAGTCCTGGGTGAATCCGCTGCCGCCGAAGATCTGAAGCGACTGGGCCAAGAGTTCGTAGGCCTTTTCGGATGAGTAACCTTTGACCAGGGGAAGCAGGAGATCCGCCCTGGCATCCCACTCTGCGCCAGGCTCCAGGGCCGCCCGATCCTGGATGGACGCCGTGTATGTGAGGAGAGCCCGAAGTCCCTCCGCGTATGCCTTCTGCAACATCAGCAGCCGGCGTACATCTGGGTGGTTGATGATCGCGACCCTCGGCGCCGTCTTGTTGGTGGCCTCGGCGAGGTCAGGCCCCTGCACCCGCTCTTTGGCATAGTCGAGGGCGTTGAGGTAGCCGGTCGAGAGGGTGGCCGCCGATTTCGCTCCGATCAGCATTCTGGCGTGTTCGATGACCGCGAACATCTGGCGAATCCCGTCGTGCACGCCGCCGACCAGGTACCCGACGGCCGGGCGATCAACCCCGAATGTCAGCTCACAAGTGGACGAACCCTTGATACCCATCTTCTTTTCGATGTTGGTGGCGACCACCCCATTGCGATCGCCGAGCGAGCCATCCTGGTTGATCAGGTACTTGGGCACAATGAAAAGTGACAAACCCTTGGTACCGGGCGGAGCACCTTCTGGCCTGGCCAGGACCAAATGGATGATGTTGTCCGATGCGTCGTGTTCACCGCCCGTTATGAACCGTTTTACGCCCTCGAGGTGATAGGTGAGGTCATCGACCTTGGTGGCTCTCGTCGTAGCGGCACCCACGTCCGAGCCCGCATCCGGCTCAGTGAGCACCATTGTCCCTGTCCATCCTTTTTCGGTCATCAGCATCGCCAGCTCGCGCTGCTCGTTGGTGCCCTCCGCGAAGAGAACCCTGGCAAAGAGCGGACCGGACAAATAGAACAGGGCGGTTGGGTTGGCGCCCGCCATGAGCTCTTGGGTAGCCCAGAACAGCGAAGGTGTGACTCCGAATCCACCGAGATCTTCGGGGAGCCCAAGCCGATCCCATCCCGCTTCGAGTGCGGCTTGGACGCTGGCGGCCAGACCCGGCGGTAGGGCCAGCTCGCCATCGACGAGGGACAAAGGCGTGCGGTCGGCCTCGACAAAACTGTCGGCCCATTCTTCCCGGGAGAAGCGCTCGACCTCACGAAGAATGTCCTTGGCTGTCGACTCGTCGACCTGACCAAAGGGGGCCGAGCCCAAATACTCCTGGATGCGGTGTACCTCGAAGAGGTTGAATTCGAGATCACGAATGTTCGACCGGTAGTGGCCCACTGCCTGCTCCTCTCCTCTTGGGGCGATCTTGTTTGTTACTCCTCTGGCGGCCCGGCTTTGGAAGATCAGTCGACCAAACACTCAGACCTACAAGGTCACAGCCCGAATTGGAATGTTAACTCTAATTGTAACAACAGTTCCAAATTGGTGCAATATTCCCGTTCACATGCAATCCGTACTTTCCAAACTGCAATCGGCCGCGCTCTGGCACTGGTACGGTGACCTATGCGGTACAAGGCCGGCCTGGCTACGAGAGAGCGAATCCTGTCCGCAATCCGAGAGTTGCTTTCCGAACGTGGCCTCGAGGCCACGACGGTCACGGCAGTTTGTGAACGGGCCGAGATCGGTGCCGGCAGCTTCTACAACCTCTTCGAGTCCAAGGAAGAAGCCGTGCTGGCAGTGATCCGCGAAGCGATCGAGGCCGTAGATCCGGATCCCCTCGGCATGGCCAACGACACGATTGCCGATCTCATCGGCGCGTACATGAAGTTCATCGCCGGGGACCCCCAGCTCGCCAGGGTGTACATCATCATCGCCGTCGGCGGTGGCCTCACGGACCCTGAGGTGGCAGAAAGAATTATGCGCAGCCACGAAGTCCGGGTCGATCGGTTTCGCCAAGCCCTGCTGCGCCTCAAGCCTGAACTCAGTGTGAAGGATGCCACCGTGGAGGTGGAAGCCCTGTTGGCCGCCCTGCTGGGTCTGGCGGTTCACCGCATGCTCGACCCAGGGTTCGATTTCGAAGGACACGCCCTCAGACTGATCCCCTGAGCCTGCTGTCCGAACCGAGGTGGATGGGTACCGTCAACATCCATCCACCTCCAACGCGCTCCGCCGCTCAGCCTTCGTCCGATTGGATCAACGTATCGTCAGTGGTTACCACCCCGCCGTCGACATACCCCTCTGAGTATCCGCCGTATGAACTGCTCAGTTCGATGAATCCCTGGTCTTCGAGCGTGTTCAGATCCGATGCCTTGAGGCCCAATTCAGACAGAGTGAATAGCGTGTCTCCGACGACGAGTGACCGACGAATCTGGCCCCGCCAATCCACGTCCCACGGCTCAGCCTCGCTCTTGGGTTCAGTGTGGGTGAGCCGCCCGATTTCCTCGATGCCGCCCCGGTTTGCCTCGAGTGCCACCGCCCCGAGGAAGACCTCCTGCAGCTCGTTGTACCCGTCGTCGTACTGCCACCACTGGACGGGCATCACGATGAGCCCGGTCCGTTCCCAGTACAGGAACGCCCGATGGTCATATTCGACCTCAGACGATCCGTCTCCGAAAGTCACGCTCGACAGCCTGGTCGGATTCGACAGGTCTGAAACATCGAACAATGACACCTGGGAGCCGGCTATCACACCCCGCTCGTCTGCGTCCTGGCCGATACCAAGCAGCAGGCCGTCGCCGAGCGGTTGCAGGTAGGAAGAGTATCCGAGGATCTTCAGCTCACCGGCTGCGACCGGCGCGGTCGGATCCGAAAGGTCGATCGTGTATAAGGGGTCCGTTTGGCGGAACGTCACCACATAGGCCACGTCCTCGACGAAACGCACCGAGAAGATCTGTTCACCCTTGCCGAGGCCACCGACAGAGCCGACCACCACGAGCTCGCCATCTTGTTCCTCGTAGACGGCTACCTGACTCTGGGAGTCTGGGCCTTGCCCACCCCACCAGGCCCAGGTAGGACTGTCGGTGGATGCGACCCTCAACCGCCCCTCGTACTCCGACATCGCGAATTGGTTCAGCAGGAATCCGTCGATCGTCCCGCTCGCCCGATACGTCGTAGTCCGGGGATCGCTGATGTCGAACTTGTGGACCAACGTGGTCATCGAATCGGCTCGAGCCTGCGCGTCATCTTCTTGTAGCTGATTCCAGTCAGTCCAACGCTGGGTCGCGACGTACAGGCTCTCCGTCGAGGCGTAAACCGTCTGCCCGTCTGAAAGTATCCCGACGCCCGAAGAAGGATCGATGCCTTCGCCGAGGTCCACTGTGAGCAAGGTCGTCATCCCGAACCCACTGAACTCCGACGGCGTGAACGCTGAGTCGCATCCGAGCAGCGTGCCTTCGGAAACCACTTCGCCGCGGTTGTCCTCGAGGATGAAGTATGGGAGCCAGTTGTCTATGGTCGATTCCTCGATCACCTGGCGGTTCACGTCCGCCGCCCGGCTTTCACCCCGCAGACCACCTCCGGCCGGCATCACGAAGTCCAGACCGACAGGCGAGCTGGTGAAAACAAACCTCGCGGTGTTGCCCACCATGCGGGCACTCAGGTAGCGACCGTCTACATACAGGGTCTGGCGGACCGTGAGCCGGTCAGGATCGGACAGGTCGATTTCGGCAAAGACCGAGATCTCGTTGTACCCGTAGTCGGGTGCGAAAACGCCATTCGCAAGCTGAGGAGAGATGTCGTAGCGGCTCGATGTCCCCGCCACGATTGCGGTATCCCCGCTCATCAGGATCTCCTGGTTCCAGCCCCATGGCAGGGTCAGGGTCCCACGCAGCACCGGTTCGTCTCCGCTGACATCAATGTAGTTGAGCTGGTTCTGGGTCAGCGCAAGGATCCGGGTTCCGTCTGTTTTGATGATGTCCGGCTCGTCGACACCTACCTCCTGCACGTTGGTCGTCGAAAAATCTTGCCCCGCAACTGGCGGGGCGGCCTCGGATGTTTGCCTGAAGGAAGCACCGCTGTCATCCAGTTCGGCTCCCGCAAATGCGAAGCCCTCCTCAAATGCGCCATCAGACGCGATCGGTCCACCGAACCCATATCCCTGGCCTGGAAGGCCGTAGGCGGTAACTCGAGAGGCAGCTTCCGCCTTGACATAATTCAAGAAGCCCCCGCAGGAGTCGAACTGCTGAAGGGTGGATGCGAAAATGCCCGGAGTCAGGCCAGGACCGCCGCCGCTGCTCAGGGCGGGCCCAGTCGAAGAAACGGTTTCATCGGTGCCCGTATTCGCAGAACAGGCAGCCAGGACCAGCATCAGTCCAAGACTCAGCGCAACAACCTTTTTCATGGAATCTCCTCGTCGTCTGAGGATGGGACGCACTGATCGGGGAATCGGTTCCCCGCCCGGCCTCCTGAGGAGGATCAACCACCCGCCTCGATTTCAGCGACCAGGTCGAGGGCCGCATGGCCACGCAGGTAGACCAACTCCAGCTCGTCCTCGATCAAGTTCTGCACCCTCGCAGTCAGATCCCCGCCCGCCACATGCGGGTAGAGGTTCTCGCCCGGACAGGTGGTTGAGGCCAGGTCTCGATGACCCAGGATCGCCTCGGGGTCGATGTTCCAGCGGCGGGCCGCCCATGCGCATACCGCGGCCAACGATTCCAGTTGTCGGCCGGACGGCGTCTCCGTATTGAAGTCGCCCTCGAGGGCCGGGAGGAAAAATCCGGTCGGGTCGTACTCAGTGAATGTGTCGCCTCTCGCCCAGAGGGGTCGACCTTCATAGATGTTGCCTTCACGGTCGATCAGCAGGTGATAGGCGAGATCGGCCCACCCCTGGTCCTGATGAAACCGTTGATGACCTCGCGCCCGACCGGGGGCCTCGCTGTTCGATCCGAGCACAACGGCAGTGTGATGCACAACGATCCCGGTGATTTCGTGCTCAACTAAACCCTCCCTTTCCTGCGCCGCACCCCAGCCGGCCTTTTCAATGACCAGCACCTTGGTTGAAACGATGTCAAGACTCTCGGGTTCGGTCGATGCAGCCGGGGCATCCGTAGTCACGGGTGTCGCCGAGGAGGCCGACGTGGTGCCGCCACTGGTCGCCGCCGGGGGAGCAGAAGAGGCGAGGGCGGTCGACGATGTCTCGACGGGGGCGGCTTCGCCACCGAACAGCGACCGGATCGCAGAGCCGAGCACACCCAGAAACGCTGCGGCGCCCAGACCGCCAAGCAGCTTCCTGCGGCCTGAGTCCTTCGGTGAACGGGAGGGTGTCGACATTTCGCCCAGATGATGGCGCATCCACTCCAATATCGTCGCTTTTCGGAATCGAGAGCTTGATGGTTCGCATGGTCGTGGCAGCCCCGAACGGACTCTCGAATTTCCACTGTCGCCATAGGACATTTACCATGGGGGCTATGAGCGACCAGACCCTTCTCGTCATCGACAACCTCCACGCCAAGGTCACCTCGAATGAGGGTGAGGTCGACATTCTCAAGGGTGTCAATCTGACCGTCGAACGAGGCGAAGTACACGCTCTGATGGGGCCGAACGGATCGGGAAAATCGACCCTCTCCAACGTCCTGATGGGGCATCCGAGCTATACGGTCACCGAAGGTCGGATTGTTTTCAAAGGCCAGGACGTCACCGCCGAGCCCCCAAACGTGCGGGCCAACCTCGGCATGTTCATGGCTTTTCAGTACCCAGAGGAAATTTCTGGCGTATCGGTGGTCAACCTCCTGAAGACCGCCCTCACCAACCAAACGGGCACTGACTATTCGGTGATGGAACTGCGGCTCAAGGTCGTCGATGCGATGAAGGATCTCGGCATGGAGCCGAGCTTCGCCGACCGCTACCTGAACGAAGGGTTCTCCGGTGGAGAGCGAAAGCGAAACGAGGTGCTCCAAATGGCGGTACTCCAGCCGGAAATGGCGGTGATGGACGAAACCGATTCCGGCCTGGATATCGACGCCCTCAAGATCGTGGCCAATGGCGTGAATCAACTCACGGGACCGGACCGAGGGTTCCTGATCATCACTCACTATCAGCGACTTCTCGACTACATCACGCCGGATCGTGTGCACGTGTTCTTCGATGGCCGGATCGTCGAGTCCGGCGGACCGGACCTGGCCGCCAGGCTGGAGGCCGACGGCTACGACTCTTTCAGGCGGAGCGCATGATGAACGATCTCGGAAACGTCCGGGCCGATTTCCCGATCCTCGAGCGGAAAATCAACGGTAAACGACTGGCTTTCCTCGACTCGGCCGCCAGTTCTCAAAAGCCTGTTCAGGTCCTCGACGCCATGGACCGGGTCTACCGGACGCGCTACGCGAACGTCCATCGAGGCGCCTACACGCTGTCTCAGGAAGCGACGGACGACTACGAGGCTGCCAGGCGCAAGGTCACCAGATTCATCAACGCAGACGACGACGAAATCATATTCACTCGGTCAACAACCTCGGCGTTGAACATGGTTGCGTACTCGCTCGGCCTCAACGGACTCGGCGAAGGCGACCGCATCCTGACAACAGTCATGGAACATCACGCCAACATCGTCCCATGGCAAATGGTCGCCAGGTACACGGGCGCTGAAGTGATATATGCCGACATCGACTCAGGGCACCGCGTCGCGACGGAGGCCGTCACCGAGATGATCGACGAGAGGGTCAAGATCGTCTCGATATCCGGAATGTCCAACGTGCTCGGGTCGATGCCGGCAATTTCCGAAATCGCGGCCGCGGCCCACGCCGCCGGAGCTGTCATGATCGTCGATGCAGCACAACTCGTCCCCCACGCACCTGTAGATGTCAAGGCCCTTGGAGCAGATTTCCTCGCCTTTTCTTCTCACAAGATGCTCGGCCCCACCGGGGTGGGGGTGCTCTGGGGAAGACGCGATCGGTTGGAGGAGATGGAGCCGATCGAAGGCGGAGGCGAAATGATCAGCGATGTCACGCTCGACGGATCCACCTGGGCCCCAGTCCCCCACAAGTTTGAGGCGGGAACGCCCCCGTTTGTCGAAGCCATCGGGCTAGGGGCCGCAGTCGACTACCTGTCAGAACTTGGGATGGACCGCGTTTTTGCCCACGATCGTGAACTCACGGCCTATGCGCTGGACCGGCTCGGCGAGATCCCAGACCTGTATGTGCAGGGCCCGGCAGATGTCCACAATCGGGGTGGCGCGGTCAGCTTCTCGATGCCAGACATCCACGCTCATGACCTGGCCACCATCCTCGACCAGGAGGGGGTGCAGGTCAGGGCCGGGCACCATTGTGCCAAACCACTTATGCGCCGCCTTGATGTCCCCGCCACGGCCAGGGCCTCGTTCTACATCTACAGCGTGCGCGAAGACGTAGATGCGCTGATCGACGCCATTCACGTTGCTCGCAAGATCTTCGGAGTCTGACTTTGCCTGGTCCAGTTGGCTCGCTCGGCTCAAGGCCGGAATACACGCGCATCGCTCTATCGTTGGAAACAACCGATGGCACTTGAAGAGCTCTACCGCGAGGTTATTCTCGACCACTACAGGAACCCGAGAAATCGGGTTGAACTTGACGCGCCGACCGCCCACGCGGACGGCAATAACCCCCTGTGTGGTGACGAGGTCCACCTGGACCTGATCGTCGCAGACGGGATTGTCACGGATATCGCCGTCACCGGTCAAGGCTGCTCGATCTCCCAATCATCTGCCTCGATGATGTCTGACGCAATCAAAGGCAAGACACTCGCGGACGTCAACGATCTCACGGCCAAGTTCAAAGCGATGATGGATATAGACGCCAACGGAGATGCCGGAATCGATCCCGATCGACCAGGGGCAATGCTGGGAGATCTCGAGGCGCTCCAGGGCGTCCGAAAGTTCCCGGTGCGGATCAAATGCGCCAACCTCGCCTGGACCACGTTGCAAGAGGCGCTCGGGAACTGATCGAGGCCTGCCTACCCGTTCGTCAGAGAACGCCGCCCTCGGTCATCTTCTTTATATCCAGGACCACGTCCAGCTCGTCCTCGGTCATCAGTCCCTGTTCGAGTATCACGTCTCGCACGTTGCGGCCGGTGGCAAACGCCTCTTTGGCCACCGCCGCGCCCTTGTCGTATCCAATGTGGGGGTTAAGGGCGGTGACCACAACGATGTTCGCCTCTACCAGCTGACGGGCCCGCTCAGAATTGGCGACGATCCCTTCGATGCACCGCTTGGCCAGCGTTTTGGCCGCGTTGGCGAGCAGGCTGATCGATTCGAGCAAATTGTGGGCCATCATCGGCATCATCACATTCAGCTCGAAGTTGCCATTCGCTCCGCCCCAGGTGATCGAAGCGTCGTTCCCGATCACCTGAGCGGCAACCTGCATCACCATCTCCGACATGACAGGGTTGACCTTGCCAGGCATGATCGACGAACCAGGTTGGAGCGAAGGGAGCTGGATCTCAGCGAACCCCGTCCGAGGACCAGAAGACAACCAACGCAAGTCGTTGGCGACTTTGAACATCGACTGGGCGACGGTCTTCAAGGCGCCTGACGCCATGACCACCGCGTCCTTGGCGGCCTGAGCCTCGAAATGGTTGTCGGCTTCCCGAAACGGAAATCCGGTCCGTTCGGCGATCACCGCGATGACTTCGGCGGCGAAACCGCCAGGAGCGTTGATACCTGTTCCGACCGCTGTGCCGCCGAGCGCCAACTCTTCGAGTCCTGGCAGCACCAGATTCATCCGCTCGATCGCCTTGCGGATCTGCGAGGTGTACCCGGAGAACTCTTGGCCTAGCGTGACAGGCGTCGCGTCCATCAGATGGGTGCGACCAGATTTCACCACATCACTGAACTCATCTGCCTTTCCATCGAGCGCGGCTGCGAGGCCGTGGAGAGCAGGAATCAGGTCTTCGCGGATGGCGGCTGTCGCGGCCACATGGATCGCCGTCGGGATGACGTCGTTGGATGATTGGCCAAAGTTGACATGATCGTTGGGGTGCACGGCGTGGTCGGTCCCGAGCAACTGCGACGCCCTGGTAGCGATCACCTCGTTGCAATTGGTGTTCGTCGATGTACCGGATCCCGTCTGGAAGATGTCAAGTACGAATTGGCCGTCCAGATCTCCAGAGACGACCTCATCTGCCCCCCGATCGATGGCCTCGGCAATCGACCGATCGACATACTCGGACCGTCCGGCGACCGTGGCCGCTGAGCCCTTGACAATCCCTAGCGCCCAGATGAACCGTCTGGGAAAGCGCAGGTTCGAGATTGGAAAGTTTTCCACGGCCCGCTGCGTGGAGGCGCCGTACAAGGCATCGGCCGGCACCTGAACCTCGCCCATCGAGTCCTTCTCGACACGAAACTCCACAATGCCTCCGTCAGTCGTCTTCCACCTAGCAGCGTACCCCTTCCCCGCCAGACCAAACTGCGACTCGCAGATAGATCCCGCAACCCTGGGTGGTACCCCGGGTTCCTGGTGTCGCTATAGCGACACTGGGAGCCCCTGGTTCGTCTGGAATGGGCTTCGTAGTTGAGGCAGCCGTCTAGAAATCGAAGGGGGTGGAGCCTTCGTCGGTTGTGCCGGGATCCGGCGCTCTCGAAGTGAGTCCAAGCCGGTTGCGGATGGATTGGTAGCCACCCTCTTCCAGCTCGTCAGCGAGCTCCGGACCGCCCGTGTCCACCACCGTGCCGTCCATCATGACGTGCACCCGATCCGGCGTGACGTGTTCGAGGATTCGTGAATAGTGGGTGATCAGGACGATCCCGACGCCTGGTCCCCGCAATGCTTGGACGGCGTCCGCCACGTCTCGAACAGCGTCGATGTCCAGCCCGGAATCGATCTCGTCGAGGATCGCCACCTTTGGTTGCAGGGCAACGATCTGAAAGATCTCAGAGCGCTTCTTTTCTCCCCCTGACAACCCGTCGTTTATCGCCCGCTCCAGGAACGGTCCCGCGCCGACCGCGTCGGCGGCAGCCGACACTTTCTCGTTCATGTCTGAGGCCGCGATCCCCTGAGCGGCTCCGGCCTCTAAGACAAACGATCCGAGGCCCACTCCGGGAACTTGAACCGGATACTGAAATGCCTGCATCAAACCAGCTCTGGCCCGCTGGTCCACGTCCATGACCAACAGCGGCTCGCCGTCAAGCCAAACGTCTCCAGACACTTCATAGCCGGACTTGCCGGACAAAACATGGGACAGAGTCGACTTGCCGGACCCATTCGGTCCCATGATGGCGTGCACCTCACCGAACGGGACGGTCAGGTCAAGGCCCTTGAGGATTCCAACGTCTCCAACCGAGACCTTCAGGTTGTGTACGTCGAGTGCCGGTCGGTCGGCCATCATGCCCCCGCTTCGGGTTCAAGCAAGACCATCAATTCACCGTCGACGACAGAGGCCTCATATGAATGGACCGGACGCGTGGCGGGTAGGGAACCGGGGACGCCGGTGCGTACATCGAACTCCGAGCCGTGCCTAGGACATTCGACGTCGAAATCGAACAGTTCGCCCTCGGCCAGGGACGCTTCCGCATGGCTACATCGATCAGCAATCACGTAGAAGTCGTCTTCGATCCGGAATATCGCCAGCCGATGCCCACCAAGTTCAACTCGCCTCCCAATCGATGAGACGAAGTCACCAGTTCTGCCCGCCTTGACCCATTCGGCCATCAGACGCGGCCTTCTCGTTGCGCCTCGCCGTATTTTCGATTGACGGCTTCCCTGCTCGGACCTGCAAGTGATTTCACAGGCAACTTGGTGATCATCTCTTCGAAAAATCCGCGAACCAGAAGACGCTCCGCCCGATCCTTCTGCAGCCCTCGGCTCATGAGGTAGTAGAGATGTTCTTCCTCGAGCGGGCCAGAGCTGGATCCGTGACCACACTGGAGATCGTCGGTCAAAATCTCCAGGTTTGGTACCGAGTTCACCCTGGCGCCTTCAGACAGGACAAGATTGCGGTTTGTCTCGAACGCTGACGTCCCAACCGCTTCGCTTTCGATCCGAACCAACCCGGTCCAAACGGCTTGGGCCTGATCCTGCACTGCGCCCTTCAAGAAGATGTTGCTCGCTGTCTTCGGACCCCGATGGGTGACGAACACTCGATAGTCGAGAACCTGGTCGCTGTCGCCAAAGTAGACACCGTTCATCTGAACTGACGCACCGGCTCCGTTCAAGTCGACAGCCAGCCGTTGACGCCCGTATCCGGCCCCAAGTCCAACCTCACCGATTTTCAATGTCGAGTCACGGCCCAAAACAATCTTGTGGTTTGCGACTGACTTCGCCCGCCGATCGTGATTCTGGATGGTTGTGAGACTCAAACGCCCCGCGTCTCCAACAAAGGCTTCGATGGTCGGGATGTGCAAAACGTCTATCCCGGGAGCGGAACGAGAAATGACGACGACCGAGACCTCCGTGTTCTCCTCCATCACGATGCTGACGTGTGGGAACGAGACACTGCCTGGGGTGACGGCCTGTAGGTCAACTACGACCGGATCGTCGATGGCGACGCCAGACGGGACGTGAATCACAAGTCCGCCAGGTGCAAGCGCCCGCTGGGCGGCGGCAAAGATGCTCTGAGCCGGGTCGACCGCTGTGCCATACCGGTCGGTCACGGATGGCAGGTCCAGGAATCGCTCTATCGTGCCGAGATTGACACGACCGGGCTCAACGTCACCTGGCCAGCCATCGACGACAGTTGCGCGCCCAGAGGTCGCGAGAATCGCGCCGCTGAACTCATCGATGTCCAGCGGATCACCGGCGCCATCCACCGGCCGATAGTCATCGATATCGAAATCGAGGTCGACGTACCGCCATTCTTCTTCCTTGCTGGTCGGCATCGACTGGGACGCCCAGCTCGCGAGAGCTTCTTTCCTCTGTGTAGCCAGCCAGTCTGGGCCGCCGTCACTGAGGCGATCAACGATAGATTCGGGCGCACCAGCCACGATTTCTCCACGAATGAGGGGTGATCAGACAACGCCGAGATGGTATTACCACTAGGCGCGTAGTGCGAATGCGGGGAGCGACTCCTCGCCCTAAGAGGGATAGGGGAAAGGGGACGGCCCAAGAGCCGCGACAGTTTGAGCCTATCCGCTCGGCCTAGGGGACCCGGCAAGGCTGCCGATCAACCGGAGTCGGCTTGGGAGTCCGGTTCCGACACGGGAGGAGCCGTGGTAGGCGGCGTCGAACCTCCGGTTGACGGGTCCAAAGCATCAGTCTGAAAACGGCTGGCTGCGTTCCACAACATCCAGCCAACCGAACGGCTCTCCGCCTCTTCGATCTGCGCCCTGACCTGAGAACTGTCGTAGAAAAAATCCTGGAGCCAGGGTCGCACGATCGCCGGCCCGTCCGCTCTCTCCAGCCCATCGGTCAGGGCTCCAGCGACAACAGGTCCGGGATTGTTGTTCGGAACGTTGTAGCCGAACCATCCGGCCGAGTAGTGACTCGGATAGATCATCGGCGAGACGACATCGGCCACCTCTACCAGCTGATCGAACTGTTGGCCGATGCCTCCATCGCCCGAAACCGAGGTGATGAATCCGAAAATGTCCGCTGCCACGGCACATCCGAGCGGATGAAGCCTGTCCCTTGCTTCCATCAGGAACTCAGAAATGGCTGCCACCCTTGCCTCTTGGGAAGACCCCCCGTCAAACACAACCGCATCTGAGAATCCGTCCGGATACCGCACGTAATCGAACTGGATTTCGTCAAGACCTGCCGCGCATGCCTCGGCAGCAAGATCAAGCGCGTACTCCCTGGCAAATACATCTGTCGGATCGAGAAAATATTGTCCGTTCTTTTGGTACGGAGCGTTCGTAGAGGTGTCGGTCGCAGCCATCGATGGTCTGGCTCGCGCTGCCAGCGGATCTTGGAAAGTCACTATGCGGCCGATCGCGTACAGGTCGCGCTGCGCCATTTCGGCAACAACCAATTCGAGCTCGAAAGTTGGTTGGACCGCTCCAATTTCTCTGGCGAATTCGACGTTGCTGTTGTAGTAGACGCGTCCACTTTCGTCTTTGAGGTCGACGACCAAGGCGTTGACGACCGTTTCGTCGGCGATCGTCAGAATCTCCTCCCAAGCATCCGAGCTGCCGAGCGTCACCCCACCAACGTGCAGTCCCCTGATCGTCATGGGCTGAAGCTCGACATCGGCGATCAGGTCGTCGCCTGACCAGTTGACCTCCGCTGCAAACCACCCAGGTCGCTCCACTCGCAAGGCCCCAGGCACTGCCCGCTCGAGGGAGAATCCTCCTGATCCGTCCGTTAGTACAGACTCATCACCCAAGAGGACTCTTGCGCCGGCCAAACCTTCACCCTTCCCATCAGTCACCGAACCCTTGAGCACCACCGGCCGGAGTGAGTACAAAAGGGGCTCTTCGAGAAATTCCGCGACCTCAACCGCACCGGGAAAGAAACCAGGGGCGCTGATGTTCACGGTGATCGGCCGACCCTGCCACACCAACGCCCCGATTCCGGAGACGTCCGCCTGCACTGTTGCGTCTGCGACGGTCAGCAACGCGTTGGCCACTGGCTCCCCTGAATCATCTACCACTGCAATCGAAACTACTGGGAAGGCGTCCGCAGGAGGGATAGGTCCCTCCCCTACCCCGGCGACGGATTGGCTCAGGCACGAGGCGAAGAGCAAACCCATCGGAACGAGGACAAGACGCGACCACAATCCCTTGGGGAGCCGCATGGCGCAATCGTACTGTCAATACGATCGTGTGGCATCTTCGTCGTCAGCTCACGCCCCGTTTTTTCCAGATAATCCCATTGCGAGTCCTGAATCTTGCCACTACGTTTCGTCCACAAGCGAAACGGAAGGGGCCAGTCGGGCGTGGCAACAACTCGTGAAGCATTACCGCTCGCCGACACCGTCGGCATGTATCTCGAGGAGGTGTCAGAACACACGCTTCTCACCGCCGAAGACGAAGTCGATCTAGCCAGGGCCATGGAATTGGGCTTGAAAGCCCAGAGAAAGCTCGACACGTCAGGCGACATAACGCCGGCCGACCGAGCGAAACTATTCAGTCTCATTCACGCTGGCGATGAGGCAAAGATGACCTTCATCCGCTCCAACCTTCGGCTGGTCATCTCGATTGCCAAGCGCTACTCGGGTCGCGGGCTCGACCTGCTCGACCTGATTCAAGAAGGCAATCTCGGCCTGATCCGAGCAGTCGAGAAATTCGATTGGCGCAAGGGTTTCAAGTTCTCGACATACGCGACCTGGTGGATTCGCCAGGCAATCACGAGAGGCCTTGGCAACCAAGCTAGGACGATCCGCCTGCCAGTCCACATGGTCGACATCGTTCGCACCGTCAAGGAGACGGCCCAGGCAATCGTTGAAGAGTTCCATCGGCCCGCCACCGCAGAGGAGATCGCCGAGATCAGCGGCCTCGACCTCGAGCGGGTCACCGCCGCCTTCGAAGCACCATCAGACACAGTGTCTCTCGACCGCCCGGTCGGCGAAGATGGAGATGCGGCCCTCCAGGACTTCGTCGAAGACAACCTCACACCTGATCCGTTTACGCAGGCGGCCGAAGCATTGCGCCGGGCTCACATCGAAAGGGCGCTTCAGATTCTCGACGATGAGGAATCGAGGGTTGTGCGGCTGCGGTACGGTCTGGACGGGGGCGAGCCGCTCACGCTTTCAGATGTCGGAAAAGCCTTCGACTCGACACGCGAGAAGATCCGCCAGATTGAGGGGCGAGCCTTGGCCAAGCTTCGCCATCCGAGTTGCGTCTTCGAGCTAGAGGATCTGCTCTAGCCGGAACACGGTTGGTCCGTCACGGATCTACCACCCGAAATCAGCTGCCCTTGGCCACGATGAAGGCTGTCACGGCTCCTGACCCGGCTGCGTAGAGCAAGCTATAGCCATCGACGTCGAGCAGCGGGTCCGTGCCAAGCATGCGAAGGACGACAGCGACAGACAGACCCATGATGACCGCAGCCAACGATGTAAGAACGAGGTCGGTCTTAGCTCCGCTCATCGCGCCGACAATCAGCCCCCCGAGGGCCGCGGCCCCGCCTGCTGCCAGAACTCCGCCGGACACGTTTTCGAGAAATTCGAACATCTAACTCACTGCATCGGGCATGCAGAACCAGAGGTTTAGTGATCTCGCCGTGGTGCAGATCAGCCGACGGCGCCGGCTGCCGCCATATTGAGTTCAATGAGACGGTTCATCTCGACGGCGTACTCCATCGGCAATTCCTTCATGATTGGTTCTATGAAGCCGGCCACGATCATCGAGGTTGCCTCGTCCTCGGTGAGTCCTCGGCTCATCAGATAAAAGAGTTGCTGCTCGCCGACCTTGGAAACGGTTGCCTCATGACCGATCTCGGCAGTCGATTCCTCAATCTCCATGTACGGATAGGTGTCCGAACGTGAATCCTCGTCGAGGATCAACGCATCGCACCGAACGAAACTCTTGGAGCGCTCGGCACCAGGCTCGACCCTGACCAGGCCCCGATAGGTGGCTCGGCCATTGCCTCTTGTGATCGACTTCGACAGAATGGTCGAGGTGGTGTCGGGAGCTGCGTGCACCATCTTTGCGCCTGTGTCTTGATGCTGGCCGTCTCCGGCGAACGCGATCGAAAGGACTTCACCGTGCGCCCCTGGCTCCATCAGCCAAACTGCCGGATACTTCATCGTGAGCCCGGAACCGATGTTGCCGTCCACCCACTCCATTGTCGCATTGGCGTAGGTCGCGGCCCGTTTCGTCACCAGGTTGTAGACGTTGTTCGACCAGTTCTGGATCGTCGTGTAGCGGCAGCGGCCGCCCTTCTTTATGACGATTTCGACGACGGCCGAATGCAAAGAGTCAGTGGTGTAGACCGGAGCCGAACAGCCCTCGACGTAGTGACAAAACGCTCCCTCATCGATGATGATCAGTGTGCGTTCGAACTGGCCCATGTTCTCGGAGTTGATCCGGAAGTACGCCTGCAGCGGCTGGTCGAGGTGAACGCCTGGAGGCACGTAGATGAACGATCCCCCGGACCAAACCGAAGAATTCAGTGCCGCAAACTTGTTGTCATTGGGCGGGATGATCGTCCCGAAGTACTCCCTGACGAGTTCTGGATGATCTCGTACCGCGGTGTCCATATCGGTGAACAGGACCCCCAGCTGCTCGAGATCCTCCCGATTCCGGTGATAAACCACCTCGCTCTCATATTGCGCTGTGACTCCGGCGAGGTATTTGCGCTCGGCTTCTGGGATGCCAAGCTTTTCGTAGGTTTCCTTGATGGAATCCGGGACCATGTCCCAATCCTTGGCCTGCTCGGCGGCCGGTTTGACGTAGTAATAGATGTTGTCGAAGTCGATGTCTTCCAGCTTGCCGCCGCCACCCCAAGTCGGCATCGGGCGACGAAGAAACCTCTTGTAGGCCTTGAGCCTGAAGTCGAGCATCCATTCTGGCTCGTCCTTGATCTTGGACATCTGGCGAATGATGTCCTCGTTCAGACCCTTCTCGGGCTTGAAAACGTAGTCGTCCTCCGGATCGCTCCATCCAAGTTGATACGTACCAAAATCAATGTCAACAGTTGCCATGTCAGAACCTCTCAGATTCCGCCGGTAATTACCACTACGCGCCTAGTGGGAATGATAGCGCACCTCACCACCATGTGGAAAGGGCAACCGCAGTGGCCGCATCTGGGCGTGCACGCCGTACCGTGCGGGGAGTGGGGGGAAGACCGAGATCGCACAGTCCGACGTGCACGTACCAGCCAACGGTTTAGCTACCCCCAGCCAATCGGCGACTGTCGGAGATGAGACCAACGAAGCCACAGCCAATTGCGCCAGTTCGATTGGTGCACAACTTTGGTAACGACGGAGGGGCAACAACATCTCCTCCCCCGCCGAGGAACGAGGTGGTTGGGGGAGGTGGCAGCGAGTCACTTTTTCGCTGACGGAGGGTGTTTCTGTCTTGTTGTCAAGCGGCTTTTGGAAGTTTTTCGTGTCGCGACGCTTGGTAGGGGGTGGCCGTTTTGAGCATGGCCAGGATGAGGTCGCAGCGGCGTCGAGCGACGCAGACGACCGCGGCGGTGTGTTTCTTGCCTTCGGTTCGTTTGCGTTGGTAGTAGGCGCGGGCGGAGGGGTCGTGTTGGGTAGCGACGAACGCGGCCATGTACATGGCGTTTTTCAGCCGGTGATTGCCTCCACGGTGTTGGAACGAGCTGTTGATCGTTTTGCCCGATCTCCAGTCAGTGGGTGCCAGCCCGGCGTAGGAAGCGAGCCGCGATCC
>QIDH01000063.1 GCA_003229305.1 Acidimicrobiia bacterium | reverse complement strand
ATCTGGGCGAGAGTAGGAATAACGATCCCACGGTCCTCTGCGTAGGCGGCTACCCGATGCAGGGTCGGCTGGTCAACGGTGAGATCAATCATCGTTTCATTCCTCGGTTGAGAACGAACATTGCATCTTCGCCAGGCGCCAGGTGGATTGCTTCGATGTACTGGAGTTCCACGCCTCGCATGGCACCTGCGACATCCTTGAGCCCGGTTCCCGTCGAGATCACCACAATATCGTCTTCGGCTCCGACCAGGCCCGATTCGATTGCGATCCGCAGGCCGGCGAACGGGGCCGCGGCTGCCGGCTCTGGGAACACGCCTGACAGGCCGGCCACCGTCGGGATCGCCGACAGGATTTGCTCATCCGAGACTCTCAGCCAGGCGCCGCTGGTCTCCGAGACTGCCGCGGCCGCCTTGACCCGGTCTCTCGGCAGGTCGGCACTGATCGAGTCTGCAACGGTGTCGGCCACGATCGGTGGCTTGGTTCGGACGTCCTCACCTGCCTCGAAGGCGGCAACCATGTAGTCGCTTCCTGCCGCCTGCACTCCGAAGAGCCGAGGTAAACGGTCGGTCCAGCCGAGGGCGAGAGCGTCGGCGAATCCTTTGTGCACGCCACCGATGATCGATCCGTCTCCAACTCCCACGAACACTGCATCTGGAACCCGCCAGCCTGACTGCTCTGCGATCTCGAGCGCCACGGTCTTCTTGCCTTCGCCGACGTATGGGTTGACGCCGGTGTTGCGGTTGTACCACCCGAAATGCTCGACGGCCTCCATGCTGAGCCTGAACGCAGAGTCGTAGTTGCCGTCCACCAGAACAACCGTTGCCCCGTAAGCGAGTAACTGGGCCACCTTGGCCTTGGGAGCAGCATCCGGAACGAAGATGACAGCCCGTTGCCCCGTCGACGCGGCCAATCCTGCGAGGGCCGCCGCCGCGTTTCCCGTGGAG
This sequence comes from Acidimicrobiia bacterium, assembly GCA_003229305.1. GTDB lineage: Bacteria > Actinomycetota > Acidimicrobiia > Spongiisociales > Spongiisociaceae > SZUA-232. The sequence goes on along the minus strand of QIDH01000063.1, from coordinate 34,714 downwards.
GCAGTCGTAATCACGTCGGCGCGAGGCTCTGTCTTTCAACGACCCGGTCGGCTGCCGACCCTCATCTTTGATCCGGAGCCGGCCGACGCCTAACTCCTCGGCCAGTCGACCCGCAGGCACCAACGCAGTTCCCCCCACCCCGAGACGTGTGACTGACGTCGAGGGGCGGACCGGGAGAAGATCTCGGTAGCGCCACATAGATCGGTCGGTTGATGAGGCGAGACGCTCAGGGTCCAGCACGTCGCCGATGGCCGCGTGGTCGTAAAGGACGTCGAGAGTGCCCACTTCGCCACACGAGGCGCAGGTGTACACACCGGGGGCGGGTTCGTAGGAAGCACCACAGACTGTGCAGCGAAGCTCGAACGCGTACCCGCTCACAATCATGCCACCAATCGCAGCCCGAAGATCATGAACATCATCACGACCGGCCCCCCAAGCGAGGCGACGAGAGACCACCTGGCCTTCGTCATCCGCACTGCTACCGGCCCGGCGGCCAGCATCACGCCCAAACCGACGACTACCCCGGCAACAAAGACCCAATCAGGCGCCGCTGTCTGGCATCCCGCCCCTAGGCACCAGGACAGCGCGAACCCGATCGCCACGATCATCATCCCGAGCAGCCACAGAAAGGTGACCGCCATGATCGCCCATATCACCTTCGATGGAGTCAGTTCGAACTCTATGTCTTTGCTGCCCATGACGGATACGGTAGGGGGAGATTCGTCCTTGAACGAAGCCGATGCGTCGTCGAGGATGGAGTTCTTGAATGTTGACTCGGAGGATTCGATGAACAATGTGGTGCGAGCGGCGCTGGTGCAAAGCGAGTGGACGGGAGATCGCCAGTCGATGGTCGACAAGAACGTCGCCTACGCACGGGAGGCTGCGTCTCAGGGCGCGCAGGTGCTCTGCTTCCAAGAAATCTTCAATGCCCCATATTTCTGCACAGGTCAGGACAACGAGCATTTCGCCTCGGCCGAACCGATCCCCGATGGGCCGACCGTATCCACGATGATCGAGCTCGCCGCCGAGACCAACATGGTGATCGTGGTCCCCATCTTTGAGAAGGAGGACACGGGGCATTACTACAACACAGCCGCAGTCATCGATGCAGACGGCTCATACCTCGGCAAGTACCGCAAGACCCACATCCCCCAGGTTGAGGGTTTCTGGGAGAAGTTCTACTTCCGTCCTGGCAATCTCGGCTACCCCGTGTTCGACACCGCGGTGGGGCGAATCGGTGTCTACATCTGTTACGACCGCCACTTCCCGGAGGGTTGGAGAGAGCTGGGTCTGGCCGGCGCCAAAATCGTGTTCAACCCCTCTGCCACCACCAGAGGTCATTCGAAATACCTGTGGGAGCTCGAACAACCGGCCGCCGCGGTGGCCAACGAATACTTCGTAGGTGCCATCAATCGGGTTGGCAGCGAGGACCTCGAGGACACCGATTATTACGGGAGCTCGTACTTTGCCAACCCGAGAGGCCAGATCATCGAAGGTACTGCGTCTGATACCAGTGACGAGGTTCTGATCCGGGATCTGGACATGGACCTGATCGAAGAAGTCCGTCACCATTGGGCCTTCTACAGGGACCGCCGCCCTGAGGTCTACCAGGCCATCGCCAAGACTTGAAAGGGGCTCAGCGAACTGTAGGTTTTTCACCACCCGCCGATAGCATCGGGCGACCTGGGTCAGGAGCTCACCGATGAGAAGACGTTTGGCAATGGCCATCGCCGTGCTGCTCGTCGCAGGTCTGGCCGGTCCTGGAGCCCTGCCCGCCCAAGAGCTGGAACCAGGTGGAACGTTCACCGATGACGATGGCAATGTGCACGAGGGCAATATCGAAGCCATAGCGGCGCAAGGCATCACGCTTGGTTGTGGGCCCGAGCTCTACTGCCCGAGCGACATCGTGAGCAGGGGCCAAATGGCAGCTTTCATCAACCGAGCGGTCAACCTTCCCGCGGCTACTCAGGACCATTTCTCAGACGACGACGGTTCGGTCTTCGAAGATGACATCAACCGTCTGGCCGAGGCGGGTGTGACCCTCGGCTGCGACCCGACGGGAAACTCATACTGCCCGGACGGCTTTATCACACGCGGTCAGATGGCCGCCTTCCTGGTTCGCGCCTACGGGTACACGGAAGGGGCAGGATCGGACGCTTTCGACGATGACGACAGCTCGGTTTTCGAGAGCGAGATCGAGCGCCTGGCCGAAGCCGGTGTGACCGCTGGCTGCTCTTCCACCGACCCAAGGCTCTATTGCCCGCTGGACGACGTGCGCCGAGATCAGATGGCCTCCTTCCTGGCGAGAGCGCAGGGTCTGACCCCAATCTTTCCCCCGGCGCGCTGCTCCATCTTTCCGTCCAACAATATCTGGAATAGGCGAGTAGACGACCTCCCGCTCGACTCACGGTCGGCGGCGTACGTTGCTTCGATCGGTTCGGGGAACCTGCATCCCGATTTCGGGTCCGGCGTTTTCCCGGCTGGCTCTGACAGCCCGATCGGTATCCCATTCGTCGAGGTCGACGGCACCCAGACCAAGGTCGATGTCAACTGGACGGCCTACGGAGACGAAAGCGATGACGGGCCATACCCGATCCCACCCGACGCCCCCGTCGAGGGTGGCCAGAGTAGCTCTGGCGATCGGCACGTGATCGTCGTTGACACCGATAACTGCGTCCTCTACGAGACTTTCTCCTCGTTCCCCAACGGAGACGGATCTTGGGACGCGGCCAATGGCGCGGTGTTCGATCTTCGGTCCAACAATCTCCGACCCGACACATGGACCTCCGCGGACGCGGCGGGCCTACCCATCTACCCAGGGCTCGTCCGCTATGACGAAGTGGCTGCCGGCACGATCGAACACGCGATCAGATTCACTGCGGCCCAAACCCAGAGCGCCTACGTCTGGCCGGCCAGGCATGAAGCCTCGTCGATCACCGACCTGAACGTCCCACCGATGGGCCAGCGTTTCCGGATGCGAGCGGATTTCGACATCAGCGGATTCGATCCACAGATCCAGGTGATTCTCACTGCCTTCAAGGAATACGGACTGATCCTGGCCGACAACGGCTCAGATTGGTTCATCTCCGGTGCGCCTGACGAACGCTGGGACAACGATTTGCTCAACGAACTGAAGACGATCCCCGGTTCGGCTTTTGAGGCCGTAGACGTTTCAGGGCTGATCGTCGACCCCGACAGTGCCGAATTCAGCGGCTGAGCGGTGCTGGTTGGCGAACCCATGCAACTCGAAGAGTTGCCTAGTACCCAGGGCTCCCTAGGTCGCCAAGCAGCACGAAGCGTTGCCAGCGACAGTTTCGGTCCCAGGTTCGCTCTCGTCTCATCCAGAACTCGAGCTTTCGACGTTGTTCGTCAGGCAAGGCGCCAGCGGCACAACTTCCAATCCCCGATCATTTCGTGCGGTCCGCTGCGAATGTCACGAGGATGACCAGGACCGCGCCTGCCAGGGCTAGCAAGATCGGCACGCCTACATCCCCGCTCGGCATTGCCAGTTCCGTGGCGCCTACGCCGTTGTCGCTACCCAGGCCGTTTGGCCAGGGCCACAGAATCCGGAATGACCCGAGCATCAGGCCTGTGACCGAGGCCACCACCCGATCGTGCTGACCGTCCAACAATCTTTCGAGAACCCGACTGAACACTGCCAAGCCCAACACTGCACCGACACCGAACAGCAGCATTGGACCCAGGTCTCGATCGGCGACCGCGCCGATGACTGGCTGGTACATACCGATCGTCAGCAGCATGAACGAACCGCTGATTCCTGGGAGGACGAACGCCACGATCGCCAGCATTCCAGACAGGGCATATACGAGGCCGGAGGGGTTCACGACCGCGGACCCTTGCAAGCCGAATCCGGCGAAGGCCACCAATCCGACCACCAATACGATCAGGCCATGTTCTGGTTCTGGGCGGCGGACCATGCGCCATGCAACGAACAGGGTGCCAACGATGAGCCCGAAAAAGAAGCCTGCCATTCGCACCGGCTGGTCGCTCAGCAGCCTCTCGAGCAGTCCGGCCAAAGCGAAAATGGCGACTGCGGCCCCGAACACAAGCGGGCCGAGAAAGAACCAGTCGACGTCGCCAAGATGGCCAACGCCCTTACGGATGTGGCCGGTGATGAAGGCTTGTAGTGCCCTCGATCCGTTTGAAACGGACTCGACCAGCGGTTCATAGATGCCCGTTACGAAGGCGACGGTTCCCCCGGAGACCCCAGGCACCAGATCTGCCGATCCCATCGCCAGGCCTCTGGCCAACACCCCGATCCAACGTCTCCAAGTCTGTTGCCTCATCGACATCGACGCACTACGAGTCCCTCACACTTCCATATTCCCACCCCCACCCCGACTGGCGGCCGCCTGGGAGGGTATCGGCAGAGCGCTGACTATTTGCGGCAGGTGACCAGATAACTAGGTAGCCGGTTACTCGGGATCGAAAAAGTCCAGCAATGGTGCGATTCCTGACCCCTTGACCCCGTATTGGAATATCGTTAGCCTTTCCGACGTACTTGGAACGTTTACGTTCTGGGTACACCCCCCCAAACCAGCAAGGGGACGCGAGAACGGACACCCTGGCATCGTTCTCGGTCAAACGGCCTCTTGCGCTCTTCGTTTGAAGAGCAAATTACGAGGCTCCGGTTTGACCCCCTTACCGGAGCCTCGTTTTCTTTTGGGATGACGCGGAACGCCTGAGAAGCATGGCCACGCCGAATCATCATGCGGCGGCCGCAAGCGGCAAACGGGTCTGAGGTCTAATAGGTCCTGGCGTCGAGGACGCCAACGCCTTCACCTACTGGGTTGAGAGCCGACACCGGGTCTTCACCCCATTTGGGCCGCCCGAAGAGGATCGCATGGGCAACGTCGATCGACGGGACGGAATAATTCCCCGCTGCTACCTGGGCCGCCAGGTGCGCCACCCGCCGCTTCCGCCAGGTGTTGCGTGCGTTTTTCGATCGAGTTACCACTCTGAGTGAGTTTATCGGACTATACGGCTGTCCGACTGAAGAATTTCTGCCTGGATTCCTGCCAGGAAGGCGCACTACTCAACTCGGTCAGGAAGCTGGTCGATCAATCGACAAGCGAAACATCACCCTAGGGTCACCAAAACATGGGCAACTACTTCAACGACAACGACGACCTCCTTGCCGCCTTTGCACGACTCGACCTCGAAGAGGTCGTTGGCATCCTCGAGCCCGGCTACCGGGACCCAGAGGGGCCTTCGGACTACGAAGACGCGATGGACAACTATCGGCTCGCACTTGGTCTCGCAGGCGAGATCGCCGCGGACACCATCGCCCCCCTCTCAGAAAGCATCGACACACAGGGCGCAACGTTTTCCGACGGTGCGGTCACATACGCGACCGGGAGCGAGCAGGCCTACAAAAGGCTCGGCGAATCAGGCCTGGCGGGCGTCATCGTTCCTCGTCGCTACGGAGGATTGGGATTTCCAGCAACGATCTACATCATGATGATCGAGATGGTGTCGAGGGCAGACGCTTCCATGATGACCATGTTTGGATACCAAGACATCGGTGAGGCCATCGCGGAATTCGGAACCGAGGAAGTGGCCACCAAGTACCTGCCCGAATACGCAGCAGGGCGCCATATCGGAGCCATGGTTCTGACCGAACCAGGGGCAGGTTCCGATCTCCAATCGATCCGCCTCAAGGCGTACCAAGACGAAGAAGGCCAATGGCGACTTCGGGGAGTCAAACAGTTCATCTCGAACGGAAACGGAATGCTCCTCCTGGTCCTCGCCAGAAGTGAACCAGATGTTGAAGGAACTTTCGGCCTCAGCCTCTTTGCGTGCCATGGCGGTGAAAACGTGCAGGTCACGAGAGTCGAAGAAAAGATGGGGTTGCACGGTTCTCCGACCTGTGAGCTGTATTTCGACGACGCACCCGCTGATCTCGTCGGGAGGCGCCGCTACGGGCTGCTCAACGTTCTCCATGTCCTGAACCATGCCCGATTCAGCGTTGCTGCCCAGGCACTCGGCATCGCGGAGGCGGCCGCACGACAGGCGAGGGCCTACGCACGCGAACGGGTGCAGTTCGGGCGGCTCATCGAATCAATGCCCCCAGTCGCAGATCTGCTCGTAGCGATGACGGTCGACCTGGAGGCAGGCAGGGCGATGTTGTACGACGGAACCCAACGCCTTGACCTCCGCAACAAACTCGAAGAGCAGATTTCACGTGTCAAGAAGGAGGGCGGAGACACGAAGCCGCTGCGAGTCCGATTCAAAAAACTCGCCGCCCAAGTGGACTTCCTGTCTCCTGCGGTCAAGTACTGGGTGACCGAGAGCGCCAACCGGATTTGTTACGAAGCCCAGCAGGTCCACGGGGGCATGGGATACATGAGGGAACTGCCGTTGGAGCGTTTCGTGCGAGACGTCAGGATCACCACGATCTATGAGGGCACCACCCAGGTCCAGGTGGCGGCTTCGCTCAGCAATGCGCTCGCAGACACGCTCGCCGACCTATTCGAAGACTGGGACTCGGCCGATCGTCGGCCCGAAACCGCAGAGTTGGCCGCCCGCGTCTCGGCCATGCGTTCGACCTACGCATCGGTGGCAGCCGCAGCCGCTGCCTGTGATGAGCCGACCCGTGAAGCCGGCGCCCGCAGCGTCGTCGACGCCTACCTCGGAATCTACGGTAGCCATCTGCTCGTGAACCAGGCCGAAGCCGACGACCGAAAGGTTCCGGTAGCAGAGCGGTTCGTGGCCAAGACCGAAGTGGCCATGGTCACTGCCGAGGCTGCCTTTCGTTCGGGTCTGCACCAAAGCGCCCAAAACCCGGGAGCCATCATCGGCTGACCCAGACACCCAGCCGAAGAGCGCCTATTCGTCTGCCGGCGGTGGCACTCCAGGAAAATCTTGATCCGGGAGGCTGACAATCAAGACAGGGATCTCGGCATTCTCGATGAGGTACGTGACCCGATGCCCGAAGAAAGCTCTATTGGAGAGCGGGCGGGTGACCGAGCCGATCACGAGCAAATCGAAATCTCCACTGTTCGCACGCTCGACTATCTCAGCTTCGGGTTGAGCGGCGACCTTCACCTCGGTTGCGACCGAAACCCCAAGCCTGGCGCCGAGTTCAACTGCTTCGGAAAGCATTGTGACCGCGTCACTTCTGTCCTCCTTGATGCGCGCATGCTCGTTGAGCGTCCCGTGATCTTCCGGTTCGGGGATCACATGGACAGCAGTGACGGACCCGTCAGACGCCTTCGCCAACGAATAGGCCAACTCCTCGGCCGCCCGAGCGGTGGCGGACCGGGTGACCGGCACCAAAAGATTCTTTGGAAGGTCAGACGTCGGTTTGGCCGTCGCAGGGAAGCGCACCACCACCGAAGGGATGGACAACCCGGCAAGCACTCTATCGACCACGTTCGAAAAGATTCGGATGCCGTCTGCTTCGTCCTCGGACGCGCCTAGGGCGACCAGGTCGTAACCGAGCTGCGCTTCGTCGACGATTGCCTTGGGAATGTCGCGAGCTATTCGAGTTGTGACAGAGACTTCCACGCCCTCGATTCCGGAGACAGCTTCAACCACCGGCGTCGGATCCGATTGTCCAGCCTTTCTCCGAAGCAGCCGATTGATCAGGCCTGGTTCACCTGGGTCGAGGGCAAGAATTGTCAGATCCAGTTCTGGGAAGGCCCTTGCAAGGAGCTTTGCTGCATACACAGAGTTCTGCCCTCCCCTCGTCGGGAGCAGGACACGGTGGGCCCTCAATATCACAGAGTCATCGCGCAGTGCCTCCTGGTCGAGCCTCGCCTGCTCGTCGGCTGGAATCTCCCAGTCACGGACGGACGCCTTGAGAAGCAGTGGGGCGATCACCGAGGTCGAGACGGCGGCCAAAACCAGAACGGTGAAGCCCGCATCTGAGATCATCTGGAGATTGAAAGCGACAATCGCCACGACAATGCCCATTGCCCCAAGCGCTGACAGGCCAGAGCCGAGAGCTAGACCTTCCCGATGGTCGAGCCCGCCCTTCCTGGCCCCCGCGTATGTCCCGGCCACCTTGGCGGCCACTGCGAGGATTATCACCATGATCGTCCAGAAGATCGCCGATCCGCTGTCGAGGGCCCCGAGATCGACTCGCAATCCTGAGAATGCGAAAAAGATCGGAGCGAAGAAGGCGTTGGTCATCGTTTCGAGGATCTCTCGCACCCGCGGCAGGTGGGTCTTGGTCATGCCGAGCAGGATTCCCATGATGAACGCGCCGAGGATTGCCTCGAGCTCGAGGGCTTGGGTGACTGCGGCACCGATCAGGGCGGCGACGAGGGTGATGGTCAGAGCAGATGTGTCAGACGACCCTCCACGCAACGCTTGGCGAAATAGCTTGTTCAACGCCCAACGACCGGCCGTGGCCGCCACCGCCAGGAAGATCGCAAGCCCGGCCAACGATCGAAGTAGAGATCCGACCTCGAGGCTGCCCTGCAATGCGACCCCAGAAAGGGCGGCGAGCACCAGCCACCCCACTCCGTCCATGCTCATTCCGGCCGCCAGCGTTATCTGGCCGAAGTTGCGCCGCATGTAGCCGAGATCCTGAAGGATCTTGGCAACGACCGGGAGCGCGGAAACGGAAAGTGCGAGAGCGAAAAACAAACCGAACAGTGGGCGGGTGCCACGGTCGCCGAGGAACGATGCAGGCACAACCTGGGCGATCAAATAGAACAGCACAAGGGGAACCAGGAAGCTGCCAGCCGACACCCACATTGCGGCCTTGCGGAATCGGGCGATGATCGCCAGATCGGTTTCGAAACCGATCGCGACCAGCAGCATTATGACCCCCAGCCAGGCGAGCCCGAACACGACAGAGGTGACTACAGGTTCAGAGTCGAACACCCAGGTGTATCCGCCAGGCCACAGGTTCTTGAAGACTGTCGGGCCGAGCAATATTCCGGCGAGCAATTCCCCAACCACGGCGGGCTGACCGAACCGCTTCATGATGCTGCCCAGAAGCCTGGCCACGCCGACCAGCAGGGCAAGCTGCACGAGAAGGAGCAACACTTCGTGTTCGCCAAGCGGCGCCAGGCCGCCTCCTTCGGCCGTAGCAATCGTCAGCGCTTTCAGACCGAAAACCTCACCATCAGGGCGTCCCCCTCTGCGACCACGTACTCTTTGCCTTCGAGCCTGATGAGCCCATCCCGTTTGGCGGCATCCCAGCCGCCCGCTTCGATGATCGTGTCGATCTGGCAAACCTCTGACCTGATGAAGCCTCGCTCCAGGTCGCTGTGGATCTTGCCGGCCGCCTCGGGTGCCGCCGCTCCCCTGCGTACGGTCCAGGCCCTGCTCTCCTTAGGCCCGACCGTGTAGAAAGAGAGGAGACCGAGCGTGCCGTACGCGGCCTGCACCACTGTCGCCAGCGCGCCTTCTCCTAGGCCCAGCTCTTCGAACATCTCAGCACGTTCCTCTGACGTCAGCTCTGCGGCCTCTTCTTCGATCTTGGCCGACAGAGCCACAACCGTGTCACCTTCCGGTACCACGGCCTTGACCGCTTCTGCGGCAGCCTTCGCGTCTGCGTCTTCGGCGATGTTGACAATCCAGATGCCGGGTTTGATCGTGAGCGGGGCAAGATCTCGAAACGCCAGCGCCTGGCTCTGCGTCCATTCGGCCGCCCTCAGTGGGGTGCCCTCCTCCAGAACCGCGGTCGCCGCTGCGATCGCGTCTGCAGCCGGCTTTTTCGAGGGATCAGAGGTTGCTTCTCTGCGAATCTTGTCCCTACGCCGATCGAACACCTCAAAATCGGCGAGAGTCAGCTCCACCAGAAGGTCTTCCGCTTGGGTGACAGGGTCGGTACCGCCAATGTCTGTGGGCACCGCCTCATCGTCAAAAGACCGCAGGACTGCGGCCAGGGCATCCATCTCGCGCAGCCGACTGATGAATTGGGCACCGACGCCCTCTCCCGCCTTGCCAATCGCCGGCAGGTCGAGCAGGTCAAGAGTCGCGTAGACGGTTTTAGCCGATTTTTCGAGTACGGCAGCCTCGTCGAGCTTGGTATCCGGCACTTTGGCGACCCCGACATTGGGCTCGGTCGTCGTAAAGGGATGGGCAGCAGTAATCGCCTCCAGGCCAGCGAGGGCATTGAAGATGGTCGTCTTGCCAACGTTGGCGAATCCAAAAAGGCCGATGCGTGCCACGAGTCTGAGGAAGCGTAGTTGGGTATCCAGACCGCCCAAATCCGCACTGGCTCCCAGTGATGGGTAGCCTCGCCGCCATGAAGATCGTGGTGATCGGCGCAGGTTCGTGGGGAACGACAGTCGCGGCCATAGCCGCCCACAACGTGGACGTGACTCTCTGGGCCCGGCGAGCCGAACTGGCCGATCAGATCCGCACAACTGGCCGCAACGAGGACTACCTAGGCGGATTCGACCTCCCTGCGATGACCGCCACATCCGATCTCGAAGAAGCGATCTCGGGTGCGGAGGTCGTTGTGATCGCAGTTCCATCGCACGGATTTCGCTCGGTGTTGGCAGGAGCCGCCCCGTTCATCTCTGCTGCCATACCGATCATCAGCCTGACCAAGGGAATCGAACAGGACACGATGCTGAGGATGACCGAGGTCGTCGCTTCGGTGTTGCCCGATCACGACCAAGGGCGGGTCGGAGTGCTGTCCGGCCCCAACTTGGCGAGAGAGGTCATGCAAGGCCAGCCCGCCGCGACTGTGATCGCCATGCCGTCGACGAGCGTCGCCACAGATCTCCAGTCTGTCTTCATGACGCCCACCTTCCGGGTCTACACCAACCCAGACGTGGTCGGGGCCGAGATCGCCGGGGCGGTCAAGAACGTCATGGCCATCGCTTCGGGAATCGCAGGCGGCCTCGGGTTCGGGATGAATACGCTGGCGATGCTGGTAACCAGAGCCCTGGCCGAGTTGACCCGCCTCGGGATCGCCCTTGGTGGCCATCCACTCACCTTCGGAGGTTTGGCAGGCGTGGGGGATCTGATGGCCACCTGCTCGAGTCCTCAGAGCCGCAACAACCGGGTCGGCACCGAGCTGGGCAAGGGCCGCGCTCTAGACGACATCATCGCCGAGATGAACATGGTGGCCGAGGGGGTCAAGACCACCAGCGGGGTCCTCGAGTTGGCCGCCAGGAACGAAGTCGAGATGCCGATCGCCGTCGAGGTAGGCAACGTGCTGCACCAGGGTGAATCCCCCGAGGTGGCCATCGCCAGGCTGATGGGCCGTGAGGCAAGACCGGAGGGCCATGGAATCTCCCTCTGACGCCCGGTTTCGCATCTCCGCCAAAGCGATCATCGTCGAAGATGACTCGCTGCTGACGATCCACTGCCGGGACGATGATGGCGATTTTTTCTACCTGCCAGGAGGCGGCCAGGAGATCGGCGAGACGGTCACCGACGCTCTCGAACGTGAGTGTCTGGAAGAAATCGGCTGCCGGGTCGAAGCAGGCCCGCTGCTCTTCGTCCGCGACTACATCTCCTGGAACCACGAGTTCGTCGACCTCGGCGCAGACACCCACCAGGTGGAGTTGATGTTCCGCGCCACCGTCGTGAACGGCGACCGGCCAGGTGCCCCGAGGGTGCCTGATGGTCTGCAAATCGGATTCGCCTGGCTCAAACTCGATGACCTACCCACCGACCGCTTCTACCCCCAGGCTATGCGCACCCAGTTGGTAGAAGCCGTGAGATCGCAAACCCGCGAGGCGACCTATCTGGGAGCAGTGAACTGAGATGCAGAGCGGTCCTAATGCGAGCACGCTGATCGATGGTTGGCTCGATGGCGGAGACGGTGACAAAACGGTTCTGATCACGTCAGATGACCGGCCTTGGACCGCCAACGAGCTGTACCGGACAGTGTGCGGGGTGGCGGCCGGGCTCGCCGAGGCAGGCGTTGGCCGGGAGGATCGTGTCTTGCTGGTTTTGGACGACACACCAGCGTTTCCGGCTGCCTTTCTAGGGGCCATGCGGATCGGGGCGGTGCCCGTACCGGCCAACTTCTTGCTGAAGCCGGACGATTTCGGGTACTTCATGGACGATTCGTCCGCGGTGGCAGCCATCGTCGACAGCCCGTTCCTATCGGCGGTCGGACCGCAGATGGCCGTCAGGCCCGATGTTCAACCGATCGTCGCCAACGGCCCTGCACCGGACAGTGCCCATTCACTCGACGAGTGGATGGCGACAGATGTTGGCGAGCTGGCACCGGTGCCGACTCAATCGGATGACATGGCGTTCTGGCTGTATTCGTCAGGGTCGACCGGACCACCCAAGGGTGTGGTCCATCGGCACTCGGATGTCGGGGCAACCGTCGATTCCTATGCAAGGCCGGTACTCGGCATCAACGACAGCGACACGGTGTTCTCCAGCACGAAGATGTTCCACGCGTACGGGCTCGGCAACAACCTCAGCTTCCCAATGGCAACGGGCGCCATATCGATCTATCTGACCGGCCGCCCATCTTCAGACCGCCTCCTCGAGAGAGTCACGAGGCATCGGCCTTCCCTCTTCTTCTGCGTTCCAGCGCTGTACAACGCGATGCTGGCGGACCCAACGTTCGATGACGTCGACTGGTCGAGCGTCCGGTTGGCGATATCGGCCGCCGAAGCCCTACCGCCCGAGATCTGGCGACAGTTTCACGACCGCACCGGCATCGAGATCCTCGACGGCATCGGATCGACCGAGATGCTCCACATCTACTGCTCGAACCGGGCTGGGGCAGTGAAGCCGGGCACCTCAGGCATACCGGTCGACGGCTACGAGGTGGAAATCCGAGATCCGGAAGGCGAGTTGTGCAAGCCGGGCGAATCAGGCGAAATGTGGGTAAGTGGCCCCAGCGCCCTCTCCACCTACTGGAACCAGCCAGATCGCACCCGGGACAAGATCCGTGGGGACTGGTTCCTGTCAGGCGACCGTTACCACCAGGACGCAGACGGCTACTACACCTACGAGGGCCGGGTCGACGACATGATGAAGATCGGCGGCCTCTGGGTCAGCCCGATCGAGATCGAAAACCGCCTGATGGAGCACGAGTCGGTCAGAGAGGCGGCGGTGGTGGCCGTCGACATCGACAACCGCTCACGCATCAAAGCAACGGTGATCCTCGGCGAGGTCGCAGAGACCGAGGAGCTGGTCGGCGAACTCCAAGGATGGTGCAAGGCAGCCCTTCAGCGCTACCAGTACCCCCACGTTGTCGAATTCGTAACGGACTTCCCCCGCACCGCCACCGGCAAGATCCAACGCTTCAAACTACGCTGAGCAGCGACTACCTGTCGCTGATTCGACCAGCACTCAGTGCGAGCATTGAGCTGACCGCGAGCAGGCATCTGTCCCGATAGCGCTGGTGGTTCGTCTTCCAGTTGTGCGTTTGGAGCCATTGCAGGAAGAAACCCTCAATGATCGCCCGCATCGTGGTGGTGGCGGCCTCGGAATCTGCGCCAGACAGGGTCGTCGACGATTCGATCACCTCGCGGTACAGGCCGTTGATGATCGTCCTAGCCAGGTCTCCCAGTTCTTCGAATTGGGGCGAACGGGTCTGGTGTTCGAGGCCATCGAGATAGAACCTGAAGAAATCTCGGTTCTGGTCAGGGCCGACCCAGACGGCGTCGACGACCACCGATATCGCGGCCGACCTTTCCGAACTCTCGGCTAGTGCCTGGCGGATACGGGAGGCGGTCGTGTCGAGGACCCACTCGAGGGTCTTGAGCACCAGAGCGTCCTTGCTCTGGAAGTGGTAAAGCAGCAGACCCTTCGACACACCGGCCTCCTCCGCGACCCTGGCCAAAGGCGTCCGGTGCACTCCGTCCCTGGCCATCACCAGGTAGGCGGCCCGCAGGAGCTCACTGCGACGCTCCTCCGCCGAAGTCGAGACGGTCGCCGCGCTCGTCACGGCAGCTTCACGTATAGGAAGTCCTCTGGCTGACCTTTGATCCCCTTGGAGGGTGGGGCGATCCAACCGGCGAATTCACCAGGGCGGAACTCCGATTGCATCAGGCTCTCTATGTGGGCTCGGTCCGCCGCGGTCGGAAGCCACTCGTCTCGTCTGGCGTCCCAGTCGGCTTGGGCCAGCAACTCACCTTCCGGTGATACCTCGATACCGGAGAACTCACCGATCTTGCGATTGAAGGCAGGGTGAGGCAGACGGATTGCGAAGTCGAAGCCCGCGTCTGCGATGACCCGATTCCAGCGAGTCACGCCTCCCTGGCAATCGTCGATGAAATCGTCGCGCAGCCGAGCGTTGAGCGCGTTCAGGGCAGGCACCTCGACGCTGACCAGAGCTCCGTCGACCAGTTTGCTAACCGGGTAGGTGTCGCCGGCCAACTGGTGATCGTCATCGAGTTTGTCCTCGTGGTAGCGGCCCTTGATGCCGGCGTTGAAGAAATTTGCGGCGTTGGTCGATTCCTCGGAGCCGAACAAATCCAGTGTCAATGAAAAGTGCAGGTTGGTCTTGCGCTGGATGGTCGGCAGGTCGATCACCCCTAGAGCCCTGACAGCCTCGATATCGGACGGGTCGTCGATTCCGGCCGCCACCATCGCCTCGACGGTCGCCTTGACCACCCTGCGCACACCGGTGTATCCCACAAACATGTGGTGAGCCTCTTCGGCGAGCATGAACCGACAGGTTCGGCTGAGCGGATCGAAACCAGACTGGGCGAGGGCCTCCAATTGCATCTTGCCGTCCCGGTCGGTGAAGTAGGTGAACATGAAAAACGACAGCCAGTCAGGAGTCTCCTCGTTGAAGGCGCCAAGCATGCGGGGTCGCTCCTCGCTGCCTGATTGGCGTCGAAGGAGCTCGTGGGCTTCTTCCCGACCGTCACGGCCAAAGTATTTCTGGAGCAGGTAGACCATCGCCCAAAGATGCCGACCCTCCTCGACGTTCACCTGGAACAGGTTGCGCATGTCGTAGAGCGAAGGCGCAGTTGCCCCTAGGAATCTTTGCTGTTCGACCGAGGCAGGCTCGGTGTCGCCCTGGATGACGATCAGACGCCGCAGCATCGCCCGGTATTCGCCAGGCACCTCCTGCCAGGCAGGCTCGCCGACGTGTGCCCCACACGGGATCGTCCGTCCGTCGACGGCGGGGGCCAGCAGGATGCCCCATCGGTACTCCGGCATCTTCACGAAGTCGAACTTCGCCCAACCCTCGTTCTCGACGCTGATCGCGGTGCGCAGGTATACGTCTGCCATCTGGAATCCGTCTGGGCCCATCGACATCCACCAGTCGATGTAGCCGGGGTGCCATTCTTCGAGGGCTCGCTGCAACTTGGGATCGTCCGCCAGTCCCACGTTGTTGGGGATCAAGGCGTCGTAGTCGACCTTCTGGGACGTCATCACACTCTCCTCTTGTCGTACTCCGGACGCAGACCGGTGCCGTACCGGCGAAGTGCACCGGTCTCACCCGATGCGTTCGGTCGCTGAAAAACCCAGTTCTGCCAGGCGGTCAGCCGACCGAATATCTTCGTCTCGAGGGTCTCGGGACCAGGAAAACGCAGGTTGGCCTCCATGCCGGTCAGCCCGTCAGGACTGAACGAAACCCGTTCCTCGATGATGATCCGCAGCTCGTCGTCCCAGTCGATGTCATCGAAAACGTCGGTAACCAGGCCAACGGTCATCGCCTCCGGCGCGCCCAGCCGGTTCCCGATCCGCAGCCGACCGGCCGGAATCATCACCCCAGAATCGGGTGGCCAACCGGCTCAGCCCGTTCGACATCAGCATTGGCCCCGCGCTGGAAGAGGTCAAGGCCAACTCGGCAGTCTGCTCCGAGCCCGTCCGAGCGCCTTCGAACATGTAGCTGCGGTCAGCGGCCAGCGCCATTTCGGCCAGCACACCCGCAAAACACGAGCCAGGTTCGATGAGGGCCAGGATCGAACGTGAAGTCACGTCCAGGCGTTTCAACACGCGCCGCCACAACAAGGCCACCTCGCGCACGAACCAGTGGTCGCCGTGGTCATGAAGGAAGCGGTCGTGCGCCTCGACGTCATCCAGCGAACCTTCGGTTCGAACGGTCCACGTCCCGATCTCGAGTTCGTTGACCCGCAGATGCAGGATGGCGTCATCCAACTCGCGGGCCGCCCTGAGCATCCACCAGGCACTGCCATGGCCGACCGCATCTTCCGGGTCCGAAGGAACGGGCTCCTCTGGCCCTCGCACGACGATCTCTGCGATCTGCCTTGGCCGATCGATCCTCACGCTCACCGTCGAGTAGTCGAGCCGGTCTTCACCGATAGTCCGTTCTAGCGGTGTGAGCGGTACCCCAGGCAGATCGTGCGGACGGTCGCTTCCGGCTGCCGCTATGACCGCCATGGCCGCAACGTCATCTGCGAAGGTGGAGCGGGGTACCAACTCGTCGACGAGGCCCCAATCGAGAGCTCGCTCGCCTTTGATGCCCTCCTCGATGGTGCAGAACACATCCGCCCTGTCCCTGCGCACGAAACGTTTGTCGACCAGACGGGTCAGGCCTCCGGTGCCTGGCAACACCCCGAGCAATGGGATCTCTGGCAGGGAGACCGAGGCACTGCCGTCGTCTACCAGCATGATGTGATCGGTGGCCAGCGCAAGCTCATACCCACCACCAGCGGCTGTCCCGTTGATCGCCGTCAGGTACCTCTGTCCGGAGTGGGCGGTGGCGTCCTCGATCGTGTTGCGGGTCTCATTGGTGAACTTGCAGAAGTTGACCTTCAGCGGATGTGGGGCCCCGGCCAGCATTCCGATGTTGGCGCCGGCACAGAACACTCGCTCCTTGAGGGAGCCGATCACCACAGCACCGACCTCAGGGTGTTCGAATCGGAGACGGGTGATCGCGTCCGCCAGCTCGATGTCTACGCCAAGGTCATAGGAGTTTCGCTTCAACTCGTAGTCGCCGTTGAGGGCGCCAGCGGGGTCCACGTCCATGTCGAGGAAGGCCACTCGGCCGTCGAATCGCAACCGCCAATGCCGGTACTGGTCAGGGTGAGTCTGGAAATCGATCACAACCTGGAGCCTAGACTGACCGGTCAGTCAGGGCTGCGAACCAGCATCGGCAAGGCCGTCCAACCACGGTACGCTTGGCGGATGGTCAACCCGATCACCAAGACAGTGCGACTGGCTGGGCGAGCCTCGACGATCGAGGACGCGATCACCACCGTCTTGGGCCGAGCTGCCCAGACCGTTGAACAGGTGATTACATTCAGGGTCGTCGAGATCGGTGGCACGGTCGACGCAGCTGGGGTGCCAACGGGTTATGAGGTCACGGTCGACGTGACGTTCGCCGTTCGCCCCGGTGAAGAATCGACGTAACGCTTTCCAGAAATCGAGCCACAACGCATTTTCCAGCCCGGATATGGCAACGATTGTGGTACTTTCGGCACTCAATGGAGTGCTGGGAAATCAGGAGGAGCGGCCGGTAGGGCGAGCTCCCGGAATTTTCCGACTCCCTAGACGAGGGCGGACGCAGGTCCGCAGAATCTGGTGGGGAGATGGCGGCCTACATCGGACATCTGAGCACGACATCTGGCGATGGGCCCGAAGTCGTGATCAAACTCGAAGGGACAGACGTCGTCGTAATGACGCCGGACGAAAAACTTCACGTCTGGCCTGTCGATCTGGTCAGAATCACAGGAGTATCCTCCCCGCGGTTCAGGATCACATTCGATGGCGAGGTCGCTGTTTTCTCCGCCCATCACCCCAGCCGATTCCTCTTCGAGTTCGTCCCAGCCCTTGAGGCTGTCAGGGGTGCCAGCCACTACACGGCCACCCCAGACCAGAGTGGGGCGTTTCGACCCGAAGCCGACGACGGATCATCGAATCTGGAAGGGAACGGCGGTGCAGGCCATGACGAAGCAATCGCACCGTATGAAGCTGTACACAGCTCGGAAATACCGCCGACCAGATTGCGAGGCAGCCACTGGTCAGAGCCGGATGGAACAGCAATGTCGAGCCTCCTCAGAGCCGCAGCGTCGAGTAGCGACCGAACCCGTCTGAACAGGGCCTCAATCGATCCGAGGCCCCAACCCAAGGGCGGGACAGAGCCACAGGCGTCCCTGCGATCTCTCCCCCGTCTGCGCCGTTGGCTGAGGCGAGATGCGCCCTGTTCCCATGTCTGGGCACCCAGGACCATTGCCGGTAGATCCGCGGAAATTTGCACAAAGTGCTCGGAGGTGGTCCTGGGCGGCGAGCCGACGAACAGTGTGATCGACCTGACAGACGATGGTTTGGCCAACGCCTTCGGCGAACCTGATTCGTTTCGTGATCGGCTATCGGGCCGCAATCGACGCCGGAAAAGAACTGCGGGCTCTTCCCGAAAAGGTGACTAGTCCGTTCGAGGTTCTACCACATAGCGTGGGGAACATGTCACCTTCAGTGGTAGACTTGAATCTGGGAAGAACACAGAAAAGGGGGCTGAGATGCAAGCGAAAATCAAGCAAACCAGTCGTGGTTACTTGTTCTCAGATCGGCAGTCGCGGCGGCTTCACACCGAGATGCGGCTGAGCGGGCGGGCGATCACCATCGAGGCCGGGGGCCAGATTCGCCGCTACCCAGTTGAAACCGTGGACATTTCTCGCTACGACGGCAACATCTTTGAAGTGACGATCGGTGACCATCGCCTGTACTACGAAAGCGACCGGCCGATTCTGTTTACTTTCGATTTTTTGCCGGCGATGGAGGCAGGGAGACGGAAACGGTCCCGTCGCGATCGACCGTTCAGCCCAAGACCATCCAGAGCGACCAGGAGGGCCATACCGGAGACCACCGGAGTTGAGGTCGCCCGCCAATTCGACCCACCGGAAGAAGAACCGTGGACCAATCTGGCCCTTGGACGCGAACAGATCAACATCATCAGGGCAGTCGAGGAAGCCGGCCAGACCGCCCACAAGCACGAGTGGAGTGAAGCCAACCACCACGGCGAAGAAGTGCAGGTATGCAGCGAGTGCCGCCAGGTGCTCGTCGATCTCAGCGACACAGCAGAAGCCGAGCGGTCAACCCACGCCAGATAGTTCACTCAACATCGCACAAGAGCGTTGACGGCCGCGACCGGTTGGGCTTTCGCATGGAGGCTGCAACACTGCGCCCATGTCAGGGCGACAAGCAGCTGTTGGAAGCTCGGCCCGGGTACCGAGTGTTGTTCGACGGCGGGTCGCGATATGGATTACCTTCGTGCTGCTCGCCGCCACCGTGGGGGCGACTCCGACCGCAGGGGCCCAGGCATCCCCACCAGGCGGTGACAGCAACCATCCACTCTTGCGGCTGACCACCGGGAATGTCGACCTGGCCGCGATGGACGAAACAGAAGCGGTGTCCAGCGGTCGATATGTTGTCCAGTTCGATCGACCGGTGACCACGACCGACGCGTCCGCCCTCGAAGCCGACGGAGCCAAGGTGATCGGTTATCTGCCTGACAACTCGTTCGCAGTCAGAGTTCCAGACGGGGCTTCGATACCGGAGATGGCCGATGTCTCGGGGATCGTGAATTTCGAGCCAGGTTGGCGCATCAGCCCGGACCTGGCAGATGGCCAGACCCGGATGCTGAGGGTTGCGGTGGACGAAGGGGTTGACCCGGCCACCGTCATCGATCACCTGCAAAACACCGGCCTGGAGGTCCTTGGAGTTCAGGGACAGGCCGTGCTCGCCATCACCGACGGTTCGGTCAGCGATAGTATCGCCGATCATCCGGCCATCAGTTGGATAGGCCCATACCGCAGAAGGGTCACTCACAACGAGTCGGCGGGTTCGGTCATCGGCACGACAGCGGCGATCGACGCAGGCTACGACGGCTCGACCCAGATCGTGGCGGTGGCAGACACCGGCCTTGGAGACGGCACGTCAGGAGGAGCCCACCCTGACATTCCAGCGAGCCGGATCGTGGCGATCGAAGATTGGGATGGTTCGAACCTGCCAGGCTGCTGGACGAGCATCGACGACGGCGCCCAGGACGCAGATTCCGGACACGGCACCCACACAACCGGGAGCGTGCTGTCCGACGGAGCGGCAGACGGGACCGGACGCGGCTCGGCGCCTGGGGCCTCGCTGGTTTTTCAGGCGGTCGAGGACTACCTCGACTTTACGGTGCTTTGCGAGACTCTGCCTGGCAACGTGGACGGCTACTACCTCCAGGGCCTGCCCGAGGACCTCAATGAGCTGTTCCTGGAGGCCTACGACCTCGGTGCCAGGATCCATAGCGACTCTTGGGGCACAAATGCTTTGGGAGAATACGACTCCAACTCTGTGGACGCAGACCAGTTCATCTGGGACAACCCGGATTTTCTGATCGTCACCTCTGCCGGCAACTCCGGCATCGACGACGATGCGGACGGTGTGATCGACGACGACTCGATCGGCTCGCCCGCCACCGCCAAGAACGTCCTGACGGTAGGAGCCAGCGAAGGCTCTCGAGCCGACGGCTCTCCTTGCGACGGCGGCCTCACCTACGACAACGATGAGGGCGTCTCATGCGCAGATCAGGGTGGAGCGAACATTCTCTTCCTCTACGGTGATGCTTGGCCTGAGGACTACCCAGCAGATCCCATCGCGTCTGATTCGAGCGCGGGCAATGCAGAGCAGATGGCCGCATTCTCGAGCCGGGGCCCAACAGACGACGGTCGAATCAAGCCGGACGTGGTCGCACCAGGGACGTGGATTCTCAGCACCTATTCGCCGCTCTATCAGGAGGGTTATGGCGACCCGGTCAATCCGCAGAACGCTCTCTACCAGTCTGACGGTTGGGGATTCCCGGCGAACGACGAATACAAGTATTTCGGCGGAACCTCGATGTCTGCGCCACTGGTGGCCGGAGGGGCCGCGTTGGTCAGGGATTACTACAACCTGGAGCATGGCATCGAGGCCTCGGCCGCGCTCGTCAAGGCAACGTTGATCAACTCGGCAGTCGATCTGCTCGACGAGAACAACGACGGCCACACCGTTGCAGACGACGGACACGACAACGACTTTCCGATCCCCAACGTGCACGAGGGTTGGGGCAGGGTCGACGTTGCCGCAGCCGTCGACGGCAGCCGCTCATTCGTGGATGACGGCTCGCTCGAACTTGGGGCCACAGATGAATACGAAGTCGAGGTCACCGAAGGGCAACCTCTCAAGATCACTCTCGTGTGGTCGGACTTCCCGGCCACTGACGGTGCAGGCGCCACACTCGTCAACAACCTTGATCTGGTCGTAACGGGCCCCGCTGGTTCGACTACCTACCTCGGTAACAATTTCTTGTTCGGTTGGACCGTGCCAGGCGGTAGCGCCGACACGGTCAACAACGTCGAGAACGTGTACGTGCAAGCCGCCGGGGCGGGAACCTGGACGGTGCAGGTCGCTGGGAGAAACGTGCCGGAAGGCCCTCAACCGTACGCGCTGGTCATCGCCGGGGACTTCCCAGACACCGGTGGAGGGCCAGGGCCGGTCGACCCACCGCCAGGCGACACCACTCCTCCAGTGTGGAGTTCGGGATCGGTTTCGGTGGTCAACGTCCTCGAAACCAAGGCGACGGTGCGCTGGCCGGCGGCGACGGACGCGAGCGGTATCGACAGCTACACCGTAGAGGTCGACGCTGGAGGGGCGTTGACGTTGTTGCAGGCGGACGGTGCGGCGACGTCGGTCGAATTCACCGGTCTAGGGCCCGCCGTGTCCTACACGGTCACCGTCACTGCTACCGACCCGGATGGCAACAACTCCGCGGGGTTGAGCGGGGCTTTTGCCACGGCGATTGACTTCTCAGATACCAATGGACATCTGTTTGAAGAAGACATCGCCTGGCTATCAGGCCGAGGCATCACCCAAGGTTGCACCACCGATTCGTTCTGTCCAGGCGACGGCCTTACACGAGCGCAGATGGCCTCGTTGTTGGTGAGGGCCTTTGATCTGCCGGCGGTGAGCGGCAACCGGTTCAGTGACGTGTCCGGTATTCATACCGCCAACATAAACGCGCTCGCCGAGGCTGGAATCACGCTCGGGTGCAACGCATCCGGCACCGACTTCTGTCCGGACGATCCCGTCTCACGGGCCCAGATGGCAACCTTCCTCACTCGGGCGTTCGGTCTGACCTCAGCCACAACCGACTGGTTCACAGACGACACAGGTAGCCCGCACGAAGCCGGGATCAACGCTCTCGCCGAATCTGGCATCACGCTCGGATGCGGAGTCGACGTCTACTGCCCATCCGGGGTGGTCAACCGAGGCCAGATAGCCGCATTCCTACATCGGGGATTCGTGATCCTGGCGCTCGAGTGAACAGGTCTCCTGTCCGGCTGAGTGTCTGACAGGGGTCGGCGGGCAACCGGCAAGCCCCCGAGCAAACGATTTCCCATAGAATGTCCGGATGCGTGCCGGCATCGCCTTCGTCGCCCTGATGCTCGTCGTCATCGCGTGCTCCAAACCAACGACGGATTCCTCGGCTGATCTGACAGGCCAGTACCTGACTATCGCCCGCATCGCGGCCGACCGTACCCAGCTGGACATCTCAGATGCCGAGTGGCTGGAATTTGCCGATCTTGTTTGCAGCCGTCAACTGTTGAATGAACAGGACTACGAAGATCTCATCGCCGAAATCCAGAACGGCGCCCCCACCCCGGCGCTGGGTCGAGCGGCCCGCGATGCGGGCCAGAGCGCCATCTCGTTGTTCTGCCCTCCGGAGTTCCGACGTGACTGACGCCTTCGACCTTGATGCCATCCGACACGAGCTCATCGAACTTGCTGACCGGCTCGATAATTTGGAGCCAGACGCCTTCGCCGAGCGGCTCACCGTCCGAGAGCGACAGGCCGAACTCAGAGAGATCGTCCGAAACCACATCGTTGCAGGCGATCTGCTGAGCGCAGACCAGGTCGGCCGCCAGATCGACCTGCTCAAATCCAGGATCAACGCCCACTACGCCAACAGGCTTTCGTCCATGTCTGGCCCATCGACCGGATTCGGCGGAGGCATCGAGCCCCGAGCGTTGCATGAGATGAACCGCCGGATGGACGTGTCTGCGGATATTGAGGGGATGAAGAAGGAGCTTCGGCGACTCGAAAACCAAATGGCAGCCTTCAACTCGGCTCGGACAGAGGAAGACGCGGGCGAGTAGAACATCTATGGACACCTATACCCATGGACACCACAAGTCGGTCGTCAACCACCATGCCGCACGGACAGCGACCGACAGCGCAGGATTTCTGCTTCCCCACCTCGAACCCGGGATGCGCCTACTCGATGTCGGATGTGGGCCTGGCTCCATCACGCTCGACCTGGCCCGCGTTGTGTCACCAGGCAAGGTTGTTGGGACCGACCTCGTCGACGATGTCCTGTCAGCCGGAAGAGTTGCAGCGGAGAACGCCGGGATCGCCAATGTCGATTTCGAACCGGCAGACGTCTACGACCTCTCGTACGAGGATGCCAGCTTCGACGTGGCCTATGCGCACCAGGTCCTCCAACACCTCACCCGACCGGTGCACGCTATCGGCGAGATGCGCAGAGTGGTCAAACCCGGCGGCATCGTGGCTGTGCGGGACGCGGACTACGGCGGGTTCTTCTGGGCGCCGACCGAGCCGCGCCTTACCCGCTGGATGGAGCTTTATCACCAGGTCACGGAGGAAAACGGCGCACAGGCCGATGCTGGGCGACACCTATCCCATTGGATGCGCCAGGCCGGCTTTACCGACATCGAGGTCACGACGAGCAATTGGCACTATGAAACTCAGACGGAACGTGCCTGGTGGGCCGACGGCTGGTTCAAACGGTCGACGGAATCCAGCTTTGCCGATCAAGCAATCAGATACGGATTCGCATCAGCAGGCGAGCTGGCGGATATCGCCGAGGCGTGGCTTTGGTGGCGCGACCAGCCGGACGGGTTCCTTCTGATCCCCCACATCGAAGCCATCGGCCGAGCGTAGAGGCCGCGCCGATCAGTCGTCGAAGTGCCATGGAGCGACCGCCTCCGGATCGATGCCGTAGTGCTCTATGGCCTCGGCCGCGAGTGCCGGTTCAACCCGATCCGTCCTGGCAAGAGCCGAGAGCGTGGCGACCACAACGTGCTCCTGGTCGATCTCGAAGAAGCGGCGCAAGGCCTGACTCGTGTCGGACCGGCCGAATCCGTCGGTGCCGAGAACCGTGAAATCGAATGGCGTCCAAGCAGCTATCTGCTCAGGCACTGCCCGCATGAAATCGCTCACGGCAACTATCGGGCCACCGACTTCGGCCAACGTCTTCTGCACAAGAGTCTGGCGGGGTGATTCGTTGGGATGGAGTCGATTCCAGCGCTCCGTCCTCATCGCATCATCCCTGAGACGGTCATATGACGTAACACTCCATAGCTCGGCCGCCACCCCATAACGATCGGCAAGCTCTGACTGCGCTGCCCGAGCAGCAGAATGGGCGCTTCCGGAAAACAAGATCGCCGAACGGTGCGGAAGACCTTCGGGCGCGTCTGCGAACTTGTACATGCCATCGATGATTCCCCTTTCGACACCCTCTGGCATCGGCGGCTGCTCATAGGTCTCGTTGTAGAGCGTGATGTAGAAGATGACATCGTCGTTGTCCACGTACATGCGCTTGAGCCCATGCTCGACGATCACCGAAATCTCGTACGCGAAAGCCGGGTCGTAGGAGACAACTCCCGGATTGGTCGCCGCCAGTATCAACGAGTGTCCATCCTGGTGTTGAAGTCCCTCGCCCGCCAAGGTGGACCGGCCGGCGGTTGCCCCCATCAGGAATCCCCTCGCCCTGGCATCGGCTGCCTGCCAAACCAGATCGCCGACCCGCTGGAACCCGAACATCGAATAGAAGGTGTAGAAGGGCACCATCGGAAGCCCACGATCAGCGTATGACGTTCCGGCGGCGATGAAGCTGCACATCGAGCCGGCCTCGGTTATGCCCTCTTCAAGGATCTGGCCTTCCAGGGATTCTCGGTACGACAGCAGGAGGTTGCCGTCGATCGGCTCGTACAGTTGGCCCCTCGCTGCGTAGATCTTCAATTCACGGAACAAGCCATCCATGCCGAAGGTCCTTGCCTCGTCAGGAACGATCGGAACCACCCGTGGCCCAAACGCTTCGTCCCTGGTCAGAGCCCTCAGGAGACGGACGAATGCCATGGTGGTGGATGCGTCGACCGCTCCCGTCCCTTTTCTCGTCTCGTTGAAGACCGACGGGTCCGGCAAGGCGAGCGGCTTGGCTATTTCTACGCCGCGACTCGGGACTGAGCCGCCGAGGCCGCGCCGTCTGTCCATCATGTATTGGAATTCGGCGGAGTCGGGATCCGGGCGGAAGTACGGCGGATCCTTTCCCTCCTCCAGCGCGGATTCGGCAATGTCCTCCTCGAGCCCTATCCGTATCCGGAGGGCGCCAAGCTGCTCGTTCGACATCTTCTTGATCGAATGCGTCGCATTGCGGCCCTCGATGTCCGGTCCGAGCGTATAGCCCTTGATCGTCTTGGCGAGGATGACTGTCGGTCCCCCTTTCAGCTCCACAGCCTTCTTGTAGGCGGCGTACAGCTTGTGATAGTCGTGCCCGCCCCGAGGGAGTTTGCTGAGCTGTGCGTCGCTCAGATGAGCCACCAGCTGAGTGAGTCGAGGATCGGAACCGAAGAACTCGTCGCGGACCACTTGGCCAGAGGCAGTGCCTAATCTCTGGAACTCTCCGTCCACCGTCTCATTCAGCTTGTCGAGCAGGACACCTTCAACATCATTGGCCAATAGCTCGTCCCATGGGGACCCCCAGATGACCTTGATGACGTTCCAGCCTGCCCCACGGAAGACCGCCTCCAACTCCTGAATAATCTTGCCGTTGCCTCTCACCGGCCCATCGAGGCGCTGCAGGTTGCAGTTGATGACCCAGGTGAGGTTATCGAGATTCTCGCGAGCGGCCAACGAAATCGACCCGAGAGTCTCCGGCTCATCGGTTTCGCCGTCACCGACGAAACACCAGACCCGGCTGTTCGAAGTGTCGTCCAGACCTCGGTTGTGGAGGTAGCGATTGAACCGCGCCTGGTAGATGGAGGCCAGAGGTCCAAGTCCCATCGACACTGTTGGATACTCCCAAAAATCGGGCATCAGCCGCGGATGGGGGTAGCTCGACAAGCCGTGGCCACTCAGCTCCCGCCGGAAACCGTCCAGGTGGACTTCGTCCAGCCGACGCTCGAGGAAGGCCCGTGCGTATATGCCAGGGGCAGCGTGGCCCTGGAAATAGACATGATCACCCGCCTCCCCATCGGCCTTGCCTCTGAAGAAGTGATTGAAGCCGACCTCATAGAGGGCTGCGGACGAGGCGAAGGTCGACAGGTGCCCGCCGATTCCTTCCGAGTACTTGTTGGCCTTGACAACCATGACCGCCGCATTCCATCGAATGAACCTTCGGATCCGTTTCTCGAGCTGGTCATCACCTGGAAAGGCGGCCTGTTCCTCCGGCGGGATCGTGTTGACATACGGCGTCGACACTGTTGCGGGCGTGCCCACTTCCAGCTCCCTGGCCCGGTTGAGCACCGTGGCCATCAAGAACCGTGCCCTGGTCGGACCCTCGGCCTTCACGACGCCCTCCAACGAATCGATCCACTCCTGAGTCTCGACCGGATCGATGTCTGGCAATTGGTGGAAAAAACCATCGATTTTCAAGAAAATCTTCCCCTCGGAGCCGACCTTGTGGCGGCAATCAGGCTAGTGGTATGCCGGGTTGGCCCGAACCGCGGGCAGTAGGTCAGGTTCACTGAACCACTAGCGAACCGCGGCAACGCAGGTAGTAGGTTTTCGGAAATGACTCTGATCGATCTCAGCCACACCATCTCAGACGGCATGGTGACGTTCCCCGGCCTACCGGGACCGACCATCACCGACCATATTTCTCGCGAAGAGTCCGCCGCCCACTATGCGGACGGGACGACATTTCAGATAGGGCGAATCGATATGGTCGCCAACACCGGGACCTATCTGGACGTGCCAAGCCACCGCCACGCCGACATGGCCGACCTCGCAGAGGTTCCTCTCGATCAACTCGCCAACCTCGATGGTGTGATGGTCGATGCGACCGACTGGGGCGCCGAGATCCCAGCCTCGGTATTCGACGACGCCGCGGGAGCTACTGATGGGGCGCTTCTCATTCGCACGGACTGGTCTCGCCACTGGGGCACGGATGCCTACCTGTCCGGCCATCCGTTCATCGGACCTGATGCCTTGGCCGCGATCCTCCAAATCGGCCCTCGCCTGGTCGGCATCGACTCGCTAAACATCGACGACATGCGGGCCGGCGACAGAGCCGCCCACAGCGACCTGCTCGGCGCCGGCATCCTGATCGTGGAGCACCTGACCAACTTGGAGCTCCTACCCCAGGCTGGATTCACCTTCAGCGCCACACCTCCCAAAATCACAGGCATGGGCACCTTTCCGGTCCGCGCATACGCGGTGGTCTGATTTCCAGTGTCCGACTCCTCTGGCATCGATGTCGACCGTGCGAGGGCAGACACGCCGGGATGCCGAGATGTCGTCCACTTGAACAACGCGGGATCATCCCTCCCACCCCGCCAGGTTGTGGAGGCCCAGGTCGACTACCTGAAAGCGGAGGCTTTGTCGGGCGGTTATGAGCTGGCGACGGAGAGGGCAGACCAACTCGCGGACACGTATGCGGCTCTCGCCGACCTGATCGGGGCCCGGCCAAACGACATCGCCTTGATGTCGAACGCCACTGAAGCGTGGCAACTCGCCTTCAACTCCTTCCGCTTCCAAGATGGGGATCGCATTCTGACGAGCGAGGCCGAATACGCCTCGAACTACATAGAGTTCCTCAGGGTTCGCCGCAATGTCGACATCTCGATCGAGCCGATCCCTTCAGACGAAACCGGTGCAACCTCTGCTGCAACGTTGGCGAACATGATCGACGATCGGGTGCGGCTGATTGCCATCACGCATGTCCCGACCAATGGTGGCCTGATCAACCCCGCAGCAGAGATCGGGCGCGTAGCCAAGGATGCGGGCGTTCCATACCTTCTGGACGCCTGCCAGTCGGTCGGACAGATGGACCTGGACGTAGCGGCGCTCGGGTGTGATTTTCTGTCCGCCACCGGTCGCAAATTCCTGCGCGGTCCGAGAGGCACAGGGTTCCTATACGCAAAGCCATCGATTCTCGACACCACCGAACCACCCGTTCTCGACCTCAATGCTGCGACCTGGACATCTCTCGACAGAATCGAGATTCGTCCAGACGTACGCCGCTATGAGAACTGGGAATTCAACTATGCCGCTGTCCGCGGCCTAGGAGTTGCCGCCCGCTACGCCCTGGGATTCGGTCTCGAGCGCATCGAGAGAAGGGTCGGTTGGCTGGCAGAAGAGCTCAGGGCACGGCTCGCCAGAGTGGATGGAGTGACTTGCCATGATCTAGGCCTCGCCAAGGCCGGCATCGTCACCTTCACCGTCGCCGGTGTAGCAGCTGGCGCCGTCCAGGAAGCGCTATCGAGCACTGGTATCAACTCCAGCGTTACAACGCCCGCATCTACTCTGGTGGATGCGTCCCGCCGCCGGTTGCCAGACCTCGTCCGCATGTCGCCCCACTACTACAACACGACCGAAGAACTCGACCAGGCAGTCGCTCCCCTCGCGGCCATCGCGGCCGGCTGACGAGCTACCAAGGACCTGACGCCCGCTCCTCAGGAGATTCGGGAGGACCACATCAGGCTGGCTGCCGCGGCGAGGGAGGCGATTACCAGGGCGGCTATTCCGAACAGGTCGGCGACTTCCCGAGACTCCTCCACCCTTCCCACCTGGGAACCGAGTGCGTCGAACACCTGCTGGAGATCTTCGGCCGAATCCGCATCGAAGAACTCACCGCCGGTTTGTTCTGCGACCGCTTTGAGGCCCTCGTTGTTCACAGGGACCGGGATTCGCTCACCCTGGTAGGTGACCGACCCGGCGCTGGTCCCGAAACTGATGGTCGAGACGGGAATGTTTCTCTCAACGGCGACGTCCACCGCGGCCTGATCCGGACGGCCGACGGTCGTGACCCCATCTGATAGAACTAATACGGTGGCCGGCGGAGGGCCATCGACCAACAGAGAACCCTCCTCGGCGAGCTGTTGGGCGTCCACGTCGATGACCCTCATCGCCTCGAAGATTGCATCACCGATGGCGGTGCCTTCACCCAGCTCCATGGAACGGATGGCTGCGGCAGTCTCGGCGCGATCACGGGTGGGTGACGACTGCAATCGAACGGTACCGGAGAACGAGATCAAGCCGATCCTCACCTCCTCGGGAACGTCGGCAATGAAATCGAGGGCTGACTCTTTCGCCGCATCCAGGCGGGTGGGGGGCACGTCGCCTGCGTCCATCGAAATCGAAGTGTCGATGAGGAGCATGACCGTCGCCTGTTCGGATGGAACCAGGATCGTCGTAACCGGCCGTGCCGCGGCCACCGCCAATAGGGCTATGGCCGCCGTCAGCAGGGCGATCGGAATGTGACGCCGAAACCCTGGCCTATCAGGTGCGACCTTGTCGAGCAGGTCGAGGTTGGTGAAGCGCACGGCATGAGAATTGACCCGCCGCCTGGTGAAGAAATATACGGCGAGCAACCCGGCCGGGAAAACGAGTAGCCACAGACGAGCGGCTGCGAGGAAACTCACGCGCGGCGTCTGGCCGATCGGCGCTTCAGAAGATGGTCGGCGAGCGCCCTCACCCAATCCTCGTCAGTTCGAAGCCTCAGGTGGTCGGCACCGGCCCTCGATATCGCGTCCGCAATGTCGGCCCTTTGCTCAGCGGCTCCTTGCGCGTACCGCTGGCGGAGCTTCGCAGAACCGGTGTCGACGTTCCTGGTCTTTCCGGTCTCGGGATCGACCACCCCGAGCACCCCAACCGCAGGCAATTCGAGTTCGCGAGGGTCGATGATCTCGACGGCCAGGACCGTGTGCCTGGCGGCCAGAGCACGCAGTTCCCTTGGCCAAACGCTGTCGTCCATGAAGTCGGAGACCACGACCACGAACCCACGTCTTCTGGCGAGCCTCGAAGCCCTTCGGATGACGTCTGACAACTCGGCAACCTGCCCACTTCTCGGGGCCTCATCCCACATTTTTGCCAGTCGATAGGTTGCGGCCGGCCCACGCTCTGGCGGGACCCACCGCAGCCGATCGCTCAGCCCGACTCCGCCCACCCTGTTGCCTGACCGCTGGGCGATCAGACTGATCGCCCCGGCGATCTCCAATGCAACATCGCGCTTTTCGGCCAGAGCTGTCCCGAACGACATCGATGAGCTCAGGTCCACAACCATGGTCACCTCGAGCTCCCGGTCCGCCTCTGTGTCGCGAACATGGGGTTCCTGGGTCCTGGCCGTCACGGTCCAGTCGATCCGCCGAGGGTCGTCTCCCGGCACGTATGGCCTGGCGTCAGCCGGAACTGATCCGAGGGCCGGGAACAATCCTCGGTAGTCTCCCTGTAGAAGTCCGTCGACCCGCCGCAGAACGGTCAACTCGAGCCGACGGAGCAGGGCCGGCTTAGTTGTTGTCATGCCGGAACCTCATCGGGTTCCGACTCACCTGCCTCGTGTGGCTCGTCGCCATCCTGCGACGGGTCGATGGACTCTGGCTCCTCCGGGGTGGAGGGAGAAGCCGTTGAAACTGGATCGGGATTTGTGGCGATCGACGGACCCCGGTCAATAGTGGTCACCTTCGGGGCGGTGACCGTCTTGAGAATGGCGACGAGCACCTCATCAGAAGACACGCCGTCTGCCAAGGCGTCCAAAGATGGCACCAACCGGTGGTTCAGCACGTCGTACGAGACGTCGTACACGTCCTGAGGAATCACGTATCGGCGTCCCCGCATGAGGGCGAGGGCCTTACCGGCCTGAACCAGGCCAATGCTCGCCCGCGGGCTGGCACCGTACGCCAGAGCACCCACGAACTCATCAAGGCCGACGAGCGCCGGGTTGCGAGTCGCCAACACAACTCGAACGGCGTAGTCGGAAACGTTTTCGTCGACGTATACACCGTCCGCCTCCTCCTGGAGAGCTTTGATGTCCTCGGATTCGAAGAGTCTGGAGGCCTTCGGAGCCATGCGATGCATCCGAGCGACTATCGCCCTCTCCTCGGCGGCCGATGGGTAGTCGACGGGAATCCTCATGAGGAACCGATCGCGCTGGGCTTCGGGCAGCGGATAAACGCCTTCCGACTCGATCGGGTTCTGCGTCGCCAAAACGATGAACGGGGAAGGAGCGTCGAACGTCGTGCCGCCGATCGTGACCTGCCGCTCGCCCATCGCCTCCAACAAGGCAGACTGGACCTTGGCGGGGGCACGGTTTATCTCGTCGGCCAGCACGAAATTGGCCAAGATAGGGCCGACCTCGATGTCGAACGACTCGGTCGAGGCGCGGTAGATCCTAGTCCCTACGATGTCGGCCGGGATCAGGTCTGGGGTGAACTGGATCCGGCTGAACGAACCTCCAAGCACATCCGCGATGGTGCGTACCGTCAGAGTCTTACCGATCCCAGGGACACCCTCGAGCAAGGCATGGCCTCTGGCGAGCACACATACCATCACCCGCTCGAGCAGTCGCGCCTGACCGACTATGACCCTGCGAACCTCGAATAGCGCATGCTCGATTCGCTGTGCAGAGTTCATCGCATTGCCCTTTCTATCTCGATTGCGAGCACGATGAGAGCCTCCTCATCAAGGGCCTGACTCTCAAGGGTGAGGGTGATCGTGCCTCCACCTGCCTTCCAGGCCAGCCGGCCAGACTCGTCGAGAATCCCGGGCGTACCGTCCAGGTCTACCGGCGTACCTTCGCCAATTTCGCCCGAACTCGATGCGGTCAGGCGAGATCGAATTCCGTCCAGCTCGAAGGTGACCGTCAAGCCGAGGGTCCGATCGTCCCCCTCGCCAATAGACGAAAAGGAGAATCCTCGCACGATGGCGTCATCAGGGAGCACGAGATCAAGGGAGGGGATTCCCATCGAATCGAGCTCTTCCTGGAGTCGCTCGAAACGACCGCCTAGGCCACCGTCGAATTGTCCGTCAGGGACCGAGAACCCAAACTCGCCACCTGGCGGATGCAGGGGATCTTCATCGGTGAGCCCCTCCGGAAACTCCTCCCGAAAGCGGTCGAAAAAACCATCGGGATCCGCGAAGAACTCATCGTCCGCGCCCCCTGGCAGAACTCGCCGGTCCGGATTCTCGACATCAGGGGAGACCGAGGAAGGAGTCGTGTCTTGGATCGCCTGAGCTCTCTCTGTCCGGTCTTCCCGCCCGATCGCCCACCAGACAAGACCGACCATGACCGCAACCGAGGCCAGGGTCAGCACGCCGCCGGTTACCGTCCGCACCCGGGAATAACGGGAGGGAGGGAGATCGGGAGGGGGTAACTCGGCGGCGTGCTCAACCTGGTTCTGATTACTGTTGTCAACAGGAGGGTTCGGCGGGAGTGAACGGTAGGCAGCCGTCAGATTCGAGCCGCCAACGCCCGCTTCACTCACACCATGCTCCACTTCCATCCCAGCACCCTAAGCCAACCGATGTGAAGCCCGAATAAATCCCGCCGTGGGTCTAAGGAACGGCCTTCACCGGGTTCATTGTCGGGACCGGCGATCCTGGGGGTCGATCTGTTGGAAGCCAGATCACGAAGGTCGAGCCGATCCCTTCTTCCGAATAGAGCTGCGCCTCGCCGCCGTGACCTTCCGCGACCTGCCTCACCACCGCTAGGCCCAACCCGCCTCGCGAGGTTCCCGAGGCGCCCTCGCCTCTCCAGTGGCGCTGCCACACGAGACGCCGCTGCCGCTCAGCGATACCTGGGCCCTCGTCCGCCACGGCGAGCCACACCCACCCATCCTGAGTCCCGGCCGACAGTCGGATCGTCGAGGCGAGCGGGGCCAGACGCACGGCGTTGCCTGCCAGATTCTCAAAGGCTCTGCGGAGAGCCGCCTGATCGGCGAACACGGTCAGACCGGGCGGTACCGAGACGAGGAGATCGATCTGCCTCGCTTCGGCCGAGACCTTGAACTCGGCAGCCGTCGTATCAATCAATTCGGAGACCTCCACCGTGATAGCTCTCCTTATGGGCGTCTCGTTTCGACCAAAGGTGAGGAGGTCATCGACAGTGTGCGATATTCGATCGATCGATCTTCTGACCACCCCAGCGGCTTGCCGGAGTTCAGCGGGATCATTCTGGCTGAGCGCGACATCGAGGTTGGTTGCCATGATCGCCAGCGGGTTGCGCAGCTCGTGGGAGGTCTCTTGGATGAATGCCTGCTGCGCTTGCGCTCCAGCCTCGATGCGATCAAGCATGTCATCGAAAGTTTCGGCAAGGTTCTTGAGTTCGTCGTCAGGGCCAACCAGGCGGATGCGTCTCGTCAGATCGGTCGCCTGAATTTCTCTGGCCACCCTGGTGATACGCCCTATCGGCTGGAGGGCCCTGCCGGCCACCAGCCAGCCGATCACGACGGCCATCGGAAACAGGCCTACGAGGATGATGATCGAAATGTCTTGTAGCCGCTCGAGGGTGTTGGCGTTCACGAGCCGCTCCACACTCACGAATGTCTGGCGGACAACCGCCTGCTCAACCGCGATTAACGGGCCGGGGATGTCGGTGACCCGCTGCACCAGCAGATCCCTGGTGACCGGGTCTGAGGAGAGTTGGCTCTTGAGAGCCATATAGACGCCACCAAGGGCCACCGCGCTCAGGCCGAAGACGATGGCCGAATAGACCACCGCGATCCGCACCCTGATCGATCTCAGAAACTGGCGCATCACCCGGCCTCTCCCAGCCGATAGCCGCTGCCGACCACGGTTTCGATGGGTTGGGCGGAACCGAGTTTGCGTCTCAGATTGGAGACGGTCACTCTCACTGTGTTGGTGAACGGGTCTGCGTGCTCATCCCAAACGTGTTCAAGTAGCCGTTCGGCTGCCAATACCTGGCCTGAATGCAGCATCAGGTACCGCAGGAGAGCGAACTCCTTGGCAGTCAGGTCCAGGGGGCGGCCATGACGGGTGGCCCTGTGGCGAGCTGCGTCCAGTTCCAGACCGCCGACCGTCAATATCGCTCCAGACCGGCCGGCATCCCTTCGCAGGAGAGCTCTAACGCGCGCTGCCAATTCGGCGAACTGGAAGGGCTTTACCAAGTAGTCGTCTGCGCCATCGTCCAAACCAGCAACCCGGTCATCGAGCGAATCGCGGGCGGTCAGCATGAGAATTCGAGGCGGCTCGTCACCAAATCCCAGTCCGTCTCGCACCTGTCTTGCGATTTCTCGGCCGTCGGTACCAGGCAAGTTGAGGTCAAGGCAGATCAGGTCGTAGCTGGTGTAGGAGATCTTGTCGAGCCCCTCGTCACCTCCATACGCGACGTCCACGGCGTAGCCCTCACGTTGCAGACCACGCTGGACCGCGTCGGCCAGTTCGACCTCGTCTTCTACCACCAGAATGCGCATATCGACCAAACGGTACCGTCTCACCCCGTCTAGAGAACATAAAGAACCGAACGGGGCCCATGGCGGCGACACCGACCGTGCAGAGACCCAGGACTGCTCAGGGCAAGGCTGTCTGTGCCGATATAGACAATATGGTCACCCAACTACGGGCTCAGATCAGGCGCGAAGACCTGAACTTGCCGTCGTATGTGCCAGACACGACGACGACGGCGATGTTGATCGACGAGATGTTCACGATCGACGGGCCCCACCGCGACTACGCAGACCATTGGGTCAGGGTAGGCGGAATGCATTGCATGACGCCTGTTCCATCGGTTGCGTCCTCAGCGGCATAATGTCAAGCGCCTGCTCGCCGTGGCGGCCTTTCTTGGTGCCCGGGGTGGGATTCGAACCCACACGTCCACAAAGGACAGCGGAGT
>QIDH01000035.1 GCA_003229305.1 Acidimicrobiia bacterium | reverse complement strand
CCGGTTTTTACGACCTGGCGCGACGCACCGGGTCTGAATCAGGCATACATGGCAATACTCAGCGGAGCGGATTTAAACCTCAGGTCCTTAACGGCCTGAGAAATCCTCACCTAGAGGTGATCAACTTTGACAGCGCTTACTCGTGTAGTCGAAGGAATGAGAGTCGGCTAGTTGGAACTTGGCCCGGTGCGTAGATGAGTGATCCACGACGTAAATCCTCCCAAGATCTCGGCTCGATTGGTCGGCGCGTCGGCGGCGGATATCTACTAGTCGGTGTCGCCGTTTTGGCCGTGCTGGCGAAGACCCAGCAACTTCCCCCACTGCCGTTACTGCTCGTATTCGCAATCGCCGTAGCCGTATTTGAGTGGCGAGCGGTTGAGGTAAACGACCGCATATTCATGTCCGGCAGCGCCATGGTGGTTCTCACTGCCGGTGTTGCGTTTGGGCGTGACTCAGCGATTCTCGGTATGGCACTGTTGGCGGCTGCCGGAACCTTCCAGAGTGTCGACTGGAAAAAACGCCGGTGGTTCCAACCAATGGTCAATTTCGGTCAGTACGTCGTCAGTGCATCTGTGGCCGGATCTGTGCTCGTGGCCGTGCTTCCGAACGAGCTTTCGACCTCTGGGGCCGATCTCGGACAAACGGTTCTTGCTGCCCTCTTGGCTGGATTGGCCTACGCAGTCCTCAGTGCGCTGCAAGTCATGTCGATCGTGCGGGTCGTGTTTGGGCGGCGTGATGTTCGGCCATGGTCAGGAATGACGACCATCATGTCTGCGTATTTCGTCATGGGTACTCTCGGAGGACTGCTCGGGGCCACTTTCAAACTGATCGGTCCGGAAACCTTCCCGCTGCTCGTAGCTCTTTTCGTGATCTTCCATATGGGGTTTGTCTCCTACTCGGACCTGAGGGAGGCCCACGAGGCAACCATCCGTGGGTTTATAAAGGCGCTTGAGGCAAAGGACATGCTCACGCACGGTCACACCGAACGAGTAGCGAAGTTCGTTCGCTTGATCGCTGAAGAGCTCGGCTGGTCAGCGGACCGTCTGGAAATCATCCGCTGGGCAGCACTTGTCCACGACGTTGGGACTCTCGCAGTTCCGAGGGATCTCCTGCGCAATCGTGACAGCCTCAGCGAAAGCGAGGAGACGCTCGTTCTCGACAATACAGAGATGGTCGAGGCCGTGCTGTCCGAGTCCGACTTCCTCAAACCGATGATGGAACGAGCTGCTCGCAGGCGAATGCTCTTTTCTGAGGCCCCGGCTGATCAAATCACAGAGGATGCCCAAGTGCTGGCGGTCGCCAAACAATTCGATTTTGTGACCAGTGGCAAAGCGCAACCGGAGGCACTGAGCCAAGACGAGGCGTTCGCCAATTTGCGGGCAGAGTCGCCGTATCGGTATGACCCCGAAGTTGTGGCTGCCCTGAATCGGGCCCTCGAGAAGGCCGGTCTGCAGTTCGGAGCCGTCAAACTCAAAAAGCGGATGACCCGTGAAGATGTTGCGAAACAAGCGATGTATGATCGCTGACGTCCTAGACCGGTCACCCGTGAGCCCGTTATGACGACGCCCAGCAAGGGCCCCGTCCGTCTTCTGGAAGGCTTCTTCGGGTCCCGCGATCGCAGGCTCATCTCGAACGCCGTTGTCGCAGGCGCAATCGCTCTGGTTTTCGGTTTGAGCGCGTGGGCACTCAGCGGGTCCGACGAGGTGGGATGGTCGGTCGTGGCGATCATTGCCCTGGTTGTCGTACGGGTTCCGACTCGTTCGGGTATTCAGTATTCGTTGTCGCTGGCAGCGGTCGTAGCCGCCCTTCTGGTTCTCTTGCCACCAGGGGCAGAACAAGATCCTCGCCTGATCTTCTGGGCCGTAATTTTTAGTGCAGTCGGACTGCATTCGACGATCGTGGTGCTCGGGGGAGGAAAGGCCTCGCGCCAGTTCCTTGTCTTCCTTCGTCACGTTTTGGTGAGCATCGTCGCGATCGGCGTCTACGTGTTGGCGGCTGAGATCCTTGTCGATGTACGGGGGTTCGAATCGGGCGCTACGGCGGGCGCGATCACAATCGCATCAATTGTGTGGTTCGTTTTGGACGTCGTGATCGCGGCAGTGGAGGCATCCGTTCTCGACGCTCAGAACTTGACCCACCGTGTTGCTGTCGGTCTCCGAGAGTGGCCGATCGCGTTGTCGATGATGGCTTCTGGAGCGTTGTACGGCCTCGCCAGGAACCGGATTCCTGTGTGGTGGTGGGCTCTCGGTGTAACGCTCATCCCTTACGCCATGGCCCATGTCGCATTCATGCGGGCTCATGAGACCCGGCGCATTTATCGCCAGACAATCCGAGCCCTTTCGAGAATCCCAGAGGTCTCGTCTTACTCTCCGAAGGGGCATGGCGACCGTACGGCGGCCTTTTCGGTGGCCATCGGCCAGGAACTCGGCATGCGCCCCAACAAGTTGGAGGACTTGGAGTTCGCAGCCCAGATGCACGACATCGGGCGGATCACACTGAATCAGGCTTCGATAGTCAGGATGGGTTTCACGGACGAGGACATAGCAAGATGGGGAAGCGAGATGATTGGTGAGGTCCCCTTCTTAGAAGATGTTGCTGAACTGGTGCGCAAACAACATGCGCCCTATCGCCGGCCCGGCCAAAATCGTGACGCAGATTTGCCGCTGGGAGCGAAGATCATCAAGGCTGCCTCTGCATACGACCATGCCACCACCGAGCTCGGGTTCCTCGCTCTCGAAGCGCTCGAGGTCCTGCATAGGGGAGCTGCTTATGACTACGACCCAGACGTCGTCTCGGCCATTCGCACGGTTCTCGAGCGACAAGGGACGGTAAAGATCTGACCGAAGCGGGCGTCCAGCGACCAAGGACCCGGCCAGCCTGAGCGGCTTATCAACGGTCTACTGCAGAACCGGACTTGCTACTCGCCCCATGTTTGAACCATCTGATCGGCCTCCGAAGCTCGCTTTCCAGGAAGCGGCCGAGGCCGACCGCCAGCAGCACATCGCCCATGGAGACGACTTGGCCTAGTCCAAACAGTCGAACCGGAATGACGTCGGCCAGAAATGCGAGCCGAGTGGATCCGTCAAGAACGACATATCTCAGATCATCTATCAACACCACAGAATCGCTTCCTGCCGCGATCTGGGCTGCCTCGCCCAGGACCGGCATGCCGAAATTGAGGGCGATGACCATGGCGTTCATCGCGATGCCTAATCCGCTGAGCCAGAGGCCGGCCCTGGAGCGGTTGGCGGCGACCACGACACCCAGAGGTATGAACGAGGCCAGGATCAGCCATGT
Organism: Acidimicrobiia bacterium; assembly: GCA_003229305.1. Taxonomy (GTDB): domain Bacteria; phylum Actinomycetota; class Acidimicrobiia; order Spongiisociales; family Spongiisociaceae; genus SZUA-232. Next base: position 24,228 of record QIDH01000035.1, on the reverse strand, counting down.
GGCGAAAGTCAGCGATCTTTCGGACTCTGGTAGGAGTCCGGTACCGGCCTGCATCAGAAACCCGATGGGGAGTAGCCACCAGAGGCGCAGTTCGATGTCGGCAAGGTTCGAGACCCTTCCGCCACGCAGGAGCGCCACGACGACGGCGATGAAGAGGATGAGCCCGAACCAGACCATGTCGAGACCGTACCAGTACGGACAAAGCCTGGCAGGGGCGAACCGAAGAGACCGTCGTGCTCCTACACGCATCTAGGGTTGCCGGTATCACATCCGGGAGAGTCCTATGTTGCGTTACGACGTCGACGGCCCAGTAGCCACCCTCACGATCGACGACCCCGATCACCGGAACCCGCTGTCCCGGGAGACGATGGAGGCCATGCATGAGGGATTGGGGATGGCCGTTTCGGATCGTGACGTCAGGGTGATTGTTGTTACCGGGCAAGGGGACAAAACATTCTCGGCGGGCGGCGATCTTTCTGGTGGGTTTTTCGACGATCCGATTGGCCTGCACTCGACCCGCGGTCTCATCTCCGACGTGTTTCGTCTCATGAGAACCGGGGGCAAGCCAACCATTGCGAGAGTCAATGGCCACGCTCTGGCAGGCGGGTTCGGGTTGGCCGCCGCCTGCGACGTCGTGGTGGCGGTCGAGTGGGCGAAAATGGGCACAACGGAGATGCGGGTCGGGCTGTGGCCCATGCAGATCTCGGCGATCCTGATGAGAGTCATGGCACCTCGAATGGCCCTCGAGCTCATGATGACCGGTGATGTGATCACCGCGGAGGATGCGAGGGTGCTCGGCGTCGTGTCAAAGGTGGTCGTCTCGATCGACCAGCTCGACGAAGCGGTGACCGATTACGTCGATCGGCTGCTGGCAGTTTCGCCTGTCGCGATGCAAGTCGGGCGGGACAGCTTCTACCGCGTACAGGACATGGGTCTGGACCGGGCACTCGATTTTCTCCAGGCTGGATTGACCGCTCTCACGCTCAGCGAAGACGCAAGAGAAGGTGTCAGCGCCTTCATCGAAAAGCGTCCAGCCAATTGGCAAGGTAGGTAATGGCCTCACTTAACGTTGCCGATCGCCGATACTTGCCTGATGGACAGTCAAGTCGCAGAAGCTGAGGATCTCCTTCCCGACCCAAAGGCCTTGAACGGCCCAGCTAAATCGATGCGATTCGTCAGGGGTGCTGGTTGGACGATGATCGGTGCAGGGACGCTGATCATCGCTTTTCTCGCCTACCAACTCCTTTTCACCAATCTGCTCAACAGCCGTTCGCAGAACCGGGCAGAAACCGCACTGGAACAAAAGTTTGAAGAGGCGAGGGTTGCCCCGCTCGAGCCTGTTGTCCTGACCCCCACCAGCCCCCCATCCACGGTCGTGAAGGAAGACCAGGAACCAGTTCCGGTCACTACGCCGATTTCGTTCTATGAGGAGGCCTCGCCGGAGCTCGGTACGGCCTTCGGCCGGATTGTCATCCCCAAGATAGATCTCGATGTTGTGATCTTTGAGGGCGTGGAACGCAACACCCTCAAACAGGGTCCAGGACATATGCCCTGGACTCCGCTTCCTGGACAGGCAGGTAACGCGGTCGTCAGTGGCCATCGCACAACGTACGGGGCGCCTTTTTACGACCTCGATGTGATGGAACCGGGCGACGAGATTTTCGTCGAGACTGTGATTGGCGAGAGCACCTATGTCGTCAGGGAGATTCTCATCGTCAAACCCACTGATGTCTGGGTCACCGACAATCGGCCGGGTGCCTGGCTGACACTCACGACCTGTAACCCTCGTTTCTCGGCGAGAGAGCGGCTGATAATTGTGGCTGAGATGGTCGACGGTCCGAATTTCGAATACGCTCAGGCCCTCTTGGATGGAGTCATCGACGTAGTGGGTTCCTGATGCGGAAGCTGTTTGGTCTGTTGCCTGGCCCTGCCCCGGTTCGGGTACTCATCATGATCGTTCTATCCGTTGTGTTGCTGGTGGCACTCGGATTCTTGTTTGAGTCTGCGGGTGACCTTCTCGACAACGGTGGGACCATCGGCTGACGAGAAAACCCGCTGCGGGCCACAGCACAAGTGGGGCTCGGGCGCAGCCTCGTGTGGAGGAAAACATGACGGAAATACGCGCCGAGATGGTTGCCAACGTTTGGCAGGTCTTGGTCGAAGAGGGTGAGGCGATTGCCGCCGGGGCCCAGCTTCTCGTGCTGGAGTCGATGAAGATGGAGATCCCGGTGGAGAGTCCGGTCTCTGGAACCGTCACGGGCCTCCACGTCGTTCCGGGTCAGGTTCTGGCTGAGGGGGACCTGATCGTGGTGGTTGAATAGACGCCGACGTTCAGCGGAGATCGAAATCGAGGTAGGCGTCGAGTTGCTCTTTGCTCACCTGGCCTTGGATCTGGCGGCTGATGATGCCGTCCGCGTCGATGAGGTAGGTTGTTGGGAGTCCGACATAGGGGTACCGCGCCGCGATTGCCCTCTCTTCGTCGACCCCGAGCGGGTACGAGACGCCTATTTCCGCCGCGAACTCCTCAGACGCATTGCGTTGATCGTCGACAGCAAACCCGACGAAGGCAATGTCCGGATTGGCGATGGCCAGCTCGTCGAACGCGGGCATTTCCTCCCTGCAGGGGATGCACCAACTTGCCCAGAGGTTCATCACCAGCGGACGTCCGTCGGATTCGAAATGCTCCGCCATGCTGAAGGTGGTCCCATCGAGCATCGTTATCGAAATGTTGGGAGCGGCCTGGCGGGCCAAAGCTCCCCGTGGTACGGACCCTGGTTCGAAACCCTGTGTCTCATTGTCCAGCGCCGATATCACCAGCAAGCCTCCGATGATGACGACGATGAAGATGGCGGTGAGACGCCCGAACCTTGGGCGGAGCGGAACTTCATGGCTGTCTGAGGCGGCCGTCGGCGGCGAGACTTCTTGATCCATCGATCTCAGGCTACAGGCCATGCAAACTTGTCGCGTCTCGGTTGGCACGACCGGATTCGAACCGGTGCACCGTCGGTGGTTCCGACTGCTCTGCCGCTGAGCTACGTGCCGGGAGGACGCCGCTAGACCACGACACCTCTTGGATTGAGGGTCGGCATGATCGGCTGCTCCTTGAGAGGTATCGGAGACCGGCCATGCAGTCGCGGCTGTGCAAATGCGTTGGCGAGCCGCGTCGCTCAGACCCGAGCTCGGTGTCGGACCGACCTCGTGCAACTACATGCCAGGGCGGGTAGTGTCGATTGGGTGCCGTTTGGGCCGTCGTTACTACGTCGCCCGTTCAAGGCGCGAGGCGACAATCAGATGTGAAAGGTAAGCCACCGCCGCCCTGGTGGAGCGAACAAGGAGGAAACAGATGCCACACCGAACATCGTACGCCCATGGAACACCGAGCTGGGTCGACATCACCACGGTCGACCCAGATGCGGCGAAGCAGTTCTACTCTGACCTTTTTGGTTGGACTTGGGATGACCAGGCCGCTCCTGACGGCAGCATCTATTCGATGGCGTCCAAGGATGGCCAGCTTGTAGCAGGGCTCGGCAAGACTTCCCAGGAGATGGCAGATGCCGGAGTTCCCCCGATGTGGAACACGTATTTCTCGGTCGACGACTGTGATGATGCAGCCAAGAAGGTCGCAGAGGCGGGTGGGTCCCTGATGGTCGAGCCATTCGACATTCCGGACGCAGGCCGCATGGCCTTCTTTGTCGATGACCAGGGTGCTGGCGCCGGCCTTTGGCAGGCTGACGGGCACATCGGTTGCGGGCTGGTCAACGCCCCTGGCGCCTACACCTGGGCCGAACTCAACGCCAAGGATACCGAAGCTGCAAAGGCCTTCTACGGCGCCACCCTGGGTCTGGGGAACGCGGAGATGGACATGGGAGAGTCCACCTATACGATGTTCAACGTTGGAGCTGAGACGGTCGGGGGCACGCTGAAACCGCCGATGGACCAGATTCCCAACCACTGGCATGTCTACCTCGGTGTCGAGGACGCCAAGGCCACTGCCGAGAAGGCAACGGAGCTGGGCGGCAAAGTAGTGATGGGGCCGATGGATACGCCACAGGGGCCCATGGCCACCGTCAAGGACGCTCAGGGAGCGACGTTCTCGGTCATCCAATTGAATCAGTGGCCGAGCTAGAACCAGTAGCCGATTGCAATAGTTGAAGCCCTCGCGCCTTGGCGCGGGGGCTTCTGCCTTCCATGGCTCAGGCGGCGCCAGCGACGTTGCGCACGATGCCGACGATCTCTTCGCGTTCTGTGTCGGTCAAGTTTGACCCGGATGGCAGGCAAAGACCATTGGCGAACAATCGATCCGACAGCCCGCCTCCGATCATCTTGTTTGATGAGTAGAAAGGCTGGAGGTGCATTGGTTTCCACAACGGGCGCGCCTCGATTTCGCGTTCCACCAAGGCCAGCCTGACGGTTTCCCGATCAAGCCCGGCCAGATCCGGATCGATGGTCAGAGCAGTCAGCCAGAAGGTCGAGCGCCCTCCCTCGATTTCTGGCATGAATTCGACGCCTGGTAGGTCGCCGAGCGTCTCGCGGTAGTAGTTGTTATTGGCGCGTCGTTTCTCGACTTTGGCCTCCAGGCCGGCCAATTGGGCTCGCCCCAAGGCGGCCAGAAGGTTCGACATCCGATAGTTGTAGCCGAGCTCGGAATGTTGATAGTGGGGTGCGTCGTCCCTTGCCTGAGTCGAGAGGAACAGGGCCCTATCCGCAGTTGTCTCGCTGTTCGTGACCAGCGCCCCACCTCCGCTGGTGGTGATGATCTTGTTGCCGTTGAACGACAGCGCGGCGGAAGCGCCGAAGCTGCCACCTGGCTTGCCCCGGTAGGTGGCGCCGATGGCCTCAGCCGCGTCCTCGATCAGAGTGACGCCGTGTTGCGCGCAGATGGCTTCGATTCGCTCGTAGTCCGCGCACTGCCCGTATAGATCGACGGTCATCACGGCCTTGTATCGTTCTCCGTTCGAAGAAAGGGCTTCGGCGAGCAGATCAGGGTCCATGTTCCAGCTACCGGCCTCGGAATCTACAAAGACGGGCTCTGCCCCCGTGTACATGACTGCATTTGCCGAAGCGGAGAATGTGAGCGACTGCACGAGGACCCGATCGCCGGGCCCCACGCCTGCATCGAGCAACGCCAGATGTAACGCGGCCGTGCCGGATGACAATGCGATGCACCTGGACCGACCGGTGTTCTCGGCCAGCTCGGATTCGAAGGCTGACACCTCTGGTCCGAGCGGCGCGATCCATCCGCTGTCGAATCCGCGCACGAGTGCATGACGCTCGGTGTCCGAAACGTCCGGTGGGGAAAGGTAGATACGCATCTGAATCCAACGCTACCCGAGTCTCGGCGCCAAATTGACCATCCGTCGCAGCCCAACCCTGTTCAGGTCTTGGCCATCTCCTTGAGGACAGTGTGCAGGATCCCCCCGTTGCGGTAGTACTCGACCTCGACCGGAGTGTCTATCCGGCTGGTCGTGGTGAAGGTGGTTTCTGTTCCGTTGTCATGCATCGCTTTGACCTCCACTTCTTGGCGGGCGGTGAATGCGTCGTCGACAGCGATTGAGAATGTTTCGGATCCGTCTAGCCCCAGCGTGTCTGCGTCCTGGCCCTCCAAAAACTCGATCGGCAGCACGCCCATTCCGATCAGGTTCGATCGGTGGATGCGTTCGAAACTTTTGGCAATCACTGCCTTCACGCCCAGTAGGAACGAACCCTTGGCCGCCCAGTCACGACTAGAGCCCATGCCGTAGTCGGCACCACCCAGAACGATTGTGGGGATGCCGGCCTCCTGATAGCTCGTGGATGCCTCGAAGATGGCCTTCACCTGACCGTCTGTGAAGTCGGTCGTCCAACCACCCTCTGTTCCTGGAGCCAGTTGATTCTGGACCCGCACATTGGCAAACGTGCCCCTGGTCATCACCTGATCGTTGCCTCGCCGTGAGCCATAGCTGTTGAAAGCGAGCCTGGGAACTCCATTGTCGATGAGGTACCTGCCGGCGGGCGAATCAACGGCGATGGCACCGGCGGGGCTGATGTGATCAGTGGTCACGGAGTCGCCCAACTTGGCCAGCACCCTTGCACCGAAAATTGGCTCGATTACTCCTGGCTCTGCTGTCAGTCCGGCGAAGAAAGGGGGCTCCTGTATGTATGTGCTGTCCGGGTTCCATTCGTAGAGGTCAGACTCTGTGGCGGCGATTGCCTGCCATTGCGCCGAACCGGTAAACACGTTTGCGTACTGGCTCTTGAACTGGTCAGGATTGATCGCCTCCGCCACGATGTCGTCGATCTCGGACTGCGAAGGCCATATGTCCGATAGGAAAACATCCGTGCCAGACGGATCTTGTCCGATCGGTTCGCTGGTCATGTCGATGTCGACGGTCCCGGCCAGCGCATACGCGACCACCAACAGCGGGGAGGCCAGGTAGTTGGCCCTGGTGTCCGAAGAGATCCGTCCCTCGAAGTTCCGGTTTCCGGAAAGCACAGAGGCGGCGACGAGGTCGCTGGCGTTGATCGCCTCCGAAATCGGAACCGGCAGTGGGCCTGAATTGCCGATGCAGGTCGTGCAGCCGTACCCGACGAGATAGAAGCCGACCGCTTCGAGATCTTCGCTCAACCCGGCGGCGTCGAGGTATTCGGTCACGACCTTGGACCCGGGGGCGAGCGACGTCTTGACCCAAGGCTTGCGAGTCAACCCCCTTCGCCTGGCATTGCGGGCCACCAGGCCTGCGCCGACCATGACGTCTGGGTTCGAGGTGTTCGTACAGCTCGTGATCGCCGCGATGGCGACGGCCCCGTCCAACAGCGTGAAACTCTCGCCGTCGAAGACGACTCCTTCCACGCCGCCCGCCTTGCCGTGTCCCTCGAATGTCGTGCTGAGGTCAAGACGCCACTGTTTCTTCATGTCCGATAGCACGATGCGGTCCTGCGGACGTTTCGGTCCTGCCAAAGCCGGCTCGACAGTCGACATGTCGAGTTCGAGCGTCGATGAATAGACGATCTCACGGTCGTCGTCTCGCCAGAGTCCCTGGAGCCGGTAGTACTGCTCGATCGTTTCGATCAGATCTTCGCTGCGGCCGCTCAAGCGCAGGTATGTGAGTGTCTGGTCGTCGACGGGAAAGAACCCGCAGGTGGCTCCGTATTCAGGAGCCATATTGGCGATCGTCGCCCGGTTGGCCAGAGGCATGTCGGCCAGGCCGGGGCCGAAGAATTCGACGAACTTGCCAACCACCCCGTGGTTGCGGAGCATCTCGGTCGCCCGCAGGACCAGATCGGTGGCAGTGGAGCCGTTGTCCAGGCTGCCGGTGAGCTTGAAGCCGACCACCTCTGGAATCAGCATGTAGATGGGCTGGCCGACCATGGCCGCCTCTGCCTCGATTCCGCCCACACCCCAACCGAGGATTCCGAGGCCGTTGATCATCGTGGTGTGTGAGTCCGTCCCGACCAGCGAATCTGGATAGAGCTGCGTTCCATTGTCCATCACGACGTTTGCAAGGTATTCGAGGTTGACCTGATGGACGATGCCGGTGGCGGGTGGCACGACTCTGAAGTTGTCGAACGCCGACCTGCCCCATTTCAAGAACTCGTATCGCTCGACATTGCGCTCGAACTCCTTCTCCGAGTTGATCTGGAGTGCCATGCCGGAGTTGAAGGCATCCACCTGTACTGAGTGGTCGATCACCAGATCGACCGGAACCTGTGGATTCACCTTTTGAGCGTTAGCGACGTTGCCGGTCATCCGAACTATCGCCGACCGCATCGCCGCCAGGTCGACCACGGCGGGGACGCCAGTGAAATCCTGGAGTACAACTCGACCGGGGGAGAAGGGGATTTCGGTGGCAGCGACCTTGGTCGCGTCATACGAGGCCAGGGCGATCACGTCGGCTTCCGTGACAATTCGACCGTCATGGTTGCGAAGCGCGGCTTCAGTGAGCACCTTGATCGAGTACGGGAGCTTGTCGACGTCCCCGTGATCTCGCAGTGAATCCAGCCGAGCGACAGACCGCTCGCCTAGCGGAGTCGAGATCTGATCGGTGGCGCCGAACGGATCGTTGGCCATGGTGTACCTCGATTCATCAACGACTGGGACGCCGAGTGTATTCGGATGGCGGACAGCGGAATGCGCCGTCTTCGCTTGCCAGCTCGAGTTCACGACGCCTGTGTTGGTTCAACGGAGTAGCTTTCGGGTATGGAGTCCATCGTTATCGCGAACTGTGGGGGGTTCTGGGGAGATGACCCTGGCGCCGCCAAACGCCAGGTCGAGGGCGGCCCGATCGACTATCTCGTCATGGATTATCTGGCCGAGGTGACGATGGCGATCCTCAGCAAGCAGATGGCCAGAGATCCGGAAAAGGGGTACGCGGCGGACCTGTTGGTGCAGTTGCGAGATGTTTTGGTCTCCGCGGTTGACAGTGACATCAAGATCATTTCGAACGCCGGCGGAGTCAATCCGCTTGCAGCTCGAGATGCAGTAGAGAAGCTGGCCGCCGACCTCGGAGTGGCCGATCGGGTGAAGGTGGGAGTCGTCATCGGTGACAATCTCCTCCCGAGATTCGATGAGTTGATCGAAGGCGGCGAAGGGTTTGAGCACCTCGAGACTGGCGAGTCCGTCGATTCGATTCGCGGCGACATCCTCTCAGCCAACGCCTATTTGGGAGCCGGCCCGATCGTCGCGGCGCTCGAGATGGGTGCCAATGTCATCATCACCGGGCGGGTAACCGACGCAGGAGTGACCCTTGCCCCGATGATTCACGAATTCGGCTGGGCCGAGGACGACTGGGACAAGATCGCGTCCGGGGTAGTCGCGGGCCACATCATCGAATGTGGCCTCCAGGCGACCGGAGGAAATTTCACCGACTGGGACAAGGTTCAGAGCTGGTCGAACATGGGCTACCCGTTGGTTGAGGCTAGGGCGGACGGCAGTTTCACCGTGACCAAACACCCTGACACCGGTGGCCTCGTTTCCATGCACACCGTGACCGAGCAGCTCTTGTACGAGATCGGCCCACCCGGGTACCTGTCGGCGGACGTGGTGGCCCGGTTCGACACTATCCACCTCGAAGACGGGGGTGATGATCGGGTGGAGGTGAGCGGTATCAGAGGCACCCCGGCCCCAGATACTCTCAAGGTGTCGATCAGCTATCGGGACGGATATCGGGCGTTCGGGCGGCTCTTGATCTCAGGCCCGGATGCCCTCGATAAGGCCGCGACCGTCGAGGACGCATTCTGGGCGGGTGTTGGTGGCGCAGACCAGTTCGATGAGGCGCTTTGCCAGATCATCGGCTGGGACGGAACCCATCCTCCGATTGATCCGGATCACGAGCCGAACGAGGTGATCCTCCAGCTGGGAGTGCGTGACGCAGACGCCGACAAAATCCGTCGCCTGTTCGCCGCGCAAGTAGTCCCGCTCGTGCTCGGCACTGTCCCAGGCATCACGTACCTGGCCGACCACGGTCGCCCCAGAGCTGCCGAAGTCGTCGGGTTCTGGCCTGCGCTGATATCGCGGACCGCCGTGACAGCGGAAGTGATCGTCGGCGATGAGACCGTCGAGACCGGATCGGGGGACTGGTCCGCCTCCATCGCCGCGCAGATCAGTGTCGAGCCAGCGGGCGCCGATTACCCGGACACCGGATCGACGGTGACCGTGCGTTTGTCCGAACTCTGCCTCGCGAGATCGGGTGACAAAGGAAACATCGCCAACATCGGAGTGATAGCCAGGTCTCCTGCCGTCTACCGCTGGATGCTCGACAACCTAACGGCTCAGGACGTGGACGAATTCTTCGACGAGATGGACCATGGAAAGGTCGAACGCTTCGAACTGCCAAATCTGTTGAGTGTGAACTTTCTCATTCACGACAGTCTTGGCGGCGGAGGTACCCGATCGCTCATGTCAGATCCCCAAGCCAAGACCTTCGCCCAGTTCCTTTTGACAGCCGAAGTGACCGTCGACGAGGGCCTGCTGGATACCGTCTAAGGGCTCGAGCAGGACTGGCCTAGTTGGAATCGTCTGCTCCGATCAGCAATCTGATGGCCGAACCCAGCCTGTCGAAGGAGCTGGTCGTTGCGGATTTCGGCCAGTGGGAACCCCCTCGGGGTGGGCGATGACGCCATCCACGGCTCTGTCGAAGGGTTCACCTGCTGGCACGGCATCCTCGATCGCCTGGCCCTGCCGGCTGGCCAACCGTGTTCTCGAGGGATCGCATTCGCGGTACCGATTTCTGCTCGAGATTCTGGCGAGGTCAGGCGGCGACTCGAAGATCGGGAGTCGGGTTGGCACTGCACATCTTGCACGTGGGTGCCGGACACGTCTCAGACGGTAGTCCGGGGACGCCGAGCGACTCACCGAATACGGATGAGATGGGGCCACGATTGCCAGCGAGGATAGCCCCGGCCTCCTCTACGCCTCTTTGGGCCGGCGGGCGGCTACTCGCTCTGAACCTGTCGGATGTAGGCGACGATTTCCTTGGCCTGCTCGTCGGTGAGGACGCCGGACATCGATCGCATGGTGCCGATGCCGGAGAATATCACCGCCTCGACGAGGGTGTCGGACATCTGTTCCGATTCTGTGTCCGGACCCAGCGCTGGGCCGAAGTTGCCCTCCAGGTTGTTGCCATGGCATTGGGCGCACGCTGCGCCGTAGAGCTGCTCGCCGGTCAGGCCTGCGTTGGCCTCGGCGGTCCAAGTCTCCGGTAGGTCGGCTGGAGACTTGATCGATAGCGACGAGACGGTGACGAAGACGAGCCCGGCAAAGAGTAGTACCGCTACGCGGGCCTCCCAACGGGAGTGCCCGACGCGCCCGGGTGGCCCGTCACCGGGCTCTTCGCGTTTCTTCAGGCGTCGGTTCATCACGCTTCTACTTACGACGAACACGAGCACCGGCAAAACGACTGCCAGGAACTGAAGGATTCGGCCGACGACGTTCACCGACGCGCTCAGCCACACGGCGAGCACGTCGTCGCTACCGGCGACGAACAGCACGGCGAAGAAGCTCAACGTAGCAAGGCCGAGAGAGGTGCGGACTGGCCGTTCGCTGGGACGGTCAAGAAGGTGGTGGACCTCATTGTCGCCGGTGACGCGTGCCTCGAGCCACGGCCAGGCGTAGAGCACAGCGAAAGTGACCCCGGTCAGCAATAGAGAAGGGTAGAACGGGTTCGGAATCTCAAAGGGTGAAGCGCGCAGCTCCCACGCGGGCATGAGCCGTAGCGCTCCTTCCAGCCACCCGAGATACCAATCGGGTTGTGACGCGGAGCTGACGTCGGCTGCCCGGAAGGGCCCGAACATCCAGATCGGGTTGATCTGCACAAGACCGCCGATCAAAGCGAGCACCGCGCTGGTGAGGAAGAAGACTCCGGTGGCCTTCATCGCATATGTGGGCCACAACCGCAGGCCGATTACATTGTCCTCCCTACGGCCCCTACCCGGGAACTGGGTGTGCTTCTGTCGGGCCATGATCGCCATGTGGATGACGAGTAGCAGGATTATGAGGGCGGGCACGATCAGCACGTGGAACACGAAGAGACGTGAGATAATATCGGCACCGGGGAATTCGCCACCGAGAAGAAGCGACGACAGCCAGGGACCGACCAACGGGATCGACAGCACCGTTGAGTACCCGATCCGCAGGCCCGTACCTGAGAGCTGATCATCGATCATTGAGTACCCGGTGAAACCGTTGATCAGGGCCAGTAAGAGCAACGTCACTCCAACAGCCCAGTTCAATTCGCGTGGCTTGCGAAAAGCACCGGTGAAGAAAGTACGGAGCAGGTGGATCATCATCGAGGCCACGAACAGCAGGGCTGCCCAGTGGTGCACCTGCCGGACGACTAGACCTGCCCGGACCGAGAACGTGATATCAAGTGTCGACGCATATGCCCGCGACATCTCCACACCCTGGAGGGGGACGTAGCTGCCGGCGTACAGCACCTCCTGCTGGCTGGCATCGAAGAAGAGCGTCAGGTAAACGCCCGTCGCCACCAGGATGATGAAGCAGTAGAGGATGACCTCCCCGAGCAGGAACGACCAGTGGTCGGGAAAGACCTTGTTCAGGATCCCCCGCGCCATCCGCGCCGTGCCGAGGCGTTGATCGACCCCCCTTACGATTGAGCGCATCATGAGTCGCCTGGCCTGTTCCAGTACCCGGGACCCACGGGCTCGTCATAGTCACCCTGTGCCACGACGAAACCATCCGAGTCGATGGCGATAGAGAGTTGCGGCAGAGCCCTCGTTGCCGGACCAAAGGTCGGGCGAGCAGCGTTGTTCACATCGAACGTCGATTGATGACAAGGGCACAGCAACAACCCCGAGACGCTCTGATACAGGCCCACCCCACAAGCGGCATGCGTACAGATCTTTGAGTATGCGACCAGGCCTTCCGCCACCCAGCCCGCCCTTCCCCCTGCAGGTAGGAACCGCTCCTCGTCGTAGCGGATGAGCAGCGTCGGCGAGTCCGCCGCTTTGGTGTGCCCCTCGGGAAACGCGGTTACGACCTCCCCCACCTCTAGCTGGTCCCTCGTGATCGGCCGGCCGTCCACGGTCACCAGCCGCACGCCCTTGACGAAAGCGGTCCTGCGGAGGTCTTCCGAGGGGTCCGGGCCGAGGGACCGGATGGGGAACATCACGGCAGTGCCCAGCACGGCGACGGCGCCGCCGAGTAAGCGGAGCACCGTTCGCCGTTCTTTGTCCGGCGCACCTTCGGGAAGATCTGCCCTTCGCAGGTCGGCCTTCGCGGCTGCGATCGTCTCCTCCGAGCTTGCCAGGGGGTGACGCTCCTCTTCGCTGCGTCCTTGCGGGAGATAGCGGTTGGCGCCCGTGATGATGCCGACGCCGAGGCCCGCCAGTGCATAGAACCACAGCAGGCCCTCAAATTGAGGATGACCGCCGGCGGCGTAGAGCACGAGCAGGCCGAGACCGGCGAGGATCGTGATGCCGAATGCGATCTGCGGGGCCTTCGTCCTATGCACGTCGATCTCCAATCCACATGAGCCCGAGAATAATGGCGCCCAGTGCTGCCAGTGCGACGAAACCCTCCATGACGGGTCCAACCCTGCCGATGGGCGCGCCGCCCGGATCGTCAGGTGCCTGGAGGTAGAGGCTGTAGGTGACGATCTGTTGCAATTGCTCATCGCTGATGGTGTTGGGGCCGAAGGAGGACATCTCGCCGGGCCCGCTTCGGATCGCAGCGGCTATCTCCAGGGCAGTGAAGCCTTTGAGGGAGGGGGCGTTGTCGCGGAAGCTGAGGGCGCCGCCGATCGCCGTGGCACCGTGGCACGCGGCACACTCGGAGCGGTATAACTCGCCACCTATGGACAGATCATTGCGGGGCACGATCAGCTCCGTGGCTTCTTCGCCCCCCGTTTCGGCGCTCTCACCTACGGCCCCTGTGTTTGTCGCCATCGCTGGGGAAGCAATGATGAGGAAGCCGGTGGTGAGTATTAGACGGGCAACGCATGAGGAGCGGCGCGGCCGATCTCGTTGCCCTGCCATACACGCTCCATTGCTATTGTGAGGTCTAGAGGTGAATCTTGCCAGCTCGCCAACAACTGTATACGGCGGCCCTGAGGATCGCCAAGTTTGAATCAGAAGACCGCGGGTGCGTCGTTGACTCAGCCACGTACCTTCCTAACCAATGGTTTCGGTATGAGGATCGAGGAGCGAATTCCCGCCGGTCGGTCCCCGAGGGGTGCGACCGCGCAACTCGCCTCGCTCGGCTGTCGATGGTGAGTCTGTCGGGATCACCCCTTACGCCCGCACCGTCGAACCCAGAAGGTCGACTCCGGTTTACGCGTCGCGAACACTCGGGGTAAGCTTCCCTGTGGACGCCGAATCGGTCTCCGACAGTGGAGTGTGGGGACGGAAATGGCCAAGAATCGACCTGCGTTGGTACTGAGCGGCTTGGGGGTAGCGGGCATTTTCGGCTTGGCCGTGCTCGGTGTCATCACGGCAGGCCCGGCCACTGGGCAGGTGAATCAGCAGCCCGCCGCGGTCGTAACCGCTGATCCAACGACCGGCGAAGTGGGCACCTTCATACTCCTCGACGGCACCGGCTCTACGGACCCGGACGGCACGATCGTCACCTACTCCTGGGATTTCGGGGATGGCACACCCTCCGTGGCTGGAAGCTTGGCCGAGGCGGGACAGGTGTTCCACAGCTACGGAGCCAACGGGGTCTACACCGTGAGGCTCACGGTCACGGACGACCAGGGAGCCAACGGTGATCCCGCCGGTTCGGCGGCGACCGTCACGGTCACGATCGGTACGGTTACCACCACAACGACAACGCTGCCTGCGACGACAACTACGACTCAGGCGGGGTCGGTGAGTGGTTCTCAGTTGTACGCGGCGAATTGTGCGGCGTGTCATGGTGCGTCTGGGGCTGGGGGGATTGGTCCGTCGCTTCAGACGTCGACGTTCTCGACGGGAGCGACTGTGTCGGCTGTGGCGAGTGGTGTTGGGTCGATGCCTGGTTTTTCCGGGTCGTTGTCGCTGGCTGAGATTGATGCGGTGTCTGTGTATTCGGTTGGTCTTCAGTCCGCTGCGGCGCCTGCTACGACTACTACGACTCAGGCGATGGTTGTCCGCGACCCGGGCCCCGGCGATGGTGCCGACGCGTATGCGGCCAACTGTGCTGCCTGCCACGGCGCGGACGGGGAAGGTGGCATAGGCCCGTCCCTACAGGCGTCTTCGTTTGATCTCGACGCGACGGTCGAGGTCATAGCAAACGGCGTTGGCACCATGCCGGGGTTCAGCGGCGGCCTCAGCGGGGAGCAGATCACCGAAGTCGCCGTGTACAGCATTGCGTTCCAAGGCGGAGCCGTCGCCGAGGAAGACACCGGATCGCCCGGTGAGGAACCGACCGGAGATCTTCCCACTGGCGAGGGCACCTTGGCAATCCAACCGAGCAAATACGTGGAGTTCGATGCAGAGCCAAGTTCGGTGCCACTCGCCGCTGGTGTTGAACTCGGCATCGCATTGGCGTCCATGGCCACACTCGGCCTGCTGGTGTACTGGGAGGTGCGCAGGGTACGCAAGGCCGATGCCGCCTCAGGGGGGAGTGCCACGGAGTCGTTCAACCCGGACAATCTGTGAGGTTCCTCAAAGTGTTTGACACAACCCAGGAGGTAGTCGGCTATTGTTTCGAGAGGAGTCGGGGTAGGGGAGCATGAAGTACCGGGATAGAGCTTTTCGCATCGCGGGTATTTTCGTCGGGCTGGCGCTGGCTTACACAGTGGCTACGGGGGTCGGGGCCGCAGTCGGTTCGGCCAACGGCGAGTCAGACGAGGGCGTCGTGGAGCGTTCGAGTCTCCAGGCGGTCGCCTTCCAAGTAGCGGCTGCTCCACCTGTCGCCGTTGATGACTCGTATTCCATTGCAGACGGCGCTCCCCTCGTCGTCCCCGCTCCCGGCGTACTTGCCAACGACAGCGACCCCGACGGGCAGGCGCTCACCGTTCGTCCCGCAACCGGACCGGCCGTCGGATCTCTCACGATCAGTCCGAGCGGCTCATTCACCTATGATCCTCTCGGCGCCACCGGCACGGTCACGTTCACCTATACCGCCTGGGACGGGGCCCTTGCCTCCAACGTCGCCGTTGTTACGATCACCGTCGGTGCCGCACTACCGCCGCCACCGGGACTTGATGGCGCCGCGCTTTACGCCTCCTCTTGCGCGGCCTGTCACGGCGCTGGCGGTACGGGAGGTTTCGCCACCGAACTCGCCAACACCAGCCTCACCAACGCTGAGCTAGTCAATATCACAACGGACGGACAGGGTGCAATGCCCCCCTTCGGTGCCAGTCTGTCAACGGCAGAGATCCAGGCCATCGCCGACTATATCGGCACGCTCGGGCCGTCTACTCCTCCGCCGTCTACTCCTCCGCCGTCTACTCCTCCGCCGTCTACTCCTCCGCCGTCTACTCCTCCGCCGGCTCCGCTGAGTGGGCAAGCCATCTATGCGGCGTTCTGTGCAGCATGCCATGGTCCAAGCGGTCTCGGAACGTCGCTCGGTCCCGATATCGTTGGTGAGAGCCGCAGCGAGTTGATCGATGTAGTTCGCACCGGCGACGGTACGATGCCTGCATTCTCCTTCGAGGTCCTCAGCGAAAGTGACCTGGACGCTGTTGCCGATTATGTGGCGACTTTTGGCGGTGGCGATGACGATGACGATGGCGACGACGATGGCGATGACGGCGACGATGGCGACGATGGCGACGATGGCGATGACGATGAGGGCGACGATGGCGACGATGGCGACGGCGATGACGATGGCGATGACGATGAGGGCGACGATGGCGATGACGATGACGATGACGATGACGATGACGATGACGATGACGATGACGATGACGATGACTGACCTGCGTTGACCGCAACCACGCCCCGTAAGTCTGTTGGCCGCGAGGCAGGACCGTTGGATATCAGCGAGCGAAGGCGCGATCTTTGAGGCTTCAAATCGATAGGCGATCCTGCTCGGTTGAATCGTACGCCTGATCCCCCGACGTTCAGCCCCTCAGGGTCGTCCTGGCCAAGGCACCTCAGCACCGTGTCGACGTCCCGCAGGGTGCTTCACCTTGCGATACCAGGATCAGATCATCCGCCCGCTCAGCCGATGCTGACTTTGGTTACGCAGGCTTCGTCGGGGGAGTGATGGGGGATCACCACCGGTTCCCATGCGGTGTCGACCGAGCTCATCAACCCGGCGATCAGACCCTGATCAAGTGAGCAGATGACGTCCGGATGAGAGGTGGCCAGGTCTCCGAATGGGCAATGGGCGGTGATGAGCTGTGAGGCGTCGATGTCGGCGATCATGCCGAATCCGACTCCGGTCATGGCCTTGGCGACTGCTCTCACGGTTCTCGGGAAGTCGGCATCGGTGGGCAGACCTATTTCCTCGGCGATGGTGGTGCCGTGTTCGTAGCCGACCTCCCTGGCAACGGCTGCGGCGTTGTCAGGATCGAGCCGGACAACGACCTCCATCAGCAGACCGGTCAAGAGATCGAGCCGTCTGGCCGGATAATGCACGTCGATCTCTTTGCCAGTGGCCGTGTAACACTTGGCCGGCCTACCCGCCCCTGGCCCTCCTCGCCCAGATGGGCGTCGCCTACTGATCTCGAGATAGCCGTCATTGGCCAACCGGTCGAGATGGTGCCTGGCGACATTTGGATGGATCTCGAACATTTCGGCGATCTGCGAAGCAGCGAGCGGATCAGCGGACTCTCGGACCGCGATATAGATGCCCCGTCGTGTAGCGTCGCCCAGACTGGATGTGAGGTCGTTCATGGTGCGGTCGAAAAGGGTCGTGTCGAACTCTGATGAACCGCTCTGTGCTTTTGATTGTTTGGTGGCCATGTTGACCTCGCAGCGGATACGGATGAGTGTCCCGCAGCCGTCACTATAGTTGCGAATCCTTCTAAACACTACGTAGATGTGAGAATCTATGGCTGACGCAGGCCCTCTAATTGATCACCTGAACCTCATCGTCGACCCCACGATCGGACGGCCGATCGGCGAGCTCGACGTTATCAAAGGGGCAACTCTCAAACGTGGAACCGCCACCATCGATCTGCGATTTCCGATCCCTGGAGAGCCGCACGAGCGCCTGATCGACGCTGTCACCGACGGTGTCAGGACCTTCGAAGGCGTGCGATCGGTGACGATCGACGCGGACCTCATGGACGACGAAACCGCGACTTCAGTCATGGACAGGCTCCAGGCGTCTGTTCGCAAGGTGGGCGGACAGGGTTCCCGTACCCAGGTGATCGCTGTTTCGTCCGGAAAAGGGGGAGTCGGGAAGTCTTCGCTGACGGTCAACCTGGCAGTGGCTTTGGCCAAGCGAGGTCGCCAGGTTGGAATTCTCGACGCGGATGTGTGGGGTTTCTCCATTCCCAAAATGCTTGGATCGTCTGATGCTCCTCCGGTGTTAGCGGGCGCGATCATCCCTCCCATCCTGCATGGTGTGAAAGTCATTTCGATGGACTTTTTCATCCCTTCCGACCAGGCAGTCATCTGGAGGGGCCCGATGCTGCACAAGGCGCTCGACCAGTTCCTGTCCGACGTTTTCTGGGATGATCCCGACTACCTGCTCATCGACATGCCACCAGGGACAGGGGACATCGCGATTTCGATCTCCCAGTACATCCCCAAGGCTCGCCAGCTGCTGGTGACCACCCCCCAACCCACCGCCCAGCGGGTCGCCAAACGAGCGGCCCTGATGGCCGCCAAGGTCAACCAAGAGGTCATCGGCGTCGTAGAGAACATGAGCTGGTTCACCGGCGACGACGGCACTCGCTACCAGATATTCGGCGAAGGCGGTGGAGCCGATCTGGCGGACGAAATCGATGTCGACCTCCTGGCCCAGATTCCGTTGGTGCCGGCCATGAGAGAGGGAGCAGACAATGGACTGCCGGTGTCGGTGGTGGCTCCCGGCAGCGACGCCGCCATGGCATTTGAAGCCCTTGCAGATGAAGTAGAAACACGCAAGCCTCGGATCCGTACCCATCCTGATCTGGTGATCGGCTGACCCAAAGCGGGCGGCGAGGCTTATACAATCATCGGAAGGAGGCGGAGTATGCATGGTGGTCAGCTCATCGCGAGAGCGCTTCGCTCCGAGGGCGTCGACACGATATTCACCCTGACCGGCGGCCACATCCTTCCAATCCTGGACGGGTGCGTCCTCGAGGGAATCCGAATCGTCGACGTTCGCCACGAACAGACAGCGGTCCATGCCGCCGAGGCATACAGTCGCCTGACGGGCAAACTCGGAGTGGCAGCCGTGACGGCAGGCCCAGGCGTCACGGACGCGATTACCGGGATCGCTTCGGCCCACTATTCGGCTACGCCGGTCCTGCTGCTCGGTGGGCGTCATTATGTCCGCAACGAGCTCATGGGCGGACTTCAGGAGATGAACCACCCCACGCTGTTTGGATCCATCACCCGGTGGGCGGCGACGGCCTGGGAGACGTCAAAACTCCCGATGTACGTCGCCACCGCGGCTCGCCACGCCTTCGGGGGGAGAGGCGGCCCGGTCTTCTTGGATATTCCACTCGACGTTCAGGCTGACATGCTCCGTGACGACGACATCGAATGGCCAGACCACTACCGGCCGAATGTCGCTCAGATGGCCGATCAGGCGACCCTGCTGAGGATCGCTCAGATGGTCAGGGACGCGGAACGTCCGATGATCTTCGCCGGCGGTGGCTATCGCGGAGACAAGAAACGGTCGTTGCAGCAGTTCGCAGAGCAGATTCAGGCGCCCGTCTATCTCCAGAGTACGGCCAGGGGAAGTCTCGAATTCGACCACCCGCTACTTGGAAACCGAACCAGAAGTTCGGCGTTCGCCGAGGCAGACCTGGTGCTCGGCCTCGGTGTGGACTGGGATTTCCGGACCGGCTACGGCCAGAAAATCAACAAGGATGCCAAGGTCATTCAGGTGGATGCGGACAGCACGAAGATCGGCTGGAACCGGGCTGCGCACCTTGGCGTCGTCGCAGACCCGATGTCCCTGGTCGCTCAACTCACCTCGCTTCCCGACCTGGCCGACACGGGAAACGGGGGCCGTCCGTTCACTCGCGCCATTATGGAGCAGGAGGCCGCCAAGGCTGCCGAGGCGCAGACCCTCGCTTCGAGTGCTGCCTCGCCTGTGTTTCCGGAGCGGTTCGCCAAGGAGGTGTCGGCCTTTTTCGGTCCTGATTCGATCGTGGCGGTCGACGGCGGCGACATTGTGTCGACGACGGCCAAGTGGCTGAAGATCAACGAGCCATCGACCCTGTTGGACCCTGGTCCGTTCGGGACTCTTGGTACCGGCCCTGCGTTCGCGTTGGCCGCCAAGGTGTTGCATCCCGAGCGGCGAGTTGGGATCGTTTTTGGGGATGGAGGGTTCGGGTTCAACGGCATGGAATACGACACGTTCGTTCGCCTCGGTCTGCCGATCATCGGTGTCGTCGGCAACGACGGCGCCTGGAGCAATATCAAGACGGTGCATCAGATGCTGTACCCGGATCGAGTGGTCGCCGCCGACCTCGGCGTCCGTCCTTATCACGCGATGGTCGAGGGACTAGGTGGATACGGCGAGTTCGTGGATGATCCTGAACAGATTCGTCCGGCGCTGGAACGTGCTGAGGCGAGTGGCCGGCCGGCCCTGATAAACGTCCATATCGCAGAGGTTCAGAGGGCGAGCTCCAACTACTCCTGAACGATTGCTGAGTGGTGGCTAGAGGAACGCCACCGTCAGAACTCCGGCCGCCAGGCAGTACCAGGCGAAAGGTCGCATACCCCAGCGGGCAAGTCCCTTGATCAGGAAGGAGATCGCCGCGTATCCCACGATCGCGGCAACAGTGATTCCGATCAACAGTTCCGCCTGTAGGTCTCCCTGGCTTCTGGCGTCCACGATCTCTAGGAGGCCGCTTCCGAAGATCACCGGAATCGACAGAAGGAACGCAAACCTGGCTGATTCGTGTCTGGACAAACCTCGTCCTGAGCCAGTAGAGATCGTCATGCCAGACCGTGAAACCCCAGGGATCAGGGCGGCCGCCTGGGCGAGCCCGATCAGTAGGGCGTCGAGGGGCTTCGCTCGTTCAGCCTTTACCTCGCCTGTCCTGAATCGTTCGCCTATGGCCAGTACTGCGGCCGTGAAGATGAGGCCCAGTCCGACTGCGGTTGTCGATTCTTGGAGGCGCTCCACCTGATCGCTGAATGCAAGCCCGACCACCATCGCCGGGACGGTCCCGATCGCCAGTAATGTGACGAGACGGCGGGCGAGTCGATCGGTTTTAAGACTCGTTAGCATCCATTTGAGATCGGCTCGGTAGTAGGCCAGAACGGCGACCAGCGTCCCAAGGTGGAGCACCGCAGTAGTAGCCAGGTCCGGTGGTTCGATACTGAGTATTTCCGGGACGAGGCGGAGATGGCCGCTGGATGAGACGGGCAGGAATTCGGTGAGGCCCTGGACGACCCCCCACAAGATTGCTTCAAACACCGGTTCGAGGGTAGTGGGCCCAACTGCCGGTCCGCCATCTCGCACCGACCTTTCGTGCTCGAACTCGTTGGACCGTCTATCCGGCTGCCAGAACGGTCAACTTTCCACCGGACGCCGCGATGGCTGCGTCTGTGGCACGGTCAGGTGGCACCGCGACTAGGCCTGGACGTCCGGCCCCGAAGGTCTCTGACGTACCGGGACGGATCACGATGGCTGGGATCGGAGAGACAGGGTCCTCACCAGGTCCTGGGATGACGACGAGCTGCAGGTCGGTTCCCGGCTTCGTCTCAGCCGACAGCGCCAACTCCATGGTCCACCAACCGTCAGGAGGGCGGGGAACTGATTCGGCGATCACCGCAGAAGTCAGCGGAGTTCCGGCTGGAATGAAGACTGCTGCGAATCCGGTCGGATCGATTGCCGGCAGAGCACCGGCCGCCACGTCTCGCCACTCGACCACGTTGCCATCCAGAACGCCCCCCTCGGAAACGTCGACTGACGCGAACGGACGCTCGACTGTTGCGATTGGGCGCAGTTCGACCCACGCTGCGAACGAGAGCAGTAGGCCTGCGGCGACATATCGGGCGATGGGTGGGCGTTGCAACCAATACACCTTCGAATGTACCGCGTCCGAGCGCTGTCAGGAAGGGGTCTGTACACGATCAATGGAGATCGAGGCGAAACCTTCGTTCGGCGGCGACTACGTCACCAGG
This sequence comes from Acidimicrobiia bacterium, assembly GCA_003229305.1. GTDB lineage: Bacteria > Actinomycetota > Acidimicrobiia > Spongiisociales > Spongiisociaceae > SZUA-232. The sequence goes on along the minus strand of QIDH01000035.1, from coordinate 2,565 downwards.
CTCGTCGATCGAAAACCAAGAGCGCCCGTCTTCGCCCCAGCTTCGCCAGATGTCCTCATCGATTCGCAGGTAGTCGTTAGTCCTGACGAGATCTCGGATACTCAGGTCGCGGGCCAGCGCTTCATCGGCCAGATCCTTCCAGCGGCGTGGATAGCGGGCACAGGTCACCTGCTCCTCGCCCTGGTGGATCGGAATTGCCGCGAAATCCTGGTCGTCGTGCTCGGCAATCGATCTGATCGTGAGCGAGTCGACCAACGGCTGGTCCACAGCCAGAACCACGATCGGTGCATCCAGTACTCGAAGAGCTGTGGCGATTCCGCTGAGCGGTCCCCGGTGTGATCCGGAGATGTCCGGGATGCAATCCACACCGCCGACCGGAGTTTTCCGACCGACCACGACCACGTTCCCTAGGGCTTCGGTGGCGGCCGAGATCACCCAGTCGATCATTGATTGTCCTCCGACCAGAAACGAGGCCTTATCGGTGCCCATCCGGCTGGACCTGCCCCCGGCCAGGATGACTGCGATCGGGTCGGTCAATGGATCTCGCCCAGGCCGCAGTGCTCGGTCAGGACGACTTTGATGAAGTCGAGGACGAGCTCTTTGAGGTTGAGCTCTTGGAATCGGAGGAAGAAGAAGTCGAACTCGAGCCGGTCTTGGAGTCTTTGGAGCCCTTTGAATCTTTGGATTTCGAAGCGCCATCGGCCTTGGAGGAAGAGTTTGAGGATTCCGACCCCGAGTTGGCGCCGGCCGGCACCTTGGAGTCGGTGACGTAGAAGCCGGAACCCTTGAATCCGACTCTTGCCGGAAAGAGCACTTTCCTGAGCTGGCGCTCCTTGCATTCTGGGCAGGTTCGTTTCGCCTTGTCCGAGAAGCTCTGGAAGATTTCGAACTGATGTTCACAGTTCCGACAGGCGTAGACGTACGTGGGCATTGGTTCCTCAACTCGGAAGATGGGCGAATGCCCAAACCACCATGATACCCGGAGCAAAGCCGTAGCGAGGTGAGTGGCGGTTGGACTTTGTCCACCGGATAGACTCGACGACTGATGGATATCAGCGTCATCCTCACGTGTGTAGGCGCCTACCTGTTGGGCAGCATCAACACCGCAGTACTGGTCGCCAAAGTCCGTGGCGTCGACATATATGAGGAGGGGAGCGGTAACCCCGGCGCATCGAACGCCTACCGGACGATGGGCAAGGCGGCTGCGGCGGTGGTATATCTCGGTGACCTTGCCAAGGGGTTCGTGCCTGCCCTGATTGGGCTGATCGTGCTGGGGGAAACGCTGGCCTTTGCTGCCGGGTTCTTCGCGGTCGTCGGCCACTGTTATCCCGTGTTTCACCGCTTCAAGGGTGGCAAGGGAGTGGCTACCGCCGGAGGGGCGATTCTGGCAACCATTCCCATCGCGGTGGCTGGCTTCCTGGCCGTCTACTTGATCATCGTGCGGACCACCAAGATATCGTCGCTCGGCTCGTTGGTGGTCGCAGTATTGGCGGTTCCGGCGGCCCTGGCGCTGGGCGTCAGCGGTTGGGCACTCGGCTGGTTTTCACTGACGATCGTGCTCGTGCTCTACCGACACCGCGCCAACATCACAAGACTGTTGGGCGGACGCGAGAACAAGATGGTGACCCCTTGAGCGAAACGACTGACAATGATCCGGAGTCGACCGGCGGAACGCCGCTCGCCGTCGAGGTGGCTGTCATCCCGGCGGCCGGTCGCGGAACTCGGATGCGACCAGCAACCAACGTGATGCCCAAGGCTCTGCTCACTGTGGTGGATCGCCCTTCGATCCAATGGGTGGTCGAGGAAGCTGCTGCGGCCGGCGTTGCTGAAGTGATCTTGATTCTCGACCCAGGCGTCGGTCAGATCGTCGAGCGCCATTTCTCCGAACTCGGTCCAATCGCCGGACTGGAAAAAGTGACTGTCCAGTCAGTGGTTCAAGATGAGGCCAAGGGCCTAGGCCACGCGGTGCTGATGGCGCAAGACGCGGTCGGAGACCGACCATTCTTCTGTCTCCTGGCCGACGACCTCATCTGGCCGAATCATCCTGTGCTCCCTGGCCTGGCCGAAGCGGGTTCGTCAGGGGTGTCCGTCCTTTGTCTTCGTGAGCTCACAGACGAACTCCTTGCAACCAAAGGGGTGGTGGTACCGGGCTCCGAGGTCGTTGACGGCGCCCTCGATGTTGCCGGAGCCGTCGAAAAGCCCGGGGTGGATGCGGCTCCGTCTCGGCTGGGGATTCAAGGGCGGTATTTGTTCATGGCCGAGGTTTTCGATCTGCTTTCCAAGACGGAGCCGGGCTATGGCGGCGAAATCCAACTGACGGATGCGATCGCCGAACTCGGCCGAACCGGACGGTGCCGAGGCCACGTCGCCGACACGACCCTGCTCGATGTCGGCAACCCGAACGCCTACTTGCACGCCACCGCCGTTCTCGCAGCAGCGGACCCTGACTACGGTGATTCGTTCAAGATGGCCATCGGAGATCTGGCGGAGGATTGGTGACGTGAGGCCACTGGCCGAAGCGCAACGTGAAGTGCTGGCGGCCGTGCCCGCTCTACCGGCGGCCGA
>QIDH01000033.1 GCA_003229305.1 Acidimicrobiia bacterium | reverse complement strand
AACCAAGCGGCAGTGCGACCGAACCCAGACTGCACCTCGTCGAAAATCAGTTTGATCCCGTGCTCGTCGGCGATTTCGCGCAGCGCCTCCAAAAAGGAAGGAGGAGCCGGGTGGTAGCCGCCTTCGCCCTGGACCGGCTCGACGAGGAACGCCGCGATGTTGTGCGGCCGGACTTCGTGCTTGAACATCAAAGCGAGTTCGCGCAAGGAATGATCGACGGCAGTGGCTTCGTCCATTCCCCAGCGATATGGGTGGGGGAACGGAGCGACGAAAACGGAGCCGAGCACTGGATGGTATCCGTCCCGGTACTTGGCGTTCGAGGTCGTGTACGAGACGGCCCCCATCGTGCGCCCATGGAACGATCCTCTGAACGTGATGACTCCTTGACGCTTTGTGACGTACTTGGCCAGTTTGACTGCCCCCTCGACGGCTTCGGCGCCAGAGTTGGCAAAGGAGAATTTCTCTATGCCGGTTGGGGTGACTTCCCTGAGTTTTTCTCCAACGGACACGATGCCGTCGTAGCGGAAGATCATTCCGGAATGGACGAAACGCCCAAGTTGGGATTGGGCGCGGGCGATCACCTCCGGATGGTTGTGGCCGAGATTCGTAACGGCGGTGCCGCAGGCGAAATCAGCCCAACGGTTTCCGTCGGCGTCCGAAACCCAGAGGCCTTCAGCACGTTCGACGACAATATCCGTGTCGAACGCAAGTACTGGGGCCACCACTTCGTGGTGGCGGGCGAGAAATTCCATCGCTGGTCCTTTCTTTCAGGAGGTGAGTCTGTTGGAGAGGAGCCGGTTTACGGCGCGGCGAACAGCGCCGTCCTGGCGAAACGAGGCGTGCTGTCCGTTACGGAACCCATGGGTGAAGTGTGCCACACGGGACGCCGCCAGACGAGAGTCATTTCCACATGTGTCCGGACGCTACATGCGGGCGGCGGAGGGGCGAAGAGGTTGGCTGCGTCGACACCGGTTTGGCTCAGGGCCTTCGGAGTACGACGTCCAACACGTCGAAAGCGAGTCCGCCTCGTTCGTAGGTGACACCCAGGAAACCGATCTGCCCCTCGCTCAGAAGGCTGTCAGTGACGTCGGCGGCGACCACACCGTTGACCTCGAACCGCAAACGATCTCCAACACATTCGACGTGGAATTGGTTGAGGGCTCCCGCTTGGGTGTCCAAGGCGTACAGGGGTGACCACGGCACAACTTCCACAAACTCGTCCAAGAGGCCGGCAAATATCGAGAACGATCCGTCGGCGCTGACCAAGAACAGGTATTGCTGGAAGTTCTCGTCTGTGCGACAAGCCAGCCCGATGTAGGTATCTGGAGGGAGTTCGTTGACCCTGACCTGTGCGTCGATGATCACGTCGTCGAACGACTCTTCGTAGTAGCCGTCGACGCTCCAGTCAGATCCCCTGACTTCGAACACGTACCCCTCGTCCTCGATCGAAACGGCAGCCCTGGCGGTATTGAACTCGGTCCAGTCCCCTCTGTTGGTTTCGAAGGTCTCATGCAGGACGACGTTGTCGAGCGAGGCCAGGTCCGCCCCGTCGACCACGACGTTGTCGAAGATGGCTACCGCGTCTTCGCTCAGATCGGTGAACGAACCAGCCGATAGGGCTACCTGGCCCGCTCTCACCCTGTCGTCCGTCAACGTAACCAGAACGGTGCCGTTCACCGTGAACGTGATTTCGTCGCCCAGACAGGCCAGTACCAGCTCGTTGACGACGCCAGGGCCTGTGAGCACGACAGGCGACGTCGTCCATTCCTGCACGGTCTCGAAACCCGTTGAGGACTGCACGCCTGCGTAGAAGAAGCCGTCTGAGGAGATCTCGAAGTCATAGAAGCCTTCGCTGCTGAGGCGACACATCAGTCCGGCGAGGGCCTCCTGGTCGTTCTCGAAGCGGACCGCGGCCGAGATCGTCACGTCTTCGTGGAAATCCATGCGGGAGGTCCAGGCAAATACTTCGTTCTGGCGCACCGTGATGGTCATTGCATCGTCCTGGACGGCGAGCGTGTATGAGTCCGTCTCTTCGATCTCCCAACCGTGGCAAGGCCGCGAAAACTCTTCTCGTTCTCCCTCGATCTCCTCTGTGATCGTGAGGTCCCCTTGGAACCCCAAGGTGTAGTCGGCCTTTGTGCCAACTCCTGGCGCAGTGGCGACCACCGCCACCGTCGCAGGGCCAAGGTCGCCGTCGATCGTGAGGGATGCTGTTCCGCCTTCAACTGCAACCGTGGTGACCGGGTTCGGCGCGCCCGGCTGGATGACTCGGATCGTCCACGGCTGAGGGAGGCGATTGTTGGTGCGAGCGAAACCGTCGAGCTGCCAATCAGACTCTTCTTCCGCCCCGTCGAAATATCCGAGTTCTTCCAGTTCGATGTTGTCGACAGCGAAACCGATCCGACCCTCGAACAGGTCTGTGGCGAACTCGAATTTGACCAGGACTTCCGGTTCGCCCGTGTAGTCGGCGAGGTTGATCTCGTCTCGAATCCAGGTCGGCTCGGCACTGTTGCCTGAAGTACCTGTGTAGGCGGGGATCGAATAGCTGGTTGCCAGGCCAATCTGATCCGATCGGCGTCCCTCGACCAGATCCCACGTCACGCCGCCGTCGGTTGATATCTGGACAGTGCCGCCGTCGTCGAATCCTGTGTCGAACCAGATTCTGTACTCGAGGGTCGCGCCAGAGACGCCGGAGAGATCGAACGATCTCGTCATAGAAGAAGCCGAATTGTCAGCTCTTCCTGCCCACCATAGATATTCACCTCTGTATGGCAGGTCAGGGATGACCCCGATCAGGTCGTTGCCTGTGAAAGTGATCTCAATCGGACCCACTCCGGCCACTTCGTAGTAGCGAGGTGCGAACTGGGGTACAGAGGCCGAGTTCTTGAACGGTGCCTTGTCCGGTCGAATCACTGGACATGCCCGGCCAAGATCGTCTGATTCGAATACGAAATTTCCGTCCCCGATGCTGGCGTCGTCGAGCGCGATCGCCGCCAACCAATCCCCGACGAGTTGATCGAGATCACCTCCCCGAGAACGTGCCAGGGCGTCGACGGCCGACATCCCCGTGAGCTTTGACTCCATCAGATCTGTCATGGACTCTGCGCCGTATTGCTCGTAGATGTATGTGAGGAACAGGTAGGAGCCTCCGTAGTGGCGGTCATCAAGCTGGCTCACATTCCAATCGTTCAGCGGGACGGCCGTGTTGGACAGGTAATCGTCATCTGCGATCACCTGATCGAATCCGGCCACTCTTTCGGCAACCTGGGCCATTCCCTCGGCCATCCAAAGCGGCGTGTTCTGGCGGATTTGGAAGTCCAGCAGGTGTTGGAGTTCGTGGGCCAAGGTCGCGTAGTAGTTGTCAGATCCGATCAGGAGACTGTTGAGTGCCAGGTAGATCATCTCGCGTTCGTTGGATCCTTCGAACTCGCTCGCGGGCAGCAGATCCCTTGACACGAATTCGCCGGCCGCACCTCCGAGGTCGAAGGCATGCAGTACTGCGAGCCTCGGGTCTCCATCCACACCGGGGTCTGGCAAGTCTCCGAAAACGTCTGTGACCCTTGGTATGGTTTGATTGGCGAACCGGTCGGCCGCCCTTTGAATGTCGCCGATCACGAAATCGACTCCGTCCTCCACCCAGAACGTGACCTCCTCGTTCGAATAGACCAGCGACGCCGAGATTGATTGTCCGCTTGACAGTTCAAACGACTGTTCGTCGCCGACTTGGGCGAGCGGCTGGGGCGCATACGCGGCGTCACCATCGACAAACCCCGTACGTGCGAACCACTGCATCGAATCGAGTGCCGGGTAGGCGAGGTTGTAGAGCAGGTCGTCTTCGGCCGCTCCCGGGTTTGGGGCCAGCGGTCCGGTTGAGCGTGTGGTGGTCGGCGGCGGCTTCGTCTCTTGGGTCTGAGTAGTAGCAGGGGCCAGGGTGGCGTTGGACGGCTGCGCCTTGGTCGGGTCTGACGAACCGCTACATGCACTAACGGCCAGGGCGATTAGCCAGGCAAATGCCAGCCAGCGAGTTTTGTGCGCTGTTCGTATCACAGGACGATTGTCGACAGGTCAGACGCGGCGATTTAGCGCAGTGTCAGATTCGTCCGTTGATGCCAAGAGGACCGGACCGAAAGGTGCGGCGCATGGCCATCTACCTGAGCCCTGTCAGGGAACGATTTTGAAGACGGTCGAGCCACCCATGATGTACAGCTCTCCCTGAGCGTCGCGACCGAAACCCGATATTGACACGCCTCCCAGCTCCGTCCACTCCTTGACTTCAGTGGCCTGGCCGCCGACGTACCGGAAGCTCCAGACCCTGGACGAACCGGCGTCGCCAAAGAAGTAGAGCCCATCCAGGTTGGGGATGTCGGTGCCCCGGTAGACGTAGCCACCGATGACCACCTGACCCTCGGAGCGTCCATACTCGTAAGCGGGCAGCTCGGTGCCGGCCGAACTACAGCCGGATACCGGGTCGTGACACAAGCTGCCCTCCAGCACGTCCCATCCGTAGTTCACGCCTGCCTCGCCTGCCCCGACCACGTCGACCTCTTCCCTGGCGACCTGGCCGACGTCCGCGATGTACAGAAGGTCGGATTCGGCATCGAATGAGAACCGCCACGGATTCCGCAGTCCGTATGCCCACACCTCGTCCGCTCCCGCCGCGTTGGCGACGAATGGGTTGTCCGCCGGGATGCCGTAATTGCGGGTCGAGTCGCCAGGGAAGTCGTCGCTGTCGACGTCGATGCGAAGCATTGAGCCCAACCAGGTGGTGGGGTCCTCGCCCTGATTGGTCGGATCGTCTCCGCTGCCGCCGTCGCCGAGCCCGAAGTAGAGGTAGCCGTCAGGGCCGAAGGTGATCATCCCCCCGTTGTGATTCTCGAAGGGCTGGGCGACTTCGATGATCGTCTTGATCGGGAACGGGTTGGCCATGTTGGAGGTAGAGGTCGTCGCGGAGTACTCGGCAACGACCGAATCGCCTGCCGTGTCCGTATATGAGATGTAGAAGAGAGCGTTCGAGGCGAAGTCAGGGTGAAAGGCCATTCCGAACAGGCCCTGTTCGGAGCCAGAGCTCACCAGGTTCGACACGTCCAGGAACTTCTGGCTGAGCACGGCCCCGTTCTCATATATCGAGATGAACCCGCCTTTCTCGACGATGAACAGGCGATCGTCACCTTGCGGCGCCACACCGAGCAGCGGCCCGTCAAGGCCGCTGGCGATCAGCAGGCGTTGGGCGGCGAGGGGCGGTGGCGGGATGATCGGATCGAGTTCCAAGGCCCTGCCGAGGAAAGTGGCCATCTGGTCGCGTCGCACATTGTCGCCGGGGCAGTAGAGATTTCCGGAGGCGTCACATCCAACCGTGATCCCGTTCTCGGCCATGATGTTGATGTTGGCCTGGTGCAGGGAATTGGCGTCATCCGTGAAATAGTCCTGGGTGGCCGGGTCGAGGTTGTCGAGAGCCCGTGCCAAGAACGATGCCATCTGGGCTCGGGTGACCGGATCGTTCGGGCAGAACACCGTGGTGGAGTCGCACCCTAACGTGATCCCGGCTTCTGCGATGGCGTTGATGTTTTCCTCGTGCACCGATCCGTTGTCGTCGCTGAAACGGTTGCTCGACGAAGGGGTGAGACCGAGGGCCCTGGTCAGGAAGGTGGCCATTTGGGCACGGGTCACATCGTTGCCTGGGCAGTACTGGGTTCCGTCGCTGTTGCATCCGGCGGTGATTCCTGCCGCCGCCACAGCCTCGATGAACCCTTCGTGGACATTGCCGTTGTCGTCGGTGAATGTGCCGCCTGGTGGCAGCTCCTGGGCTGGGGTGGCCACCATGGCGGTGAAGCTCACGATCATGACGACGAAGAGGATCGTGGTCCTTTGACCCTTCGTGATGGCCTTGAAGGACGGAGAGATTGAGCGCATAACGACTTCCCTGGATTGAGTCGGATGTTCCGGTCCGCTGACCGAACACTATCTGGTCTCCCGATATCGGCAACCTCCGTTCGATGGGCGCGCAAGGCTGGAACAGGGGATGAGCGGTCGGCGTTGAACAAACCTATGGATGGTCCGAATGTGATCAGAGCACTGTGGTCGATTCTTTGGGCGCGTCGAGTCGGCCGCCCCGATCCAAGAGGATCTGGCACTGTCGACCACTCGGCCTTCGCCCCCGCCCTCGCCGAACTTAGGCGACCAGGAGGATTGGCTCGAGTCAACAACGAGGGTCTCTCCGCATATCTCGGTCAGATTTCCTCGACCGAGCCTGACTCCTTGACTAGGCCAGAGGCCTTGGCCTTCTGGTTGAACGTCTACAACGCCGCCGCAGTAAGGGTCGCGGTGGAGGCTGTGGCGTCTGGTGCGGATTCGGTGATGAATCTTCCTGGGGCCTTCGATGAGAAAGTTATCGATGTCGCCAGTGAGTCGCTAAGCCTCAATGACATTGAACACGGCAAGATCCGTCGTTTCGGCGATCCTCGCATCCATGGAGCGCTGGTCTGTGGGTCGATCTCATGCCCGACCCTTCGACATGTACCTTTTGTCGGAGAAGACTTGGACGCTGCGCTCGACGAGCAAATGAACATCTTTTTCGCGAGTGGGGGAGTCACCGCCGACAAGGCGACGGGAGTGGTCCACCTTTCCAGGGTATTGCTCTGGTACGGAGCCGACTTCGTCCGCCCTGTCCGCATGCCATCTCTGGTGCCTATCCGGAAATCGGCTGTCCTCTCAGCGGTTGGCCGTTGGCTTCCCAAAGAGATCTCTGCCTGGATAGTCACGGATCGACCGAAGGTCTCTTTTCAAAGTTACGACTGGGGGGTGGGCTGCTCGATCAGTCAGCCGACGGATGGCTGACCAGACTTCGGGTCCCTTCTGATCGCGATGAGTACAACGCCGAACGCGATGACGGCAGCTGCCGCGTCGAATGGCAGCACATAGCGGTTCAGGTCGGCTGCCGACAGAAGCCAGCCACCTTCTTCGGTGAATCCGACGATGTCGAGATAGCGCCACAGGGCGAAAACGCAGGTTGTGCCGACGATCGCCCCGGCGATTCGGCTCGCCCGCCTCCCTGCCAACCAGAAGGTGCCGACCATCGTCGCGGTCACCACCCAGGCGATGTCGAGGACCGAGATCAGCGCCAGGAACTGGAGCGAGGGCTGGAATCGCAAAGCGGCAGCCGTCGCCAGACCGACCAACGCCCCGAAGCCGGTGACCAGGGCGCTGGCGGCCGCCGCCGTGCTGAAGCGTTTCGCCCTCAGCGACGCGGCCCCACTGAACCACGGTTCGGATGTCATCGGTACGAGCTTGTCGGCAAGCGCGTACATGAGGATTGTCAAAGCAGACAGCTGGATCGTGACGGTCGCCAGCAAATCTCCGCGGGGGATGGCAAGTAGAGGAACGGCCACAACCGCGCTCGGCAGCAGGCGGCGGACTGTCACGATCAGCGCGGTTTCCAAGGACACGTTCCTGACTCTAAGCGGCCGCCCGAATAGTTCAATCCAGGTCGGATCAATGACCCCTCGTTTCCGCCCCAACCTATCTGACTGGGCCGATCGGGTCGCTGGAGACTTGGTGTCTGGTCGCGCCTAGCATTGTCTCTCGCATGTCGATTTCTTCCGACGTTACCGAGTCGGGCTCACCAGAGTCCCCACCCCCAGCCGAGCCCAAGGGCCGGTCACTTGGGAACAGACTGGCGCGCCTTGTGGTTTGGACGGTCTTGGGAACGGTCGTTTTCGCCGTAGTTGTCGGAGCTTTCATCTGGCGATCTTTGGATGCGATTCCAAAAGTGCCCGTTGAAATCGAAACGGCGAGGAGTCGTCTCACCGAAGTCACCGGCGAGGACCTGGCCGAACAGCAGGCGATCGCAGCCGATCTGGAGGCACAGGTACTCGCGGCGGCAGCCGGAGCAGACGAGGTCGTGGTCGATCCCGATTTCTTGGAGACACAGAGACTCGCGCTCGAAGACAGGAGCGTAGACGACATCGCGATTGAATTCGCCAGGGCTGTGCCCGTCGCGGACGCGGTATACGACTCCTATCTTTTGATCGGCTCCGACCTGTCAGAGGCTCTCGCAGACGTCATCATCTACGTCCTCTTGCCGCGAGACGGGTCCGATCCCGTGCTGACTTCATTGCCGCGTGACCTGTACCTGCCTAACCCTTGTACGCAACAGAACAGCAGGATCAACGCCGCCCTCAATGGGTGCGGAGAGTTCGCCAACGGACCCGAACTGCTCGGATTGATGGTCGAGGATTTCACCGGCATTCCCGTCGACCATTTCGCGATCGTCAACTTCGAGGGTTTCGCGGATGTGGTGGACGCGTTCGGAGGTTTGGAGATTTGCGTCGAGTACCCGGTCAAGGACTCGAAGTCGTTTCTCTCGTTACCGGCCGGATGTACTCAGGCCGACGGTGAGACCGTTCTGCAATGGGTCAGGTCACGCAACACGAGGGAACTGGTGGATGGCGTCTGGAGGACTCAGGAGGGGGTCGATGATTTTGTACGCCAGGAGCGCCAGCAACAGATCCTGCTTGGCATGGCGGCCAAGCTCGGGTCCTTTTCGTCAATCACCGCGTTTTCGAGAGTTGTGAACGGTCTGGCAGGGGCCGTCACATTCGACACAGGCCTCAGCGTGCCTGGGCTCGTCCAGACCGCGTGGGACTTTCGGGGAATCGACCTGACCACCATTGATCAGGTCTCGGTGTTGACGACGTCGTTCCGAACCGAATACGGTGCCCTGGTTGAACTTCCCGCAGAATCCTTCACGGATGCTCTCGAGGCAGCCTCGCTCGACCGTCAGACCGCCGGAGGCTGATCAGCCGTGAGGATCGGCGTAGACCTCGGAGGGACCAAGATCGAGGCGCTGGCCCTTTCGGATGCCGGTGAGGAACTGATTCGCCGACGGGTGGACACTCCCGCCGAGTACGCGCCGTGCCTGGAGGCGGTCGCCGCGCTCGTCATTGCAGTTGAAGCGGATGTCGGCGAGACCGGAACAGTCGGGGTGGCCACCCCTGGCGCCGAATCGAGGATCACCGGCGCGATGAAGAATTCCAACCTCCAGTTTCTCAATGGTCGACTTCTGCGGTCGGACTTGTGCAGGGTGGTGGATCGGGAGGTCCTGATCGCCAATGATGCCGATTGTTTGGTCTTGTCCGAAGCCACAGACGGAGCGGCGGCTGGTTGCGATCCGGTGTTTGGAGCGATTCTCGGTACAGGAGTAGGCGGCGGCATCGTCGTAGGTGGTCGGCTCGTCACTGGTCCGAACGGGATCGCTGGAGAGTGGGGTCACAATCCTCTGCCCTATCCAGAGTTCGACCATTCGGGTCCGCTCCCATCGTGCTACTGCGGAAAGGCCGGGTGCGTCGAGAAATTCTTGTCAGGTCCTGGCATGTCTGCGGATCACGAGCGGGTCTCTGGCAATCGGATCAGCGCTCGTGAGGTCGCCGAGGCAGCAGACCGAGGCGACAAGGCCGCAGTTGCAACGGTTGAGCGTTATTCGTCCAGACTTGCCAGGGCCCTGGCCGTGGTCATCAACATTCTCGATCCCGAGGTGATCGTTCTCGGCGGCGGTGTCTCGAACGTGAAGATGCTGTACGAAACCGTGCCGCAGAAATGGGATCCGTTCGTATTTTCTGACGCCACCGCCACCCGGCTGGTGGCCAATAGGCACGGGGATTCGTCGGGCGTGAGGGGCGCGGCCTGGCTTTGGCCGCTCGCACCGTGAGGATTGGCCGACGGAAACGCCTTCAGAGGATTTCGGCCGGCCGGTAGGTTGACGAGTTCGGATGGCGGGCGACAACCTTGGCGATTTCGGCCACTACAGCCTCTATCTGCTCCGAAGCTCTGCCAGTGAGCGTCAGCGGTTTGTCGACCAGGGCCCCGATCGAAGCCTGGTCGAGCGGGAAGCCTGGATCGCCTCCCAGCATTTCGGTCAGCGACTTGGATGGTTGTCCCATCCGGCGGGCTGAGGCAGCTTCGATCGCATGGCCCTTTATAACCTCGTGGGCCGTTTCGCGTCCCGCTCCTGACTTGACTGCCGCCACCAGCAACTTGGTCGTCGCAAGGAAGGGGAGCTCCTCTCGCAGTTCGGCCTCGATGGCCATCGGGAAGGCACCGAATTCGGTGAGGATTGTGAGGATGGTCTCGAGAAGGCCGTCGGTTGCGAAGAAGGCGTCAGGTATTGCGACTCTGCGGACGACGGAATCCGAGACATCGCCTTCATTCCACTGATCTCCGGCCATTGAGGCGGCCATGGTCACGTGCCCTCTTAGGATGTTCATCAGGCCGTTGACCCTTTCGGAGGATCGGCTGTTCATCTTGTGAGGCATTGCGGATGAGCCGACCTGTCCCGATCGAAATCCCTCACTGGACAACCCCGCGCCGGCCATGAGCCTGAGCGTGGTGGCCAGGCTCGAAGGGCCAGCCGCGATCTGCATGAGCGCTGTGACGACTTCGAAGTCGAGGCTGCGCGGGTAGACCTGGCCGACCGAGTGCAGTGTCCGGTCGAAACCCAATGTCTGCGCAATCAGGTCCTCCAACTTGTCGACCTTGGCGCTGTCGCCTCCGAAGAGGTCGAGCAGGTCCTGTTGGGTTCCGACCGGCCCCTTTAGGCCGCGCAGCGGATATCGGTCGATCAAGGCTTCGAGACGCTCGGTGGCCAGGAGGAGTTCTTCTGCGGCAGAGGCATATCGTTTGCCGAGGGTCGTCACCTGGGCGGGGACGTTGTGGGTTCGTCCAGTGATCGCCAGGTCGCAGTGCTCGACGGCCAACGTCGCCAGCCTCGCGAGGGTGGCCACCGCTTTGGCGAGGATGATCTCGAGCGACTGTTTGATCTGGTGCTGCTCGACATTTTCGGTGACGTCGCGAGATGTGAGGCCTTTGTGAATGTGTTCGTGGCCGGCAAGCGCGTTGAACTCGTCGATCCTGGCCTTCACGTCGTGGCGCGAAATCCGCTCGCGTTTTTCGATCGAACGCATGTCCACCTTGGCGGAGACTTGTTCGTAGGCCTCCAGCGCTCCGGACGGCAACTCGATACCGAGATCTCGCTGGGCAGTCAGAACCGCCAGCCAGAATCTCCGTTCCGCCAAGACCTTGCCGGACGGATCCCATATTTGGCGCATGGCAACGGACGCGTATCGGGCGGCGAGCACGTTGGAGATGGGCTGGTCGGTCACCTGGTCATTGTGCCAGCTCCGCCGGCTGCGATGATCCGACTCAGCGCACGACGAGTTGGGAGCGCTCGGCGCCCACCGAGACCCACTTGATCGGGACTCCGATTCGATGCTCGATGTACTCGATGTAGCGGCGGGCCTCTTTGGGAAGATCGTTGAAGTCGGTTATCGCGGAGATGTCGGTCTGCCAGCCGGGAACCTCGTCATACACCGGCGCGCAGTTGTAGAGAACCCGCTGCTGGCGAGGGAACTCGTCGTACGTCTCGCCGAGCGAGGTGTAGGCGTTGGCGACCTTGATCGTTTCGAATTCGGACAACACATCGAGTTTGGTCAGGAACACCTCGGTCAGAGAGTTCACCCTTACCGCATACCTCAACGCGACCAGATCCAACCAGCCACACCGGCGTCTTCTACCGGTGACCGTTCCGAATTCGCCTCCGACCTCGACCATCGTTTCGCCTGCTGCGTCGTGCAGTTCGGTCGGAAATGGGCCCGTGCCCACCCTCGACAGATAGGCCTTTGCCACTCCGATGACCTTGTCGATCACCTTCGGGCCGAGTCCCGACCCGGTTAGAGCGCCTCCAGCTGTGGGGTTTGATGAGGTGACGAATGGGTACGTGCCGTGATCGATATCGAGGAGCGTCGCCTGCGCTCCTTCGAAGAGAACCATTTTGCCTTCGGCCAGGCCTTGGAAGAGAAGCAGCGACGTGTCTGTCGTGTAGGGAGCCAGCCGCTCCGCGTAGGCGAGATACTCCTCGAGAATCGGGCCGATCTCCATGGGGAGTTGGTTGTACACCCTGGTCAGAATCTTGTTCTTCTCGGTAAGCACCAGTTCGAGTTTGTCTTCGAAGATTTTGGGGTCGTACAAATCCTGGATCCTGATCCCCTGCCTCGCGTACTTGTCGGTGTATGCGGGACCGATGCCTTTCCTCGTAGTGCCAATGTTGTTGACGCCGAGGTGTCGTTCCATCACCGCGTCGAGTTTGCGGTGGTACGGCATGATCACGTGAGCGTTCGCCGAGAGTTTGAGCTCGGACGGGTCGACCCCACGTTCGGTGAGCATGTCGATCTCACTGATCAGAACCTTCGGGTCGACGACGACCCCGGAAGCGATCACCGGCACACACCCCGGCTGAATCACGCCTGATGGCACCATCGAAAGGGCGAACCTCTCGCCCTCGACGACGATGGTGTGGCCGGCGTTGTTGCCGCCCTGGAAACGCACCGCGAAATCGGCGTCCTTGGCAAGGTGATCGACTACCCGACCCTTGCCCTCGTCGCCCCACTGTGTTCCGAGCACGATCGTTGCCGGCATCAGAGCAGGCCCTTTCCTCCGTGAGATGTGAGCGTAGCCAACCTCATGAACCCCGATTCTCTCCGCGAAACACCTAGAGCCCGGTAATGTCGGACCCATGCCACGGATCCGAGCCTCGAACATTGCGGAGCACAAGGCACGGACCAGGAGCGAGGTGCTCATGGTGGCAATGGAGCTGTTTGCCGAGTTTGGCTACGAGGACACTTCGTTCGGCGACATCTCGGCGTCCGTCGGTATCGGCCGGACCACGTTGTATGAGTACTTCACCGACAAGGATGATCTTTTGGCGTCCCTCGTTGAAGAAACCCTGCCATCCACGATCGACGAGATCGTCGGGCGGATTTCGCCAGGCATTTCCCCGGCTAAGCGACTCGAGCGCTTGACCGTCCTGATGGTTGAGTTCGTCGCGGTCGACCCTACGCTCGGCTTGCTGCTGCATCGAGAGGTGCCGAAGCTCTCGACCGTAGCCCAGGATCGGGTCGCGGTAGCTCACCAGGGACTATCTTCGGAGTTCGCTGATGCCTATCGGGCAGGAGTGGCTGCCGGTGAGCTAAAATCGCTTCCCCCTGGACTGGCAGGCCGCTTCTTGAGCGACATGATCATGTCAGCCGCCAGGGCCCTGATCGACTCGAAAGACCCCAAAGCCAAACTCCCAGAAGTCACGGACGCAGTAGTAGACCTACTGTTCAACGGCCTCCGACCCTGACGCTTCCGGCATCAGCCGTCCGCGATCCGCTTTCCGCCGCAACCTTTCGCCCTCCGAGTCTGCGCGGCAGCCCGCGTAGTTGGGATTTGTCCACGAGGCCCGCCGGTACGGATCGCCTATAGCTGCCGGTTTGCTTCGCGACTCTCGGGAGTTGCGCACCGAGCTGACTGAGCACGATCGTCTGTAGCTGTAGCTGCCGGTTTGGCCCTGGCGGGCCAAGCCCTAACAGAGTTGCTTCGCAACTCTCCGGAGTCGGGGACTACTTGGACCGGCACCATGTAACTTTGGCTTTGGGCGTCGGTAAATACTGTAGGTCGTGCTGCTGGTGGACGATGATTACGCCCAGTCGCGCAGAGGGAATTCCAAATCAACTTCATCCGCTCCACCAGGCGGCGCATTGCCCGCGTCGGTTTCGCCTGGCTCCTGGTCCTAACCACGTTGGTCGTCCCGCCGCTGCCTTCGGCTGTCGCGGCCGGTACTCCAGACATTTCGTTGTCCAAGTCGATGGCGACCGAAACCTTGTTCGGCGATACGACCTCCGTGACGCTCACAGCCTCGAACTCGACGGCGACCAACGGCTACAACCTGTCATTCAACGACGTTCTGCCGGCAGGAGTGTCGCTCAACACGGCATCGCCGACTCCTTCCCAAATCATCAACAACGCTCCGGCGGCCGGCCAGACCACCCTGATCTGGGAAAACGTCTCGGATCTGCCTCCCGGTTCCTCCTTCGCAATCAGCTACTCCTTCGATCATTCGACCAGCACATATTCGGTCGGAGACACGTTCGTCAACAGCGCAGGCGCGTATCTCAACAGCGATCCGCGCACAGTCCCAGATTTCGATCTGGTCACAGGCGTCGCCACCGGTGACTTCACCGGGTCGGATACCGCCTCGGCATCGACATCGCTCATCCCGTTCGAGATCACCAAGTCGGAGCCGAACACGGAGTCTGAGCTTCTGCGGGGTCTGCATGACAACCAAACCCTTTACACGCTGACGATTCAGAACAACCTGGTGAACTCGACCACCGGCCTTGTCGTCGACGACTACCTGCCGGCCGGCCTGGAGTTCCTGGCGTGCGGAACCGCGGACAACTCGACCACCGGAGACGAGTACACGGGGTCTGGTCCCATCAATCCCGGCAACGCACCCACCATCCCCAGCGGAGTACGAGAGGGATGCATCGACCCCACGACCGTCGACACCGTATTCGTTGATCCGGATGGGACGGGGCCACTGCCATCAGGCGTCTACACCCATGTCGTTTGGGATGCCGCCACGATCGCGGCCGCGTTTGGCACGGCCGACCTGGCTGCCGGCGAGACAATGACGATCCACTACGTGGCCGCCATTCCGGACAATGCCAACACGACGGACTGGTCGGCCGCGGCCGGGGGAGAACCAACCCCCGCCTCCGGCCTCCAGGCCGCCAACATCGACAACAACGTCGGTTCGACAACGCAGGAGACGGTTTCGGAGATATCGCTGACGAACTACACCGTCGCCACTGGTACCTATACGGGCGATTCAGTCAGCTATACGGATGATGCGACCGAGACCGTGAGCTCCGAAGATGTCTCGATCCACAAGTCTGTCGACAGTGGAACGATCACTCAAGGGGACGACAGTGTCTGGACCCTTCTTGTAGAGACGTCAGAGTACGTGAACACGGTCAGCGGAATAGTCGTGACCGACACTGTGCCAGACGGTCTGTGTCCGCTAGGAGCCGGGGACCCCGACTGCGTTGGCGGAAGCGCTCCTTCTCATGCATACACCAGCGCCACCGAGAACTCAGATGGGACCTACACCCTCGTGTGGGATTTTTCGTTGATCGGTGGACTTGGATCGATGACCGCCAACGACACCAGGACGATCACATTCTCGACGAGGGCAAGGGCCTTCTACCAAGAGGGCTTCGCAGATGACACGCCGGTGTTGGCCAACGACTCCTGGACCAACCTGGTCGACCTGGCCGCTGATGCCGACGGTCGGTCGGTCGTGGACGAGTCCGAAGCGGGCCAAGCGGCAGGCGGGCTTTCGATCCTCAAGGAGATTGCGACCCCATCGGCTGCGCCCGTCGTTTGTGGTGACGGCTCTGGCCAGACGTGGGACGGAAGTCTGGCTGGGCCTTTCGGTCCAGGTGATCGGGTTTGCTGGCGTCTCGCGGTGACTTTTCCAGGCCTACTCGATACAGGCGGCTCAGGGGTGACCGACTTCCTCCCTGCCGGTTTCAGCTACGAATCTTGGACGTTGGGAGCTGCCAACACCGTGCCGGTCGGCGATGTCACCTTCGACGGCAGCGGTGCAGCGTCCGGGGTGTTGAACTGGACGGTCGGCGATACCGGAGGGTTCGTAGATATTGGCAACCGGTTGGAGATTGTTGTCTCGTCAGTGATCACCGACCCCAACGCCGCGTCATCTGCCGACCTCACGGCCAACCTCATGAAGATGTCGTATACGAACACCGCAGGCGAAGTGTTTCCGCTGCGCGATGAGGCTGATGCCCTTTGGGAGGAGCCGGAGCTGTCGGTCTTGAAGGGGGTAAGGGACGTCGTCGGCGGTGCATCGACTGCACAGGGGCCGAACGGACCAGACGTCGACAATGTAGAGGTCCAGGGTGGCGATATCGTGACCTATCGGGTCGACGTGACAAACGGCGGAGATCGTGATGCGATCCAGTCCGAGATCTGGGACGTGCTTCCCACTCAGATCACATGCGCCGAGGTCTCGAACATCACGACGACTTCAGGCTCGTTCTCCTGCAATGCAGGCACGGACACAGTCGAGTGGACAGGAGTGACGGTTGCCGGGAACTCCGCTGTGACTTTGACCTACGACGTGGCCATCCCTGTTCTCGTGTCGGCCAACGAGTCGTTCGACAACAACGCGGGCGTTCGCCAATACGAGTCGAACGCCAACACTGGCGTATCAGACACTTTCGTGCTCATCCCCTCTTCCAACATCGACCCCACTCAGGAAGGCAGCGCCAACACCGGACCGGCTGACGATCCCTCGAATGTCTTCACAGAGAATCTGGTTGTCACCAAAGGTCGTACGACGGAAGTTGTCGCGACCGGCAACGGCGTTGGCGAGGCGACGATTGGAGAAGAAGTCGCATATTCGATCTCGGTCGTGATCCCAGAGGGCACGACTCTCTACACCGCGATTCTGTCGGACCCGATTCCGTCATTCGTTTCCTACCTGGGCGACGCGGCGGTGACCTTGGACGGCGGGGCGGCCGTCGGCTTCACCCTCAATGACTCCGGTCCGATAACCGTTACCTTCCCCGATCCGTACACGATCCCGGTTGACGGTGGCGACGAGACCTTGGAGCTGACCTGGACCGGCCAGGTGATCGACGACGCATCGGTTACCAGGGGTGACAACCCAGCCAACACTGCGACCCTCGACTGGGACAACCAGTTGGGAGCGGCCCAGTCCCAGAGCGATACGATCAGTACGAGAATTGCCGAGCCGTATCTCACTGTGGCCAAGGACGAGGACGATCCTGATGACCTCGTGGTGGCCGGTCAGGAGTACACCTACACGGTGACGGTGACCAACGACGCCAACCCTCCAGGTAACAACGACTACGTTTCCAACGCTCACGACCTCGTGATCGTTGACACCATTCCGACCCAGGTGATCCCTCTGGAATTGCCAGGAGATCCGGCCGAAGACGGCGACATCATCGCACCAGACGGCGGTTTGTGGGATGCAACCGCCCGCACGATCACCTGGGCTCTTTCCTCGCTGGCCCCGGCCGCGACTTCGACGTTCGACTACGAGGTGCGGGTAAACGACCCGGTGATCGGCAGCATCAACATCGACAACTCTGTGACCGTGACGGGCTCGAGCCTGCCTTCCCCGCTCGATGCCGAAGGCGAGCGTGACGCCGCTTCGCCCAACGGCGGGCCGGGGTCCGGCTATACGGCCACAGCCAGCGACTCGGTGATGGCTCCTGCTATCGCGCTGACCAAGAGCGTCAATCCGGGGTCGGCCACGATCGGTGATCCGGTCCGTTACACGGTCACCGCAACCGTTCCACCTGGGGTGATTCTCTACCAGGTGACGCTGATCGACGACCTACCGGTCGGGGTCGCATACGACTCCACATTCTCAACGTCGTGTGTAGCAGGAGGCGGAGGGGCCTGCTCTCCTGATATCACCATCACCGAGATAGGAACCGACGGCGATGTGGTGGCCTGGTGGCTCGGCGATCTTGGTACTCCCTCTACTGATTCGCGGATCGTCACGATCGTCTACGACGCCCACGTCGAAGACCTGGTGGCAGTCGACGACGGGGACACGCTGACCAACTCCTTCAACTTCTACGGCGATCAGTCTGACGAGGTGGGAGGTCCCCCTGTCACCCCGCCTCCGCCGTCCGATTTCGACATCGGTGGGACGCCGGCTACCGCAGACGTCGACATCGTCGAGCCGTCGCTGACGATCGACAAAGACGTCGTCGGGCAGGCCGGAGACACCGATACCCGCCGGGCCGTTCAGGGCGAGACGCTCACCTATACGCTCGGAGTGGCCAACACCGGCACGAGCGACGCCAACGACATAACGGTGACCGACACGCCAGACAGCCGCTTCATCGTCGTGGACATCACCGACGGGACTGGGTACACGGTCACAGACCAGGACCCCTCTGACGGCACCCTCTCGTGGACCATTCCGGGCCCAATCGCCCCCGCCGCGTCGGTGACGATTTCCTACCAGGTACAGGTGCCGACCGGGCTCGATACCTCCGACGAAGTCGACCCTGGCGCCGAGTTGGTCAATATCGCAGACGTCTCCAGCTACTACGGAGTGCCCCTGGCCGAACGGATCGCCAGCGGCTTCACCTACCGCGAGTACAACGATGTCACCCCAGACCAAGTGGACATCGAGCTCGACCTGGCCACGATCGGCGATCTCGTGTGGTTCGATCAGGACGGCGACGGGGTCCAGGACGCCGGCGAGCCTGGCATCGGAAGCGTCGACATCACAGTCACCTACCTCGGTTCGGACGGCGTGGCAGGCGGTGGCGACGACGAGGTGTTCAGCACGGCCACCGCCGCCGATGGTACGTGGATCGTCGATGAGCTCCCAGGCGGCAACTACACCATCGCTGTCGATTTCAGCGATCTGCCAACGGGGATGGGCGTGCCCACCTACGACCTGGATGACGGCACGACTTCGCCGGATGGCATCACGGCGGCTGGCCTTGGTGAGGATGAGGACAAGGTCGACGTCGATTTCGGCTTCCAGGGGTCTGCCTCGATCGGCGACCTGATCTGGTTCGACCGCAACGCAGACGAGGTGCAAGACCCAGACGAGCCGGGCTTCGCCGGCATCGATGTGACGGTCACCTGGTTCGGCCCTGACGGGGCCGCCGGTGGAGCAGACGACGTGGTGTTCACAACCACCACAGACGCAAATGGCAACTATCTGGTCGACGGCCTGCCGGCCGGCAACTACCTGGTTCAGGTTGATTCAGCAGATCTGCCGGTCGGGTTCAACCCTGCCAGCGATCCCGATTCAACTTTGGACAATCAGACCACGCTGCTGCTGACTGCTGGAGCCAACCGAAACGACATTGATTTTGGTTACAGCGGGAACGGCTCAATCGGCGACTTTGTCTGGCTCGATCTCGACGGCGGTGGCGACATCGACGTCGGAGAGCCGGGCATCGAAGGCGTGATTTTGGATCTCATCTGGGAGGGCCAGGACGGCATCGCAGGCAACGCTGACGATGTCACTTTCCAGACCAACACGGACGCAAGCGGCGCCTACCTCTTCGGCGGTCTGCCCCCAGGCGACTACACCGTGGCGGTCACCGGGGCCCTGCCCTCCAGCGTGGTCAATTCATTCGATGAGGATCTGAATTTCGATTCGATGGTCGATGTCTCCCTTCCCTTCGGCGGCGCTCACCTCACCGCCGACTTCGGATACGACGGAGACACCTCAATCGGTGATCGAGTCTGGTACGACCTCAACGCCGACGGCGTTCAGGATCTGGGCGAACCTGGCATCCCAGGCGTCGAGGTGACGCTGACATACGCCGGGCCGGACGACACATTCGGCAACGCAGACGATCTCGTTTTCGTGACCACCACAGATGCAAACGGCGACTATCTGTTCACCAGCCTGCCTGGTGGTGATTTCCGGGTCGACATCACAGACGGGGTGCCTGCCGGGATGTCGGCGACATACGACGAGGACGACGGCACCGTTTCGCCAGACGAGAGCACGATCGTCACGGGGCTGGTCGTCGAGGCCCACCTGACTGCCGATTTCGGTCACACGGGCAACGGTTCGCTTGGCGACTACGTCTGGCTCGATCTCAATGCGGACGGCGTCCAGGACGCCACAGAGCCTGGCCTGCCAGGCGTCGACGTGGTGCTCACCTGGTATGGGGCAGGCGGAGTGCTTGGCGGAGTCGACGACGTGGTTCTGACGCAGACCACAGACATCGACGGCAACTACAGCTTCGCGAACCTGCCGGCCGGGACCTTTGATGTGACCATCGATACCGGAACGCTTCCGACCGGCGTCGACCCGACGTTCGACCTCGACGCAACCGCCGACGGCTCAACCATCACGACGCTCACGGACGGCCAAGACCGGACAGACGTCGACTTTGGATACAACGGTGGCGCCTCGATCGGTGACACCGTTTGGTTCGACATGGACGGCGACGGTGTCCAAGACGCGGCCGAGGTCGGTCTTGAAGGCGTCGCCGTTGACCTGACCTGGGCAGGACCGGACGGAATCTTTGGCAACGCCGACGACGAGACCTTCGCGGACACGACGGACGGGAGCGGCAACTACCTGTTCCCGAATCTCGCCGCTGGTGATTACACGGTATCAGCGGATACCGGAACCGTCCCGACCGGCATGGCCGCCACCTTCGATGAGGATGGAGGAGGAGACTCGATTGTCGCTGTGACGTTGGTCACCGACCAGGTGCATCTGAGCGCGGACTTCGGTTACAACGGGACCGCCTCGATCGGCGACACGGTCTGGCTCGACATTGACGCCGATGGCACCCAAGGCGCAGGCGAGCCTGGCATCGCTGGGCAAACGGTCGAGCTGATTTGGCCTGGCGAGGACGGGATTGCCGGTAATGCGGACGATGAGACCTTCTCGACCACGACGGACGTGAACGGCAACTACCTATTTGTTGGGCTGCCGGCCGGTGGCTACACGATCACGGTGGTCGGAGGAGTGGCAGATGACGCAACGAATACCTTCGACGAGGACTCCGATCTCGACGGCTCGACCGGGGTCACCTTGGCTTCCGGTTTTGCCCACCTCACGGCCGATTTTGGCTACAGGGGTGACAACTCGATCGGCGACACGGTCTGGTTCGACATCGACGCGGACGGCGTCCAGGGGGCAGAAGAGCCAGGTCTGGCCGGGGTAACCGTTGGCGCCATCTGGTTCGGTCCAGATGGAGTTTTGGGCACAGCGGACGACGTTGTGCTCGCCGACACAGTCACAGACGCCAACGGCATGTACTTGTTTGCGAACCTGCCAGACGGCTCGTATTCGGTGACCGTCGGTGCCGGTCTGCCAACCGGACTGACCAATACATTTGACGAGGATGCGGATCTCGACGGTCAGACAG
>QIDH01000097.1 GCA_003229305.1 Acidimicrobiia bacterium | reverse complement strand
TGCGGTCATCCGGGTTGCAGAAACGGCTGCGGAATTGATCGGATGCCAGGTAGATGAGGTGCTGGTAGCCACCACCGGCTCGATAGGGCCGATTCTGCCGGATCATCTCGTGCGCCGCTGCCTTCCGGACCTGATCTCCGAATTGGATTCAGGGGTCGATGGGGCAGGGGCGGCCGCCAGGGGAATCTTGACGACAGACAACGTGATCAAGGAAGCAGTTGTGCACGGCGAGGGTTATGTGATCGGGGGGATGTCGAAAGGCTCTGGCATGGTGCGTCCGAACATGGCGACCATGCTTTCGTACTTGACGACGGACGCCGTTGTTGATCCGACGACGCTCCAGGCGGCGCTGACCGATGCTGTCGAAGCGACGTTCAATGGACTCAACATCGACGGATGCCAATCCACCAACGACATGGTCGCCGTGCTCGCTTCCGGTGCCTCAGGCGTCGAGCCAGACGCGGGAGCGTTTGGTCGAGAATTGACCGCCCTATGCCGCGAGCTGGTCATGCAAATGGCAGCAGACGCAGAGGGCGCAACCAGAGTCGTCACGATCAACCTGTCAGGGACGGCGGATGACCGAGAGGCCACAGCCCTAGGGATGGCGGTCGCGGACTCGGCCCTGGTACGGTCATCGTTCTACGGAGGTGACCCGAACTGGGGTCGGATTCTCGCCGCACTCGGCGTGGCAGGAGTTCAGATCCGCCAGGACGAAGTACGGATCACCTATCTCGGCATGGTCGTGGCCGATGGCGGCATCGGCGTGGATCATGACGAGCTGGAGCTGCTTTCCGACCTGGAAAACGGTGACTTCACCATCGACATTTCCGTCGGTGACGGCGATGGAACCACTCAAATCATCACCACCGATCTGAGTCCAGAATATGTGGCATTCAACGGGGCGAGGAGCTGATGACCACCGGCCACAGTGCTCCAAGCGCCGAAAAGACCCGCATCGCATCGACGATGGGCAAGGCCAAGATCTTCAGCGAGGCGATGCCGTTCATCCGCGACTATTCAGGTGAAACCGTCGTGATCAAATACGGCGGATCGGCGATGGTGGACGAGGCGTTGCGGAACAGCTTCGCCGGAGATGTCGCCCTATTGTCGCTCGTTGGAATTCGACCGGTGATTGTTCATGGGGGCGGTCCGCAAATAACCAAAGCGATGGGCCAGGCCGGTGTGGAGCCCCAGTGGGTAGAGGGTTTGAGAGTGACAGACGAAGCGACCATCCGGGTGGTCCAGACGACGCTGGCCGGCGAGATCAACCCCGACATCGTCAGGCTCTTGGCCGGCCACGGGGTCAAATCGGCAGGCGTGACCGGGTTTGATGGAGGCCTATTCACTGCCAGACAGCGCGACAAAAAGCTCGGCTTCGTCGGCGAGGTCTCGAGGGTCGATCCAGAGATCGTCACTGGCATGCTCGACAACCACATGGTGCCGGTCGTTGCGCCTCTGGCGAGAGGGGAGGACGGTGAGGTCTACAACCTCAACGCAGACACCGCAGCGGGCGAGCTGGCCAGGGCCCTAGGCGCAAAGAAGCTCGTCTACCTCACCGACGTCGAGGGCTTGTATCGCGACCTCGGAGATCAGGACTCGCTCATCCAGAAGCTGTCTGTGGTCGAGCTGAAGTCGCTGCTCGACTCCGGATCGATATCGGCCGGCATGCTCCCCAAGTTGGCGTCTTGCGCCGATGCGCTCGAAAACGGTGTCGGGCACGCCCACATTCTGGATGGCAGAGTGCAGCATTCGCTGCTGCTGGAGATCTTCACGCCTGAGGGTATTGGAACGATGATTCAGCGGGTGCTCGATGTCTGATCTGATGGCCAGGGAGGCCTCGGCGATCATGCCGACCTACGGGAGAGTGCCGGTGACCTTTGTGCGCGGCGAGGGCTCGTGGCTATTTGATGAGAGCGGTGGGGCATACTTGGATTGTCTGTCAGGCCTGGCGGTGGTCAGCGTCGGACATGCCAACCCGGCGGTGGCTGCCGCCGTTGGCGAACAGATGACCGAACTGGTCCACGTTTCGAATCTCTACTACACCGAGCCCCAGGTCCGATTGGCTGAGAAGCTCAAACAGATCAGCGGTCTCGATAGTGTCTTCTTTTCCAACGATGGGGCGACCGCCAACGAGACGGCGATCAAACTGGCCCGCCGCTGGGGCCAAAAGACCAAAGGTCCAGATACCTACGAAGTCGTCTCGCTGATGGACTCTTTCCACGGGCGAACCCTCGCCACTTTGGCGGCGACCGGTCAGCCGGCCAAGCAGAAGACCTTCGAGCCTCTGCCAACCGGTTTCGTTCAGGCGAAAGGCCACGATCCCGACAACATTGCCGCGGCCGTCGGTCTCCAGACCGCCGCAGTGATGATCGAGACGACTCAAGGTGAAGGTGGGGTGGTGCCGTTCGAAGCGAGCTACCTCCAAGAGCTGAGGGCATTGTGTGACGAGTTGGAGATCTTGCTAATCGTCGATGATGTGCAGGCCGGCATGGGGCGCACCGGGTCGTGGTTTTCGTGGCAGCAACTCGGATTCGAGCCAGACATCGCAACCGTGGCCAAAGCTCTCGCCAACGGGTTGCCCATCGGCGCCTGCATGGCGAAGGAGAGTGCGTCGGTTTTCGAGGCCGGAGATCACGCGACGACCTTTGGCGGTGGCCCGGTCATATGCCGGGCGGCTCTGACGGTGATCGACGAGATGGAAAGACGAGACGTATTGGCGAACTGTGTGGCCAGGAGCGCCCAATTTTCGTCTGGTCTAGCGGCCCTCGACGGGGTCGAATCTGTCCGAGGCAGAGGACTTCTGCTGGGAGCGGTGCTGGACGCGGAACGGGCCTCAGAGGTCACCGCAGCCGCGCTGGCGAACGGGCTGGTAGTAAACGCCGTCCGGCCAGAAGTGGTGCGGTTTGCACCCCCGTTGACCATCACCGAGTCCGAGACCACGGACGCAATCTCTCGTTTCGCCAGCGCCCTCGCCTAACCAAGGGCCCCACACGCGCCATAGCGACCAAGGGAACCCAGGGTTGTACCCTGGGTTCCCTGAGTCGCTATAGCGACACTGGGAGTCCCGAGAATTGACGTCTCACGTTTGGTGGGGTCGCTACGTTGAATCTTGTATATGGCGCTTCCACCCTTCCAACAGCTCGTCGATGAACACGGACGGGACGTTCACCGGTTCCTGCGTGGGTTGGTCGGTGCCGAACATGCCGAGGATTGTCTTCACGAGGCGTTGATGTCGGCGCTGATTGCGTATCCGGCGCTCAAACATCACCGCAACCTACGGGCATGGCTGTTCACGATCGCCCACCACAAGGGCATCGACCATTTACGAAGGCGCAAGAAGGAAGTGCCGCTCGAGGTGGTTCCTGAGACGACCCAGGCCGAGGCGTTGACCATCGATCACGAGCTGTGGTCCCAGGTCGGGGAGCTGCCTGACAAACAGAGAGCTGCCGTGACCTTGCGATTCCTCGGCGATCTGGCTTATACGGACATCGCCGGAATCGTCGAATGCTCCGAGGAGGCGGCGAGACAGAACGTTCGGGCCGGCTTGGCAAACTTGAGAAAGGAATACCGATGAATTCGCGTGCAGATGACATCCAGGCGTTGGAAGTAGAGGGCTTTGACGCGGCCGTCGGACGCTTCGCCGACGCGGCGTTTGCGACCGGAACCGCCGAAGTGGCCTACGGGCCTATCCCGTCTCCGATCGGCACACTGTTGGCAGCGGTCACGCAGCGTGGACTGTTGGCCCTTGCCTTTGAGTCCGAAGATCAAGACGAGGTGCTGTCGATGATCGCCGCCAAAGTGTCCCCGGCGATCATCGATCTCCCTTCTGCGACGACGGTCGTCCGTGAACAGCTTGACGCCTATTTCGGTTCCAGGCTCAGGGTGTTCGACCTAGACGTGGACCGCAGCCTGCTCTCCCCTTTCCAACGGGCGATACTGAAGGCGACTTTCGAAATCCCGCACGGTGAAGTTCGTACCTATGGCCAAATGGCCGCCGCGGCCGGCAGACCCAAGGGAGCCCAGGCGGCCGGTCAAGCCCTGGGCGCCAATCCGATTCCGATTGTGATTCCATGTCACAGGGTGGTCGCGGCCAACGGTAATCTCACAGGGTATGCGGGCGGGCTCGATCGCAAGCGGTTCCTATTGGATCTCGAGCAGAGCGAGCAGACGTTGTTCTGATAACGAAATCGTCGGCTGTCGTTGGGTCGAATTCTGGGTTGCATGATCTTGCATTGAGACGCATAATATGCAA
The DNA here is from genome assembly GCA_003229305.1 of Acidimicrobiia bacterium. Taxonomy (GTDB): domain Bacteria; phylum Actinomycetota; class Acidimicrobiia; order Spongiisociales; family Spongiisociaceae; genus SZUA-232. The sequence continues at coordinate 16,937 of QIDH01000097.1, read as the reverse complement.
ATGTCTGGAACAGCAGCCCGCCACCGAACCCTACGATCGATCCTCGCTCGCCAAACCGTGGCCAGCCAAGAGGATCTCGTCACACTTCTCAACGACGCCGGTTACGGCGTCACCCAGGCAACTGTCTCTCGTGACCTGCACTCGTTGGGTGCAATCAAGGGTCGCGATTCGAACGGGGCACCCCAGTATGTGATTGCGGACGATCTGCACCCTTCGAACGAAGCAGAGGAGGCCCTTGCCCACGCCATGGATGAGTACGCAGAATCGATTGAGGTGAGCTTGAACCTGATCGTGATCAAGACCCCTCCTGGCGCCGCCCACGTTGTCGCGGCCGCAGTCGACTCATCCTCACTTGGCGGAGTGCTCGGGACTGTCGCCGGCGATGACACGATCATGATCATCGCCGCAGAAGACGTCGGCGCAGACCGGGTGAGGTCTCAGCTGGAACAGATTGGAGCCGGGAGATGATCGACCACCAGTGCGGGAGAATTCGATGAAACGCGTCATCCTGGCGTATTCGGGTGGGCTCGATACCTCCGTGATTCTTCGCTGGCTGATGGAGGAAAAGAACCTTGAAGTGATCGCATACACAGCTGACGTCGGCCAGGGCGACGAGGTGGGAGAAGCCAAACGCAAGGCTTTGGACACCGGCGCCGTCGAGGCGGTCGCAGAGGATCTCACTGAAGAGTTTGTTGCGGACTTCGTCTTCCCGGCCTTGCGTGCCTCTGCCCTCTACGAGGGCTACTACCTGATGGGAACTTCGCTGGCGCGCCCGGTCATTTCGAAGGGCCTGGTCAGAGCTGCGGAGAAATACGGTGCAGACGCGATCGCCCACGGGGCGACGGGCAAGGGCAACGATCAGGTGAGATTCGAGCTGTCCGCGTACGCGTTGAACCCGGACATCAAAGTGATCGCTCCTTGGAGGGAGTGGGATCTCAAGGGCAGGGCCGACTGCATCCGTTACGCGGAGAAGTTCGGGATCCCGATCCCGGTCACGCCTGACAAACCCTATTCCACTGATGCCAACCTCCTTCACATCTCCTACGAAGGGGGGGTGTTGGAGGATCCATGGGTCGGGCCACCCAAGGGCATGTTCAACATGACTGTCGACCCTTGGGAAGCCGATGATGTCGTTGAGGAGATCACGGTCGGATTCGAAAGGGGAAATCCTGTAGCGGTGAACGGGGTGCCGATGGGCCCCGCAGAACTCTTGGCCCACCTCAACGGCGTAGGCGGTAGACATGGAATCGGTCGGGTCGACATTGTCGAGAATCGATTTGTTGGTATGAAGAGCCGGGGCGTCTACGAGACACCTGGCGGCACGATTCTGTATCACGCGCATCGGGCGGTCGAGTCTCTAGCCCTCGACCGTGAGGTGGCGCACCTCCGTGACGAGTTGGCCCCCCGATACGCGGAGATGGTCTACAACGGCTTCTGGTTCGCGCCCGAGCGTGAGGCCCTCCAGGATTTCATGGACCGCATCCAAGAGCGGGTCACCGGTGAGGCCCGCTTGAAGCTGTACAAGGGCAATGTGATCGTGGAAGGAAGACGGTCAGATGAATCGTTGTACGACGAGGCGACGGTGACGTTCGAAGAGGACGATGTGTACGACCAGGGGGACGCAACGGGCTTCATCCGCCTCCAGAGTCTTCGACTGAGGACCTTTGCGGAGAAACGGGTCGGTGCAGGCGAATGAGCTTCGCGCCAGATGTTTCGCGGCCGGGCCTAGGCCGATGACTCTTTGGTCTGGGCGGTTTCGGGAACCGCCTGCCGACGTCCTCTGGCAGTACACCGTTGACCATACAGACCGGCGGATGCTGGTCGACGATGTCGTGGGCTCCATCGCGCATGTGACGATGCTCGGCGAATCGGGCCTGCTGTCTGAGGACGAGAGAGACAAGATTCTGAAAGGTCTCAATGGCATCAAGGCAGAGGCCGAAACGAAGGCTTTCGATTTTCAGGACAGCGACGAAGACATCCACTCCGCGGTCGAGCGGCGCCTTGGTGAGCTGATAGGTCCCGTCGCCGCCAAACTCCACACCGCAAGATCACGCAACGATCAGATCGCGCTGGACATCAGGTTGTACCTGCGTAGGGCGGCGGCTTCCCGAATATCCCAATTGGAGGGGTTTGTTTCGGTGATGGCGGATCTGGCCGGGGAGGCGGGCGACACAGTCGTTCCGTCTTACACCCATATGCAACAGGCTCAGGCGGTCCCGCTGGCCCATCATCTCCTGGCGTATGCGTGGATGGCCTTGCGTGATGCAGACCGGTTCACGGACGTGAAGGGGAGGCTCGCTGTTTCGCCGCTCGGGGCAGGCGCGGGAGGAGGGTCTTCGCTGCCAATCGACCCGGCGAGGTCCGCCGAACTGCTTGGCATGACGGGGACGTTCGAGAACTCGATGGACGCGGTTGCCTCGCGCGACCTGGTCGCGGAGTACACCTTCTGTTGTGCCCAGGCCATGGTTCACATGTCTCGATTGGCAGAAGAGATGGTCTTGTGGGCTTCGGCTGAGTTCGGATGGGTGACGTTTGCCGACCGGCATACGACCGGATCGTCTGCGATGCCCCAGAAGAAGAATCCGGACATTGCTGAGCTGGCCAGAGGTAAAGCCGCCTCTGTGATCGGCCATCTCACCGCGGTGATGGCCCTGCAGAAAGGTCTGCCTCTTACCTACAACCGGGATCTCCAAGAAGACAAGGCGACGGTATTTGCGGCAGACGACACGCTGGCAGCAACACTTGACGCCCTGAGCTCGATGCTCGCTTCTGCGGAGTTCCATCCTCCGCCACCAGGCTCAGGAGTAACCGCACTCGACCTTGCCGAGGCTCTGGTGGGCAGAGGGGTGCCCTTCAGGCAGGCCCATGAGGCGGTAGGTGCCCTGGTGGCGGCTTTGACCGAGGCGGGCCGGGACCTGTCGGATGCGACCGCTGCCGACCTCGAAGAAGCCCACGAACGTTTCGAGGTGGAAGATCTGGCCAGGACCGATCCGGCGGACTCTGTTGGTAGAAGGGTCTCGCCCGGCGGTGGGTCGTTCGCCGACGTGGCGATCCAGATAGCCGCCATCCGCCTGCGGGTAGGCGACGGCGTCTCGTAGCCGGATCGCCGCGCCGGTAGATCGGCGAGCTCTACCCTTCCACAGGACCATGGTTGCCAATCGTCCCCAGACCGTTCTCCGCTACCTGTCAGAACTCGCTCCTACTGGACGAGTGACGACGGACGTCGTGCATCGGACCTCGGAGTTTGCCCATCTTGGCTGGAGACCGGGCTTGATATGGGCGCGCTCTGCCCAACGCCTTTCGGTGAAGAAGAGCGACGATATGCGTCGACTCGCCGCCCTGGATGTTCTGCATTCCGCGGAGAGACTCCTGCGAATCGGCTGGTTGTTTGTCGTCGGCACGGTGCAGCTCGGGGGAAAACCGGCCCGGTTTTGTTTGCCGCTGCTCTCGGTTCCCGTTCGAATCACGGATGGGGGTTTCCAGTACCGCGTCGTGCACGACGGAGACGTCGAGATGCCTGAAGACTTCTTCGACGAAGATGCGCGAGCCGAACTTGAGGAATCAGAAGCCCCGTACGCGCTAGGCGTTGTCGGACCGGTCACAGACGGGCATTTGGCTCGACTCCCGAAGGTCAACGCCTGGATTGCGGATGCATTGAGATATGCAGGTCTGCCTGTCGCCAAGGCGGTAGGGCCCGATCCGGGGCTTTTGAAGCTGCGGAGCCAAGCAGGCTTGAAGGTGGTGGCGAGTGCTGCGGTCTACACGGTGCGGGACGTGGCGGCCCCGAATGTGCAAGGCAGCCTCCTGAGTTGGGCATCGCGGGATCTGGCCGGCGCCGCTTTCGATGTCCTCTATGGCGCCGACCCTGTAGGTCTGGAGGCCGATTCGACTCCTATCGCTTCACCGCTTCCGCTCAACGCCCGTCAGCGTCTGGCGCTCGAACGGTCCCGTGCCGAAGCAATCACTGTCGTGTCCGGCCCGCCCGGAACTGGCAAGAGTCACCTGGTCGCGGCCGCGGCAATCGACGAGGTGGCGAGGGGCAACAGCGTCCTCGTTGCGACGCAATCAGACTACGCGGTCGGCGTTATTGCCGACCTCCTAGAGCGGCACCCTGGCCCTCGATTTGTGCGCTTCGGTAGGCGCACGGATCGAGAATCGGTAGCGGCCGAACTGTCAGATGGTCTCGCCCAACCGCTGACTCCCTTCAAGCACAGGGAGCTGGAGAAAGGCGCCGAGAGGGCAGGAGCTCTGGTTGACAAGATCCGGCGTTCGATCGGTAACGCGCTGCAACGAGAGTTGGCTTTTGGTGAGGGGTTGGCGCAGCGTGGAACGAATCTTCTGATCGCCGCGCAGGCGCCCGGTGTCTTGGCTGAGGATTTCGACTTGTCTCGAGCAGAGCGCCTCCTGCACAGGTCACAATCGGCGAAGGGACTGGCGGCGGGTTGGCGGAGGCGTCTGGCCGAGCGCCGGCTCAGAGAGTTGGTTGTCGCAGACAAGACGGCGGCGATCGAAGACCTAGTCGGAGCCGTTGGAGTGGCGGCAGCGGAAGCCTCGGTGCGGCGAGGGCTGTCAGCAGGAGGCCTCGTCCTCGATCGAGCCTGGCTCGAACTCGAAAAAGCGGAGGGCGATTGGAGGGCAGCGACCGGTGTGGCGATCGAGGCAGAGAGGCGCTCAACGCGCAACACCCGTCGCCGATCGGCGTTAGCCGTCGGCACATTGGCATCGGCGTTGCGAGCAGGCGTTGTTGTGAGAAGGCGCTTGCTCGCAGGTTTGTCCGGCAAGGAGTTTCTCGACGTACTTCCGCTGTGGATCGGCACTCTCCAAGAGATAGACAACACCTTGCCGGTGGTCCCTGGGATGTTCGATGTTGTGATTCTTGATGAGGCCTCCCAGATCGATCAGATGAGGGCAGGGCCTGCCCTGGCGAGAGCGAAGCGGGCGATGGTGGTCGGTGATCCTCGGCAGCTACGCCACGTTTCTTTCGTGTCAGATGAGGCAATGAGAGACGCTGCGGAGCAAAACGAACTCTCTGCTCTCGCCGCCCGCCTCCTCGACGTCAGGCGCAATAGCCTCTTCGACGCGGCTGCCAGCGTCAGCGATGTGACATGGTTGGACGAACATTTCCGCTCGTTGCCGCACATAGTCGGTTTCTCCGACCGGAAGTTTTACGGAGGCAACCTCAGGTTGATGACCCAGCATCCGAGGACGGAAACTCGGGATGCCATTCGCACCGTCGTGGTCGAAGGGGACCGCGACAAGGACGGCGTCAACCAGGTCGAGGTAGCCACTGTCCTCGACCTCGTACATGAACTTGCCAAATCAGGTGAGCAGTCGATCGGAGTCGTCACGCCCTTCCGTGCCCAGGCCGATGCGATCGAGGAACGACTTGTCGAATCGTTCGGACCGGAAGAAGCGGAGCGTCTCGGGTTGCGAGTCGGCACCGTGCACGCCTTCCAGGGCAACGAACGCGAAGTGGTTGTGGCCTCTCTGGCTTTGACTGCCGATGATGCGGGAGGGTCGCTGCGATTCCTCCAAAATCCGAACCTGTTCAACGTTCTTGTTACTCGGGCGAGGCGCGAGATGGTCGTGGTGACTTCGATCGAGCCCAACGAACTCCGGCCCGGTCTGCTTTCCGAGTACCTTCGGTACGCGGAACACCCACCCCTGCCATCCGAGAACGCAGGCAAGGCCCGCGGCTGGCCGGGCGAACTTTTTCGCGAACTTGCGGCCTTTGGTCTCACCGTTGGTGTCGACTATCCGGTCGCGGGTTGGATGGTTGACCTGGTGGTTGGCTCTGGCGGCGATGCGTTCGGTGTGCAATGCCAGATTCACCCTGGCGGAGTGGAGACCCACATCGAACAGTATCTGGCCCTACGGCGCGCGGGTTGGGATCTGGTGGACGCCTACCAGAGCCGATGGCTTGCGGAGCCAGAGGGCGCTGCTCGGATGCTGTCAGAGCGTGCCCTGCGATCGCAGACCTGACCGAAAGTTTTCCATCGGGAGGTGAAGGTCGTCTGGAAATAGGCGGAGACGGCCCTCGCCACGAAATTGACCTGATGGAACCGTTGAGGTGGCGCGACCTCTGAGGGGCAGCGATCGGCGAGACTGCCTTGCACACCCGCCCGGGTAGTCTCTTGAGAACAACGTGCAGGGGCCGTTGCCAGGGAGATTCATGACACAGACACGTTCGGATCCGTCAAGAAATGATGCGGATGAAATGACGCTCCGCACGATGAAAGACGCCGACCTGGATGCGGTGGTGGATCTTTCGAACAGGGTCCTCGAGGCCTATGCGGGCACCAATGTGAGGACCGTCGAGGATTTCAAATGGCGCTGCCTTGACAGGCCGGGAGTCGAACCGTCCGGGGCGTTCGTTGTGGTTTGTGGCAGCTCGATCGTCGGGTACAGCGTTGTGCGAACCAGTGGTGAAGTGCTCGATTGCATCGTCGACGAGCACCCCAAGAGCCGCGACATATTGCGAACTCTCTTGACCGAGTCGGAGGAGTACGCCGTGGCGGCCGGTGCGACCCGGATGTTGGTCAACCTTCCCGCCGATCGACCAGACCTTCGACGTGTAGCTAGAACCGCAGGGTTTGCCGGATCGCACGCGACCAATCTCTACCTAGGCGCCAAGAATCTCCCTCGATTGCTCGAACTACTCCACGCGAGATCCGGGGCCGGAGGGCGTTGCGACATCGAGTTCGATGTGCGAGCGCCCCTAGAGTCAGAACAGACGAGGTTCAGACTCAATTGTGGAGTAGCGTCGGAAATCAACGAAGGGCGGCCGAAGATCCGCGTCACTGTTTCGAGGCCGGCCTTGTCTTCGATTCTGCTTTCGAGCGGATCCGTGTTTGTTGCCGCGGCCAAGCGAGAGTTGAAAGTGAAACCCTTCGTTGCCCTCCCGGTGGTAGCCAGCGTTTTGCGACGATTGGCCAATTCAGACCCGTGGTTCTTCAACCGTTCGGACATCCTCTGATGGCAGAGTTCGCGGTTCTCAATACCGGCGACCCCCTTGAGCCTGACGTCGAGCGACTGGTGGACGATGAATTCGCAGCGGGATTCGGTGGTCCCTATTGGCGTTGGAAATACCGCCACCACGAGTCGCTTCCCAACGCGGGAATCTTCACTGCCTCACTGGATGGAGAACTCGTGGGAGCACTGCACTTCCTACGAAACAGGTTCAGACTCGGAGGAGGCGCCGTCGTGAACGGTGTCGCGCTCGGCGATCTCGTGACCGACAGCAGACACCGCGGGAAGGCTGCAGCGGGAGGGTTGTCGCTCTTCGCCTCCGAAGATGCCGAGGGTTGGGATCCGCCTCCTGACGTTGTCGTCGTCTGGACGCGCCCGAGGCTGGGCCGGTTCTTCACCAAGGCTCTCGGATATACGAGGGTTCCCTCCTCGACGATCCGGTACGAAAAGCACCTTGGCTTCGACCGTCGTGTGGGGCAATTGACGAGCGGTGGGCTGCTGAATGAGTTGGCGGAGGACCTACCCGCCCCAGATGCGCCACCGGTCATATTTCGCATCGACGGCACCCTGCCGTTCGCGGTCACGATCAGCGGTGGGAAAATCGAGGTCACCAACCCAGGAGGTCGGCGGGTTGTCATCACAGGACCCAGGCGCCTGGTCAGGGCCTACCTGGATCGCTCGGATCGCAAGCTGGTGCTGGCGAACCGAGTGCGCCGCAGGCTCAAGGTGCGGGGTCGGATGGGGGATCGTCGGAGGGTTGCGCCGTTCTCTGCGGCCTACCTGGCCATCCTCTCGGCGCTCATCGACGACTGACGCTCCGCCAATCCGACTTCGGACCGCACTAGCTTGATCCCGGTGTGGTGGCTACTGATTGCAGGGGCAGTGATCCTCGGTGCCCTGGTGATCCTCGCCATATATGACCTGGTGCAAAAACGTCACGCGATTCTCCGAAATTTCCCGATCGTCGGTCATCTGCGATACGCCCTGGAGTCGATCGGCCCTGAGTTGCGCCAGTACATCGTCACCGACAACGACGAAGAGCGTCCATTCACGAGGGATGAGCGGCGGTGGGTGTACGCGACCGCCAAACAACAGAATCCGTACTTCGGCTTCGGGACGAACAATCATCTCGAAGAGCCGGACTACATGGTGATCCGCCACGCCGCCTTTCCGTATCAGCCGCCGAAGGCAGATGAGCACGGCGCCCATCGGCTCCCGAGTTCCAAAGTACTCGGAGAGTGGCGAAATAGACCAGGGGCTTTTCGTCCAGAGTCGATCGTGAACATTTCTGCGATGAGTTTCGGTTCGCTCTCCGCTCAGGCCATCGAGGCACTCAACCGTGGAGCGAGCATCGCCCGATGCATGCACAACACCGGTGAGGGCGGGGTCTCGAGTTACCACCGAAAGGGCGGCGATCTGATCTGGCAGATCGGTACAGGCTATTTCGGATGCCGAACCCCAGACGGCGGTTTTGATGCCGCCCAATTCGAAGAGACGGTCGGATCCGGCCCGATCAAAGCGATCGAGATCAAAATGAGTCAGGGAGCCAAACCGGGCCTTGGCGGCCTGCTGCCAGGCGCCAAGGTAACCGCGGAAATAGCCGAGGCCAGGGGCGTTCCAGTTGGTGAGACAGTCGTCAGCCCGAACCGTCATCAGACGTTCTCAGATGTGGCGAGCCTGATCGACTGGGTCGAGGAGCTCGCATCGATCTCTGGGCTGCCGGTCGGAATCAAGTCAGCGATCGGCGAGGAGGACTTTTGGCGGGAGCTCGCCGAGGGGATGGCTGCGACTGGAAGGGGTCCTGACTTCATCACAGTCGACGGTGGGGAGGGAGGCACTGGCGCGGCGCCGATGGTGTTTTCCGATCATGTTGCTTTGCCATATCGACTCGGGATGGTGACCGTCTACAAGTCCTTTGTCGCTGCCGGGTTACAAGAGAAGGTGACTTTCATCGGTTCAGGGAAACTTGGATTCCCTCAACAGGCATTGATGGCAATGTCATTGGGGGCCGACATGATCAATGTGGCCCGTGAGGCGATGATCGCCATTGGGTGCATCCAGGCGCAGAAATGCCATACCGACCACTGCCCGGTGGGTGTGGCCACCCAGAACTCGTGGTTGACCCGTGGACTTGACCCTGCGAACAAGTCGACGCGAGTTGCCAACTACGTCGATGCCCTGAGAGCGGACCTTCTGAGACTGGCCTGGGCATGCGGGGTGCCTCATCCTTCGCTCGTTCCTCCGAGCGCGATCGAATTTCTGGCGACGCCGGATAACGCTGTGTCTTTGGCGAACCGATTCGGCTATGACGCTTCGTGGAAGTCTGTGGATCCGGATGCCGTAGCCAAACTCGAAGGCATCTTCGAATCCGGGAAGGGCTGACCCGTCGCGGCGCCCGCTACCCGGCAATCAGCGACCGGCCGCCAAACGGGCCGCCCACTTGTGGAGTTCGTCGCCGATCAGGCGCCATGACCCAGCCGAGGTCGCGGAGAGCTCTGCGGCGTATGAGTCTGTGACTATCAGGTCCGGAGTCGGAATGATTGCCACCGCCGCTATCCGAGTTTGAGCCCACTGTTGCACGTCGGTCGGTTTGATCCGTCCGAGCACAACCGAGCGCAGCGTCAGACGAGAGCGACGCAGTGTGCGGTGCAGGGAGCGATGGGTGCCGATCGCGGCCCGGCCACCGGAGGCGCCGATGGCCGCCACCGATCGTCTCAGGATCAGGGTTGGAATGCGATCTGCCTCATCCCAATAGACCCTCGGCCCAAGTGGCGGAGGCTTCCAGCGTTGTTTGCCCAACTCGATGTGGGCGTATGGACCACCGAATTGCCGCCGCCAGTGGAGCAGGAGGGACGTCTTGCCTGCGCCGCGCGGCCCGATCAGCTCGACTATTTCGCCCTCGACAGGTGGCTCGATGGGTCGATCCAGCCACAACTCTGGAGTTACTCCTGGGACCTGATCGGCGACGAACGGGTTGGATGAAACACCGAGCCGGCCGTACCCGTCTGTCATTGAATGGCGACTTCCGCCTCGACCTCGACTGGAATTCCGAACGGCAAGGCAGCCATCCCGACCGCAGAGCGAGCGTGGGCACCTACCTCGGGTCCGAAAACTTCGAGGATCAGATCGGAGAAGCCGTTGATGACCACCGGCTGGCGGTCGAAGCCGGGTGCAGAGTTCACCATTCCGAACACACGCAACCACCCGGTGATTCGATCGAGGCTGCCGAGCGCCCTGGTGAGTGAACCGAGCATGGATAGTGCCGTGAGGCGGGCGGCCTCGATCGCTTCTTCGATGGTGACCTGTTCGCCCACCCTGCCGAACGGCTCAGGCACCCGCCCATCCAGGGCCTGGGGACCGTGGCCTGACACAATCGCTCGACTATCCCGAATGTTCACAAACTGAAACGGCAGGACAACGCCAGGCGGTGGCTGCAGTTCAGGGGGCAACACCAAACCCAGTTCCTCGATCCGATCGTCCACTAATCCCATCACTGTCTCCTTGGTAGAACCCGAAAATACTCATCGGCCTTTTCATCTTTCGCCCATGGGATGTCGAGGCGGACGTGAATGGCCCACAGAACCCGAATCAGATCTCCGTCGTAGGACACAGGAGCGTCCATCGGGACTGTCGTTTCGATCGCCTTCCACGGAGTCGCAAAGGAGTCGTCTTCGCTGATCTCAACGGTGTGCTCGCCGACCATGCCCTCATTGACCGTTCCCCGTCCCTCGGTTCTCCAGCCGACCTCGATCCTGACCTCGTCCGGCTGTCTCCCGTCGACTTGCCAGCTGACCTGAGCCTTCACCTGCTCGCCAATTTCGATCTGAGTTTGAGAGATCTGGATGTCGATCATGGTGTCGCTGCTATCTCAGGGGAGACCAGCACTGTGAATCTCGATGTGGTGGCCGGCGCTCTGGGGGCGTCGAGCTCGAATTCGACTATCCACTCCACAAGGTTGGAATCGAGCTGGATCGTCGGTGGTCCGTCCGGAGGGATGACGAGTTCCGTCTCGTAGCCAGAGATGCCGTCCATCGAGCGGTCGGTCAGGCTGAGCGGGACCTTCAGTAGGTCGCTGGTAGCCGTCCGAGTGTCGGTCCCGACCCGGTACGTGGCCGATTCGCGCAGTATCAGCCTGGCATCTCGGGGGCGAGGAGTAGTCGTCGACTTCGCGAGAGGACGTCCGAACCACACGACGGTCGAACTACCGATCGCCAGAGGCCACTCCTCCAGGATCAGTCGGCTGGATTCCCACTTCAGTCTGGCACTGACCGTTTTTCCGGTCGCCAAAAAGATGAGGAGCAGGATGACGACCGCAGCGACAGCCACGAAGACGAACGCTCCAACACCTTCCCGCCGCACGGCAAGGAGAGCGAACCCGGTCCCGACCAGCCAAACGGTGCCGAACACTCCGAGGAACAGCGGCCCCTGCCAGGTTTCCCCAAGTCCACTGAGCTCATAGCCGAATGGGTGCGGCACCGGCGTATAACCGTCGTCGTGGCCAACTCGTCTCGTCTTGCTCCCAAGGGTGACTCGCATCTCCATGTTCGAAAACCTAGTTGCTGGACGGAAGGAAGGAGGCGAAAGGCAGACCACAGGCCCTGACGCGTCCGCCATACCCCTGCCTTTGTGCGTCCTGGCCCGGACGCACGGTCGCGACGACCGCCCGTCATCCGGTTAGACCACGGCAGCAATGCAACCGTACGCCGCTAGTGTCCCGACCGTCGGCACAGTCGGTTCATCTCGACAGGCCAGGGTTACAGCTCCAAGGTTTGAGGACAACGAAATGGTACTCAAGAAGCGGTACAAGAACGTTCTCGGACTAAACATGGCCTATGTCGAAAAGGGCAAGGGCGACCCGATCGTATTTCTACACGGCAATCCGACGTCTTCGTACCTGTGGAGAAACGTCATGCCTCACCTTTACAAGCTCGGTCGATGCATCGCGCCAGACCTGATGGGGATGGGCGACTCGGAGAAAGTCCCGAACAGCGACGCCGCTACGTACCGATTCGTCCAGCACCGCCAGTATCTCGAGGGCATGTTGGAACTGCTCGGGGTGAAGGAGAACGTCACTTTGGTGCTCCATGACTGGGGCTCTGGACTTGGTTTCGATTGGGCCTTTCACCGCCCGGACGTGATAAAGGGAATCGTCTACATGGAGGCCATTGTCACCCCAGTCACATGGGCCGATTGGCCTGAGCAGGCGCGCAAGGTCTTCAGAGGTATGCGATCCGAGGCCGGTGAAGGCATGGTGCTGGAGCAGAACGTCTTCGTGGAACGCATTCTGCCGGCCTCGATCATGAGGGATCTTTCCGACAAGGAGATGTCGGAGTATCGACGCCCATTTGTGCAGCCTGGTGAAGACAGGCGTCCAACCCTGACGTGGCCGCGCGAAATTCCGATCGAAGGCGAACCCGCAGACGTACACGACGCCGTTGCCCAGTACGGAGAGTGGATGGCCAATTCCGAGGTTCCGAAGCTCTTCATCAACGCTGAACCCGGGTCCATTCTGATCGGAAGAGCTAGGGAAATATGCAGAACATGGCCGAACCAGACCGAGGTCACGGTGCCCGGTTTCCACTTCATTCAGGAGGATTCACCAGACGAGATCGGTACCGCGATCGCGGATTGGTATCGGGGGCTCGCTTCATGACCGACCAGACAAAAGGCAACCCTGCGGTAGACAGGACAGGGCTGCATCAGGATCGCCGGGAGCGATTTGCCGGCGCGCTCGGCGATGCGATCGCGTTGATCCCGGCCAGCAAAGAGCAGGTCCGGAACGACGATGTTGACCACCCGTTCAGGCAGAACTCTGACTTCTTCTACCTAACCGGATTCGAAGAACCAGAGGCCGTTGCTCTCGTCGATCCGTCGGCGGACGAAGACCGCTACGTTCTGTTCGTCAGACCCCGCGACCGGGAGATGGAGATCTGGAACGGATACAGGGCTGGGGTCGATGGTGCGAAGGAGCGCTTCGGAGCGGACGCCGCGTACCCCATCTCTGATCTTGACACCCATCTGCGTCAGCGCCTGGTCGGTCGATCCAAGGTGGCGGTTCCGTTTGGTGAGCACGACTTTCGAGGCAAGGTCGCTCGGTTGATATCGAGCCTTGGTGGAGTTGCCGAGCGCTTCGGGCGCACAGTGCCCCACGAGATACTTGACGCCACTTCTGTGCTGTCTGAACTGCGCCTTATCAAGACCGACGCCGAGATCGACCTGCTGCGGACCGCGTGCGAGCTGTCGGCTGACGGCCACGCCGAGGCGATGCGATTCGCCGGTCCCGGCCGCTACGAATACCAGGTACAGGCTGCAATGGAGTACATGTGGCGTCAGCAGGGGGCCATGCGAGACGGGTACCCATCGATCGTGGCGGCCGGCCACCACGCCTGTGTGCTGCACTACACGCGAAACGACGGGCTGATGATCGACGGTGACCTGTTGCTGATCGACGCGGCCGCGGAATATGGGTATTTCTCAGCAGACATCACCAGGACGTTCCCGGTCAACGGCAAGTTCAGCGGCCCGCAGCGGGCTGTCTACGAGGTCGTTTTGGCAGCCCAACGGGCCTCGTTGGACCAGTGCAGCGTCGGCGGCTCCATGAAAGACATCCATCAGGCGAGCGTGGAGACGATCGCAGCCGGCTTGGTTGATCTGGGGCTGTTGCCCGGCCCGGTCGAAGACGTGGTTCGCATGCAGCATTACCGCGAATATTTCATGCACGGCACCGGGCACTGGCTCGGCTTGGACGTGCACGACGCGGGCGCATACTCGGTGGACGGCAAACCTCGGGGTCTCGAACCGGGTATGGCCTTCACGGTTGAGCCGGGAATCTACGTCGATCCGGACAGGGAGTCTGTCGAGCTCGCAATGCTCGAATACGACATCGACGAATGGACCGAGCGGCGGATGATGCTTGGAGCGGCCAAGGCGAAGGAGTTGGAGCGCGAGGCCAAAGAATCGGCCGATAAGGTCCAACACAGCGTTCCGACCGAGTTTGTAGGCATCGGGATAAGGCTGGAGGACAACATCGTGATCACCGAAGACGGGTACGACAACTTGACGTCGGCAGTGCCGACGGATCCAGATGCCGTGGAGGCCCTGTGTGCCGAGTCAGCGACGCTGCCATGGCTGGCTTCGCGCTGAACGATGCGGCACGCGCTCACCCGACCCAGCGGTCCTGAGCTCTCCCTCTGTGAGTTGACCCACCTGGCGCGTGAACCGATCGACATCGACGCGGCCATCCAACAACACGACCTATACCTCCAGATCCTGCGTGATCTGGGCGTAGACGTGATCGAACTGCCACGGTTGGAGGAACATCCGGATGCGGTGTTCGTGGAGGACACGGTGCTGGTGTTGGACGAGGTCGCTGTCCTCTTGCGCCCCGGCGCGGTCTCGCGGCTTGGAGAGGTAGCGTCGGTAGCCGATGCTCTAAGGCCACACCGGGAGTTGGTCGAGATCGTGGCTCCGGCGACAGTTGATGGGGGAGATCTGATCGTGCTCGATCGCACGGTGCTGGTTGGGGCGACCTCACGGACCGATCTGCACGGTGCGCGGGCACTCGCTCTCGCAGTCGAGCCATTCGGCTATGAGGTTCAGACTGTTCCGGTGACTGGCTGTCTCCATCTCAAATCGGCCGCCACCGCCCTCGACCCTGAGACCCTGGTCGCCTTTTCGCCCTGGGTCGACCTATCAGAAGTAGACGCAAAAATCGTCGAAGTCGACCCATCCGAGCCCGAGGGAGCCAACGTGGTGGAGATCGACGGCACCCTTATCACAGACGTCCGAGCCACCACCACCGCCGACATTCTGGCCGCCACCGGGTTTTCGATAGTCGCCACGGAAGTAGACGAGTTCGCCAAAGCCGAAGGCGCCCTAACCTGCAAAAGCGTCCTATTCACCACCTAGAACGCCACACATCCAGCTACAGCTTCAGACGAGGTTGCGCACAACCTGGACGTCATGTGAGAACTGGTCCCAACATCTCCTCCCCCGCCGAGGTACGAGGCAGTTGGGGGAGGTGGCTGCCGGCGCTAGCCGTGCAGCCGGAGGGGGCGGTTCTGACCATGAGAACCTGCCCCAAAGCCGAAACACACCCCAGATTCTCATCCAGGTCCGAAGCCACCCTCAACCTCGACAAAGCCGAGGCGCTGTCGGCCTCGTTCCTCGTGGCTCGTTCATCGCCGGGGGGACAGATGGTGTGACCGCTGCCTTTTGGATGTCAAGGGGTTCTAGAGCGTCCTTGGTTGGGGCATGGTTGAGCGATGACTCGGCCTCGATCTCACGAAGTTGCCAAACGGATGGCCTGGGATCAGCGGCGTCGTATGACGCCTGGCGAGGCCCGGCTGTGGACAGTGATTCGTCGCGGTCGACTTGGCGCACGTTTCCGACGGCAGGTGCCAATTGGAGACTGGATCGCAGATTTCGCCTGCTTCGACCCGAAGCTGGTGATCGAGGTCGACGACAAGAGCCACGACCTGAAAGAAGCCGGGTCCCGTGAACATCATCTCGCTACGCATGGCTACACAGTCCTACGGTTCACCAATCGCGAAATTGCCCTGAACGTCGAATTCACGGAAGCAGACATC
The DNA here is from genome assembly GCA_003229305.1 of Acidimicrobiia bacterium. Taxonomy (GTDB): domain Bacteria; phylum Actinomycetota; class Acidimicrobiia; order Spongiisociales; family Spongiisociaceae; genus SZUA-232. The sequence continues at coordinate 1,380 of QIDH01000097.1, read as the reverse complement.
CAAGCAACCATCGAACGCCTCCGCGATGCGCATCACGAACTCTGACGGCAACGAGAACGCGTCTGGACATCTCCTCCCCCGCCGAGGTACGAGGTGGTTGGGGGAGGACGATGAAGCAGCTCGCTGCTGAGTCAGGAGGGGGCGGTTCCGACCAAGGGAACCCGCCCGAAAGCCAAACCACAACCTGAATACTGATGGGAGTCCGCCCCCCTCAACCTCGACGAAGTCGAGGCGCTGACGGCCTCGTCCCCTCAGGCGAACGGCTGGTTCCTGACGAACCCGTAGGGTTCGCCCGTTCGGGGGGACAGATAGTTGCCAACATCTCCTCCCCCGCCGAGGTACGAGGCATCTGGGGGAGGTGGCTGAAGCAGCTCCGCTGTGAAAGCCGGAGGGGGCCGTTCCCACCAAGAGAACGTGACCCGAATTCCACCCCACAGCCCGAATACTCATGGGAGTCCGCCGCCCCCCTCCGGCCTGACGGCCTCGTCCCCCCAGGCGAACGGCTCGTTCCTCGCCGTTCGGGGGGACAGATACGTGTTGCAAGAGCCTGCCGGTAGCCGGAGGGGGAGGTTCTGAGCATGAGAACGTGACGCGAATTCCACCCCGCAACCCGAATACTCATGGGAGTCCGCCGCCCCCTCAACCTCGACGAAGTCGAGGCGCTGACGGCCTCGTCCCCTCAGGCGAGCGGCTCGTTCCTGACGAACCCGTAGGGTTCGCCCGTTCGGGGGGACAGATAGGTGTTGCAAGAGCCTGCTGGTAGCCGGAGGGGGAGGTTCTGACCATGAGAACGTGACCCGAATTCCACCCCACAACCCGAATACTCATGGGAGTCCACCACGACCCTCCCCCTGTCAGGGGGGACGGATGTTGTTTGTCGTCAGTCTTGGTTGGGGGTTAGAAGCGGTATTGTCGCGAAGTCCTGAGGGGTTGGCCCGTTGATCGAGCCGGTCGTCACGGACGTGTACTCGCTCAGGAAGGTTTCTTGTTCGCCTGGTTGGGGCCAGGCGAGGTCGATGATGCGGGTGTGGTTCGCATCGTTTGGCCCGCCGCCGAGAAGCCATTGGGTGGCGGCGGGCTCGACGTCGCGGATTCGTCTCACACCCGTAGATGGCAAGCCTTCCTGGCTGGCAAGGGTGACCGCATACGACCAGGTCGGGGGGTCGCCCTCGCCGAGCAAGACGAGCGGAATTCGCACGATCACTTTGCCATTGTCCCCGAACACGATGACCGGGAACGACGGTTTGGTCTCTTCGATCGAACCGTCGGCTGCTGCAACGTAGATGGCGGGTTCCCAGCCTTCGATTGTGATTCCGTACTCCCAGCCGTTTCCGTCTTCAAGGGAGGCGTTGCGACCGGGAAGCAGGTCGACGGCCCCGG
>QIDH01000108.1 GCA_003229305.1 Acidimicrobiia bacterium | reverse complement strand
CCGTGACGAAGCTGTTGGAGAACAAAACGAAAGTCGAAAAGATCCAGGCCGCCAGCGTTCCTGTGGTGATCAGCGTGTCCATCGCGGGAGACAAAGACGTAACCTGTTTCCACGTCGCTTTGTGGAACTGGGAGCCGAAAACGAACACGACGATCGTCGTCAGGGCAAATTGCACCCACTCGGTCCAAAGGGCTTCTGGCCCAAACCAGGCGAGAAGCATGAGGGGCACGGTCAGCCCGGCAGCCCCGGTCACGTTGCGTCGCTGGTACTTTGCCTCAGCGTCGTATCGCTCGGTTACGGAGCGCCGGTCGTCCTCTGGATCGATTTCTTCGATTGCGTAGCCGATTTTGGCGACCGCTGCCCTGAGGGCCTCGAGATCGGCGCCCTCGGCAACCGTCGCCCTGGCCTCCTGGCCGGCGAAGTTGACGATTGCGGATTCCACACCCTCTTGCTTGCCGAGGACCCGTTCGATCCGGACAGCGCAAGAAGCGCAGGTCATACCCTCGACATCGAAACGGATCTGTGTATCAGTCATCGCTTGGCGACCTTTCTCACTATGGGCGCGCCAGCCCGGTTGGGAAAGCTAAGAATGGAAACAAAGGCGGACGATCAGCGGCCGTCGACCTCGTAGCCTTGATCCTCGATGGCCGTCACGATGACGTCGAGTTCTACGTCAGAAGGCTCGTATTCGACATCGACCGTCCGGTCGTCGATCGACACGGTCGCCTTGGCGACACCCTCCATTGGTGCGACAGCACCTTCAATCGATTCCTTACAGTGCCCACACGAAATGTCTGGCACGGAAAGTGTTACTTGAGTCACGGGCTGCCTTTCTTGGTCGAGAACCTGGCACTGGGCAGGACTCGGGAAAGCTTATCAGCGAGCTGCCAAGGGACCGACTCCCCAGTCTGAATCGGGATTGGGAACCCTCGTTCGCTCCCCCCGTCTGAACCGCAATACACAGGATTCTATTTCGTGATCTGGGCCAAGGTCCTGCCCATCAGCCCAATGCATGCAAATCACTATACCCCACCCCCAGAGGGGTGGGATCAACGCAGAATCAGTAGAAACTGAACCCCTCGACTACTCCGCCTGAGGTAGCCGGATCTGCTTCGCCTGGCAGACGAATTCGCTAGCTCACTCTCGTACGTTGGTCCTACTCCAGCGTAAGGAATTGAGTGCAAACCATGTTCAGAATGGTCGTCGACCAGATCCGGCCACGCCATGCATATCAGCGGATCATGTACACGACCGGCTTTGCGCTGATGGCAGTTGGCGCAGTCCATATAGTTGGCCTCGCCATCGACCCAAGCGGCTGGTGGGGAACCGTCTCGTGGCGCAAACCAATCAATTTCGGTCTCTCATTCGGGTTGACACTTCTGACCTTCGGCTGGGTCATGGGCCACGTGCGCCACCGCCCCACCCTCGGTCCTGTCGTGGCGTGGGCCGTCAGCATCGCTTCTTCGCTCGAAGTGGCGGCCGTCACGATCCAACGGTGGCGGGGCGTACCGTCACATTTCAACACAGGCACTCCTTTCGACAACGCTGTATTTTCGGCAATGGGACTGTCAGTGGTCGTCATCGCGGTCATCACCGGCGTCATATTGATATGGGCCGCAAGGGACCTACGTAGCCAACCAGTGATCTGGATCGCGTCGATGTCAGGCTTGATCCTGATACTGGTGGCATCCGGGGTTGGCTCCGACCTAATTGTTCGGGGCAACGAGGCCGTCGCGTCGACCGGACAGGTGCCGGATTCTCTGACGGTCGGTGCGGCCGGCAGCGCCAAACTCGCCCACTTCGTTGGACTACACGGGATCCAGGTGTTCGCAGCGCTCGCAGTTCTGCTCGGAATCGGGGTGCTTCCAGATCGAACCAAAAGGCGGCTGATGCTCACCGCAGTACTCGGCTGGACCCTCCTCTACGCCGTGGTCTTCTACCAGGCCTACACCGGTTCGTCGTTCTGGGCATTGGATATCCCATCGGCCTTCGTCGCCCTCGTCGGTCTAGGTTTCCTATCCATCGTTTGGCGGCCGGCGTTGAGAGGCGCTCTGCCCGTCGCGCGAGGAGTTTCGGTCAGATGAGTTTTGGGACCCACCCAGACGAGCACTTCGCGCCAATCGACGATGACTCCCACTGGCACATAGGATCTATCTGGTGGATACGAGACGCAACCTGATACTCGACGCAGCGATTGCCTCCGGTATGGGCATCGCGATGTTCATGGAGCTGATTCGCAGTCCAGACATCGGGTTCGAGTCGATTGTTCTGACGGCGCTGATGGCAGGTACGTTGGCGTTCCGCCGCAGGTTTCCCCTTTCCGCACATACTCTGAACAGCGTCGCCCTTGTATTGCAGGTGCTGTTCTTCTTCGTGGGCGGGATCTATACGTATTCCAATCTCATCAGCACCTTTTCGGTCGGTACCTATGCGACTCGGAACAGGTCGATTGCGGGACTTGCAGCTTCGATGCTGGCAGTTGCCGCCTATTTCCTCAGCACAGACGTTGGCATAGGCGCGACGCCCGCAGTCGTGGCGTTCCTGTGGACCATTGCATGGGGAAGTGGTTATTCGGCCACCCGCCGCCGCGAGCTGCTCGAAGAGACAAAGGCGCGAGAGGCGGCCGAAGCCGTCGTTGAGGAACGGAGCCGGATAGCCCGCGAACTCCACGACCTCATCGGCCACACAGTCAACGTGATGCTGGTGCAAGCAGGCGCAGCGAGGCGCCTCGTTGACAGCGATCCAGACCGGGCGAAATCCGGTCTCGTTTCCTTGGAAGAAGTCGGCAGATCGGCATTGGGAGAGCTCGACCGGATGCTCGGCATACTCCGCACCGAGACAGCCGGCCATCAGCCCCAACCGAGTCTCGCACAGCTACCGATCCTGGTTGATCGTTTCGAAAAATCTGGTCTGCACGTTTCGTACGAGGTGACAGGTTCACGGCCTCCCGGCAACGTGCAGCCTGTCGAATTATCCGCCTACCGGATCGTTCAAGAGGCCCTCACCAATACGCTGAAACACGCGAACGCCGGCCAGGCCAGGGTCCGGATCGAATACGCCCTTGGCGGAATCGACATCGAAGTCGTCGACGACGGGGAGGGCGTCTCCAATCTCACCCCTGGTCGAGGACTGCTGGGAATCGGCGAGCGCGCATCGGTATTCGGCGGTCATTTCGAGCATGGGCCTGTCCCAGGCGGCGGGTTTCGAGTCCACGCCTTCCTGGCCACAACATGACTGTCAGTGTTTTGATCGTTGACGACGACCCTCTACTGAGGGCCGGCATCGCGACAGTGCTCGATACGGCAAACGACATTTCGGTCATCGGCGAAGCCGACAGCGGAATCTCTGCAATCGCCTTTGTGCTCGAGACGCCTCCTGACGTCGTGCTGATGGATGTCCGCATGCCAGGCATGAGCGGCATTGAAGCGACCAGGAAGATCGTGGAGGCGGCACAAACGACCAAGGTCCTGGTATTGACCACGTTCGGCCACGATGAGTACGTATTCGATGCTCTCAAAGCTGGGGCCAGCGGGTTCCTGCTCAAGCGCATCCCTCCAGAGCGTCTCATCGAGGCGATCCACACGATCGCCAAGGGAGAGGCACTACTGGACTCCGCCGTGACCATGGGGGTGATAAGAGCCTCAACAGGAAACCAGCACAAGCTTGCAGACGATGGACGATTGGAACTGCTCACAGACAAGGAACGTGAGGTGCTCCGCCTGGTCGGACTCGGCCTGGCCAACGCCGAGATCGGATCCGAACTGTTCATCGCCGAGTCGACAGCCAAGACCCACCTTCGGCGGATCTTCACCAAACTGGACCTACATGCTCGCGCCCAAGCAGTAGTCCTTGCCTATGAGACTGGCCTCGTGACCCCTGGCAACCGACCCCTCTGATATCTCGAAGAAATATTGAACCCTCAGGTGCAGGACTGCGTATCTACCTGCATCCGGACACGGTCCGGGGTTTCACGATTTGGGAGATTCAGAATGAGAAAGATGATCGGTCTACTGCTCGCACTCGGCCTGGTTGCCGCAGCGTGTGGGAGCGATGACACTCAGACCACGGCCACGACTTCCGCGACCACTGCCGCCACCGAGGCACCTTCGACTACGGCGACGACTCAGGCAGAAGAGATGGCTGGGCCTGAAATGTCGCCTGCCGAACTTGTGGTGGACGCCCAAACATCAGACGGAACCACGATCAACATCGTTTCCGTGACCCTGCCATCCGCCGGATTCGTCGCAGTCCACTCCAGCGTCGACGGCGCCCCAGGACCGGTCATCGGAGTCTCAGACCTGCTCACAAACGGGACAAGCACCGACGTGACCATCACCCTCGACGAAGCGCTGGCCGCCACCGACACGGTCTTCCCAATGGTCCACATCGACGTAGACGAAGACGGCCAATACACATTCATGCCCCCAGACAACGCCATCGACCTACCAGCTACCACCGCAGACGGAGCCGTCGCAGTAACCGCCGTCGAAATCGCGGTCGAAGGCTGAGGCTGACCTGGCTGGTGGGTCTACCCTCAACGGGGAAGACCCACCACCATCGCCTGTTGGATCCAACATGTCGAAGACCAGTTCTCAAACCGACAGACCAGAGGGGGGAGAGGCGCTGACCAAGCGTCTCCACGCCGAGCACGGTGCCGCGCTGTTCAACTGGGCAGTTGGTCGGGTGGCGGATCGTCGCGACGCCGAGGAACTGGTCGCCGAGACTTTGGTGCGAGCCTGGCGAAAGTACGATCAGTACCAGCCGGATCGGGGCAGCGAACGAGCCTGGCTATTCGGGATCGCTCGAAATGCGTCCACCGATCTCTATCGCAAGACGCGTCGGCTCAGGCTCGTTGGTGACAACGTCGAAGAACCGGCCCACGATGGAGGGATCGAGAATCTCGCCGAGGCCAGTGTCATCAGAGACGCTCTGAGTACGTTGTCAGACCCACACCGCGCCGTAATCGTCGAGGCGTTCTTCCAGGGTCGAACAGCAGCCGAGATCGGCGAGCGAATCGGGGTGCCACCAGGTACCGTCAAGTCGCGAATGTTCTACGGCATGCGAGCACTGCGGGCTGCCTTAGAGGAACGGGAAGTGTTGAGATGAGCGACCACGATCAGTACCGCGAATGGTCTGCCGCCTATGTGCTTGGCGCTTTGGACGCCAAAGAGCGAGCTTTGTTCGAGACGCATCTAGACGGCTGCGACAGGTGTCGAGACGATGTTGCAGCCTTTGCACCGATCCCTGGTCTGCTGGCCAAAGTTGGATCGCCAGATTCGGAGGACGTGCCGGAGGGCGTGCTCGACAGGGCGGTGGCCAGGGTGAGTTCTGAGCGTGCCGAACTGGCCAAGAGCAGGAGCCGATGGCGTTGGACCGCGGCAGTGGCCGCCGTAGCAGCCGGGTTCGTGTTGGTGGTTTCTCTGCTCCCACAGATGAATCGTCCGGAATCCACGTTGCTCGCCATCGAACCTGGAGCCGTCGCAACGGGAGAAATCAGTGTGTCGGCGAGAGCTTGGGGTACTGCGATCGATTTGGATCTCAGCGGCCTGCCGCCCTCAGACCGTTACGAGGCGTGGGCGGTCGACCGATCAGGGACCGTACAGCAAATCGCGTCATGGGGTCCGACCCAAGAGTTCAACGCCACACTCGAAGGGGCCTCATCATTTCCGCTCGAGGACGTGGAGACGATCATCGTCACCATGGGCGAAGACGCCGAGACCGTCCTGGTCACCGCGAGTCGGTAGTGAGGTCGGGACCCGGTCGGGGCCGGATCCCGTTTCCGACGACTACAGCTCGCAGCTCACCGTGGTTTCGGCGTTGATGCACGAGTCTGCACCTCCCGGCCCGCCGTCAGCAAGATCGTCCCGTCTCCGCCATCGATCAACTCGGCACCTCAATTCCCGCTCAGCGCGTCATTGCCTGGCTGAAACTAGCCACCGCAGAACCACCCTGGGTGGCATCTTTTCGCGCTTCGCGCTTCGCGCTCTGCGAGAGGTGAACGGTGAACGGTGAACGGTGAACGGTGAACGGTGAATGGTGGCGGACGACAACACACCTTGGATGCCGCAGCAGCGGGGCGGCGCCGGCAAAGAGAACGTGGACTCACCCCAGGACGCGGCGATAGCGTGCCGTTGGCACGCTATCGGGTAACTTCGCCAGAATCGGGTCAGCGATTCTTCTTGTGCCGATTCGCCTTGATGCGCTTGCGGTACTTGTGCTTGCTCATCTTTTTACGGCGTTTCTTGACGAGAGAACCCATTCAAAACTTTCTGGTGGTGTGTTTGCAGGTGAAAGTGTCGCGAGTCCTCGGCGATATCGCAAGCTGAATCGGTAGCCGTCAATCGAGTGGCGGTTGCTCTGACTTCCCCGAGGCCATCCAATCCAGAATCTGAGGGCGCGGGATCACGTCCGTCGCGACTCCTTTTGCGAGAGCCGATCCGTCGCGGGCGAGACCCGAAAGTCGGGCCACTTCGTCCAGAACCTCTACCTGAGTCATCGAGATCAGCGGCGAATCGGCCGGCACCTCGCTCAGACGAATCACCCCCCCACCAAAGTTCAGAGCGCCCCGATGCGACCGGTAGCCGGTCACCGTTCCCTGCCAACCGTCGACCAACTTCCCTAGATCGACCCTGCGGTAGTTAGGTTCGGTGTCGTCCACCAAACGAAGCTGATCCGAATCAAAAAAGGCCACGGCCAAAGAAGTCATGGACTCGAGGTCTGCCCACAGTGTCGAGGCGATGCTCCCGTATGCCGAGATGTGGGCCGAATAGACGGCCGCCCAACCCTCCACCCGGACTCTGGCAACCGGAACTGCGGCGTCGACCCCACACTTGTCGGCCAGCCGAGCCGGAGAGGCGTTTGAACCGACTGCAAGCACAGCCGACCGGCCGCGGAGTGGACGTTGGCCGAGTTCATCGAGCCGAAGGCCCATCGAAGAAAAGGGCCGATGCTCCACCGTGCCCGCGACCAGGAGATAGTCACCATCCGGCACCTTGCCCGGATAAGTCGTCGGTGCCACGGTCGCAGATGGGCGCCACCGTTCGATGGGTGTCGAGTGGGTCAGATCACACCATGCCGATCCGGGTTCAGGGTGAGAACATTGCCGCCGTCACCGAGGAACTCCGCCATCGCGGAACACACCTGCTCGAGCTGCGCTTCGCGCGTGAACGCGAGCACCGAGGGCCCTGATCCGCTCCAGGCCGCGTAACCCGCGCCTCCCTCGACGGCCGCTGTTACCAGACTGCCTATCGATGGATTGAGCGCAGCCCTTGGTGCCTCGTGCAGCTCGTCGCCAAGGGCTGCGAGGAGGGTTCCAGGGTCTCCAGTCCTCAGACCTTCGATCAACGCGACCACTCGCCCGAGTGACCTGGAGACCACTGCCATGTCAACCTGGTTTGGGAGCACCTTGCGAGCCTCGCTGGTGGCCATGAGCTCGCCTGGCACCGCGACCGCAAGCAGCCATCGGTCCGAGAGATCGAGATCAAATACGTTCATCTGCGAAACAGCGACCAATCCGCCAAATGCAGCCGCCGCCGCATTGTCAGGATGGCCTTCGAGCTCGGCAACTAGCTCAAATACCTCGGCCTGTGATGGATCGCGTCCCGCAGCCCTACCGGCCGCCATCGCACCGGCAGCCAAAGCGGCCGCAGAAGATCCCAACCCTCGACTCAACGGTATCTCGCTCCGCACCTCGAGAGCCAGGGGAACCCTCGACATCCGTCCGGCGGCCGACAAGACCGCGTCATCCCCGTTGCCAGCCTCGAACCTCTCTGGGCCGTGGTGAACGATGGACCAGACGTTGCTGGTCTCAGCAGACACTCGACATCGCAGGTCAAGAGCCAGGGCCAGCATGTCGAAACCGGGTCCGAGATTCGCCGAAGAGGCGGGAGCAGATGCCTCAGCCACGGACGCTGTCCAACTCGATGAAGATGTTGTTCGCTGCCGGGATGAGGGCGCGGATGTCGGATTCGATATCGTCGATGGTCTGCTCGATGTCGTCCCTGCCCAGATCGTCAACCAGGTCTACGTCCAGGTTGACCAGAATGTCGTCTGGACCCAAGTGCATTGTCAACAGCCTGCCCACCTGCTGAACGTTGCGGTGTGAAAGCACCGTTGCCCTTATCCGAGCTCGATCAGCCCGACTGGCGGCCTCGCCAACCATCAACGACTTGGTTTCGAAAGCCAGGATCAGTGCCACCACCGCCAGCAGGACGCCGATGACCAGCGTCGCGATCGCATCCCAAACCGGATCCTCGGTGACCGCCGCGAGTCCGACGCCAATCAACGCCACCACCAGGCCTGACATCGCCGCCGCGTCCTCCAATAAGACGACGAGAATGGCCGTGTCCTTGGTCTCGCGGATGCTGCGCCAAGTGGCCCGGGTGCCACGCATGTCATTGAAGGCCCGCAACGCCACCGAAAACGTGAAACCTTCGATCACGATGCTCACCAACAGGACGACTACCGATACGATCTGGCTTTCGAGTTCGTGCGGTTCGCGCAGTGCTGAGAAGCCTCTTTGAAGGGCAAAGATCGATCCGGCTGTGAACAACATCACGGCAACCATGAACGACCAGAAGTAGACTTCTTTGCCACGCCCAAACGGATGTTCGGCGTCTGCCTCCTTCTTCGAGGCGCCGAGTCCCCAAAGCAGCATCAACTGGTTGCCCGCGTCCGCGCTCGAATGAATCGCCTCTGCGAGCATCGCGGTGGACCTCGTGATAGCGGCAGCGGCGAACTTTGCGACAGCTATCGAGGTGTTACCGACGACAGCGGCGACAACGGCAGTTCGAGAATTAGTAGCCATGGGGAGCCGAAGTGTAGATATCGGTCGAAGGCTGCCCGCCTCCATCGACGAAGTCGAGGCGCTTGCCCTTCACGCTTGCCCTTGAAGCTGGGCGGCGACGAAATCGAAGATTTTGGCATACTGGAGGTCGCCGTCTTCCCATTCGGAATGCACGCCTCCAAACCAAACGTGGGTCTTGGGCCCTGGAAAGGCATCGAACAGGGCCACCGCGCTCCGGTCACCGAAGACCTCGTCGCCCACGACGTTCATCTGAAGCACCGGCTTCGCCCCGACACCAGGCGCATAGGCAACCGGATCGGTGACACTCAGGAGGGGGTCCAAAACTTCCAACATATGTGGAATCTGCTCCTCGACCAGCACCCTCGTAGACCCGCCGATCGCAAAAACGGCGGCCTCAATTCGGGCGTCGATCGCCACCAGGGGGACGCCCATCACCGTGCCCATCGAGAACCCGAGAAAAGCGATTGGAAGCCAGGCGAGCGCCTCATGTTCGCCGATGATTGAAAGCAACCTCCGCTGGTCCGAGACTGATTCGACCAGGACAGCCGGCTGGCCCATCTCGGTGAAATCCGGCTCCCGATCGGGTGCACGTTCGCCATGCATCGGCGCATCAGCTGCCGCGACCACCAAGCCCGCCGGCGCCCATTCGCGGGCTGCGCCGGCGATGTACTCTGAGGTGCGGTCGCTCGTGATCCCGTGAGCAACTAGCAGTACGCCCCAGGGATCGACACCAGTAGGAAATGCAACATCTGCTGCCACGGGATCACCAGCCGAGCCCTCGTAGCGCCACGTCTCGAACCGGTAGCCGTGGCCGATCTCGCCTGCTTCGACATCGACAGACTCCGGTCCAGGATCAGGAAAATCGAGCATCGGTGGAGAGTAGCCCCTCGCGAAATGGCACAGGCCGCGCCCGGTAGCGAGCGTCGGTGCATACAGTCCGGCGGATGGGTAGAAGAACATGGGCAGGGATCATCGCAGCCGCGATCGGCTTCGGCACAGGGGGAATAGCGACCAGCGCCGCCTTGGCAGAGGGCATCGACCCGTTCGCAGTGGTCACCATCCGGGCGTGGCTCGGCGCAAGCATCATCTACGCCGCGCTGGCAATCAGACGACGCCCACTGACCCGGGGAAAACGTTTCTACCGTCTCGGGTTCGCCATGGGCATTTCACAACTGGCCCTCCCCTTCGTCGTTTTCACGATCGCCTACCTGCACGCCTCTGTCGGATTCGTCGGCCTGTTCGCATCACTGATCCCTCTGGGAACCGCAGTCTTGGCCCACCGTTTCGTTCCAGGCGAACGCCTGACACCGATGACGGTGGCGGGCTTGATGGTGGCCATCGTCGGTGTGGCCGTGGTCGTCGCGTCCGGCGATTCCGGCCTCACGCAGGGAGGTCGGCCTCTTCTGGCGGCGGGATTGGCGGTGCTGGGGGTTCTGGCGATCTCGGGCGGCTCCATCATCGCGAAACGTGAGGCGGGCAGCTACTCGCTCGTGGAGATGGCAGCCATCCAGCACCTGATCGGCGGGCTGATCCTGACCGGTTTGATGCTGGCTGTTGAGGGTCTGCCTGCCAATATTTCGTTCCGTGGCTGGATGTTTCTCAGCTACCTGGCGGTGTTTGGCAGCGCCGTCCCGTTCATCATCTTCTTCTGGCTGCTCGAGACCGTCAGCGTTTCGAAGGCCAGCTTGGTCGGCTACTTGGTGCCAATAGTCGGGCTGGTCGGCGGGATCGCCCTCTTGGACGAAGAACTACAAGCAGGCATCGTGCTGGGAGGGCTACTCATCCTCGGCGGCGTCGTTTGGACGGATCGGTCTCAACAAGCGGCGGACCTCAGGCAGGCGGGCGACCCTGACCGGGCGGCCCCGCAAACGCCTGGATGATCGCAAGCCATTCTTCGGCGGCGGAGCCTGTTGCCACCAGATCAGTGTCAACTCGATGGCGACGCTGGACGGCGACGAGCGCGAAGTCGAGACCCCTCCCGGTGATCCGGGATTCGGCGTCAGGGTCGCCCCAGGTCCATGCGTCTCCGCTCGGACCGCGAAGCTCGACAAAGACCTCCGTCTCGGGGACCGGTAACTCGTTGATCATGTACGAGAAGGAACGGGCCCGAACACCTAGATGACATATGTGACGGAGTCGATTTGTCGGCTTCCGTTCGGCACCGAGAGCATCGGCAATGTCCTGGCCGTGGGCAAAGGTTTCCATAAGTCGGGCAGTGATCTTGGATTTGGCGGCCATGGGTGGCCCGTACCAGAGCACTCTCTCCCTCGGGTTGACCTCGCGATAGAAAGAGAGCAACTCAGCATGGGCACCCTCCCACCAGGAGATGACCTCTGGGCCAGTGAGAGCCCGGATTCGACTGAGCTGGGCAGCCTCAAAACCATCCAGATCTTGGACCACTTCCGCTAGATGGATCGCAAAAGACTCAGGGTCTCGGTGGGCCAAAACGGCCTTTTCGTCGAAGAAGGCGAGGTGTCCAATCGAATCCCGGATGGTCCACCCCTCCGCCGGCGTCTGAGTGGACCATCCGAGCGCATCCAGCGGCGCAACCAGCGCGTTGAGCGACTCGAACTCGGCGTCAAGGTCGTCACAGATTGGGTCCATGTGCACGACGCTAGCGTGGTGGTTCATGGTCGAACTACTCGGACTCGACAGTCTGCTTGCCCAATTCATCACGGCGCTCGGGTTGGCACTGGTTGGCGGAAACGGTCTCGCCATCATCAATCATTCGCGTGGCAAGCTGCCCAGCAAGGTGGAAGGCGAGTTCCGGCCCGGTCGTGCAAGGTTTCTCCTGGCAGTTGGCCTGCTGATCAGCATCTGGGGGATAGCGAGCCTGGTGGCCTGACCGGCCGTCCCAACCCAATCTCGCCAAGGCGGCACTGACTACAATTGCCATCCCCGCGGATGTAGTTCAATGGCAGAATGCGAGCTTCCCAAGCTTGAGACGGGGGTTCGACTCCCCTCATCCGCTCTCGATGTCGCCGTCGATCGGCAGCATCGTCGTGTCCCGGTCAGTTACCATCGCCGCCGCAGCCCTGGAGGGAGCGGAAGGTGATTTTCTCGGATCGCACGATCAAGGAGGCGATCGCAGATGGGCGAATCGAGGTCGATCCTTACCTGGAAGACTATGTTCAGCCCTCCAGTATCGACCTCCGAGTCGACCGGTTCTTTCGTGTGTTCGAGAACCATCGTTATCCGCACATCGACCCCAAAGCCGACCAACCGGATCTGACCACCCAGGTCGAAGTGGATGACGGTGACTCGTTTGTGTTGCACCCTGGCGAGTTCGTGCTCGGCTCGACTTTCGAGCGGGTACGACTTGGCCACGACGTCGTTGCGAGGCTGGAAGGCAAATCGTCGCTCGGCCGCCTCGGCCTACTCATCCACTCGACCGCCGGTTTCGTCGATCCAGGTTTCGACGGATATCTGACGCTGGAGCTTTCCAACGTCGCCAACCTGCCGATCGCCATCTATCCAGAGATGAAAATCGGCCAGATCAGTTTCTACCAAATGACCACCGAAGCGGACCATCCGTACGGGTCATCGGAGGCCGGCTCCAAGTATCAGGGCCAAAGAGGCCCGACCGCATCCCGCATCCACCGCGATTTCACCTAACGGTCTCACCAGCAAATATCTGGGGCACCCTCAAGCGCCTACCACGGCTTCAGAGCCGGCCGCAGCAGGCCTGGTAGCTTCGGGAAAGGGAGAATCGTGGGAGGAGACCCGTGACAACAAGAAGCCAAATCAAAGCCCCACCACCCATAGACATCTACAAGTACGTACTCACCCTCAAATACGCAGATTTTTCTGGCAGGGCGCGTCGTGCCGAGTACTGGTGGTTCGGTCTCGTCAACTTTGCGGTGATGTTCGGCGCCGTCGTTTTGGCGGCCATCCTCGGCGCAGTGAATGGTGCCTTCGCCTCCTTGTTTTTGCTGGTTGCCATCGGGGTGTATCTGGCGACCATCCTGCCCGGCCTGGCGATATCGGTTCGTCGTCTACATGACACAGGCAAAAGTGGCTGGTACCTCCTCATCGGCCTCCTCCCTTTTGGTGGGATCGTCGTGTTGATATTCATGGCGACCGACAGCACTCCGAGCACCAACGAATATGGGCCATCGCCAAAGTACCCGAGCTGAGGGCAATGCATCGTTTGGTCTGACGGCCCAGCAGAGTCAGCCGAAGATACCTGTCAGATCCATTGCCGTTTCCTGCTCGCCTAACCGATTCGGCGACCGACGAAGAGGCGGGGCTCCGTCGAACCGAACCCTAAGGGCCCAGGGGGTCGGCCGGCGATGACATAGACATCGGTCTGGCCCACGGCGGCGGCGGCGACACGACCAGGGTTCTCACCCAACAGGTCAACCAGGGGCGACCACCCCCACTGCTCTCCATCGGGAGTAAAGAGCACGCCAGTGGTCTGATTGGTCGTCGACTCACTCACCGCGTAGCTCGCCCCCAGGACCTCGATCGGAATAGAGCCCAAGACCGTGCCGTCTGGTCCTAGGACTTCAAGGGACCGGGTGGCGAGATCGAAGGCACCGAACGGATAGGCCGACACGAGACTCGTCACCCGTCCCAGTCCGTCCTCGATTTCGATCCTACCGGCATCAATCGTAAGAGTGAGATCCCCCTGTTCAACAATCACCGGCTCCGGCTCAACCGGAACTCCCACCACACCGCCTACCGGCAGCAGATATCCAGCCTGACCCACAGCGGCTTCACCGACGATCTTCCCATTGATCCCCAAGTCGAAAACGGTTCGCCTGCCGGCGTCCCCGCCGAAGCTGTCGATGGAAAGGCCAGGCTCAACCGGACCCAGCCCCGCGACCGCTGTGCCACCGTGAGAGTTGACCACCACAATGGGCCCGGCGGACGGACCTTCAACCACCTCCCAATCCGATCCATCTACCCAACGAAGGAGCGTCTGACTGCCCCCTTCGGTGCCATCTAGGTAGACGCCAACACCGGGTGAGCTGCCCAGGCCCTTCGCGAGGAAGAGACCCCCCTCTGGAATCGGTGATTCAGCGAACGTCAGGCTGTCACGGGATACCCAAAGGCCAGGTTGTCCAGAGACGAATTGCGCGGCGGTCGGATCAAACTCGACCCCAAGTATGTCGAGGGTAGTTTCGTAGAGTGCCGGGTCTGTCGTCGAGTACGGAATGAAGGTGGCCGCAAACAGCACGGACACCTGACCGTCACCGTCCACGTTCAGATAGGTCAGAGGATCGTCCAGGAGAACTCGGATTTCGTCTGGCAGCGCTGAAGCCACGGCCGCCGTGGCGTTGGGTTCAAAACTCAGAAGCACGAAGGTCGAAGACGGGTCTGACCCGATGCCGATCACGGTGGCTGACGTCCCGTCTCTCTGAACGGCCGTCTCGGACCAGAACAGGCCACTCACCGAACTGTGGACCCTCGTGTCGGTAGCCGTACTGGACATTCGCTGGGCTGAACCCGTCTCGTTCGAGGTGACGACGAAGCCTCGCGGTCCAATATCGGCCGCCGTGGCGAAACGCTCCGGACCGAACACGGCCACTGGTTCGGCCCAACCGATCGGCTTCAGAACGTATGCGACCGCCCCAGGTGTCCGACCGTAGGCGTCCAGCGGTTCGTTCGAGCCGATCAGCGCAGGCGAACCTCGAAACTCGCCAACTGCGAAGACGGCAGTGAGAGCCTCAGGCAAAACGAGTTCCGACCAACCGAATCGGGGGCCCCTAAGCAGATCGGCCATCGCGAAATTCACGGTCGCGGGAGCGCCGGTGTCGAGTGGGATCGTGGTCGAAGGAGACGTTTCAGGCGTGGCTGCGGAGAATTCGAGTGTTTCGTCCGGCGGGTTCTCCTGGCCCACCCCGCTGACGAGCACGAGCACCACTGCCAGAGCCACCGCCCCGGCGACCATCAGACCAAGACGAGGCGGATCTTGGCGACCATCAACATGGCCGCCAACGACGATCTCACCCAAGGCGCCTGCTCAACATCACCAAGAGGCTATCCGCCTACGGAAGACATGTGGCCAGAACGGTCGCAAACAAGGAGGTCGCCGGGTCGGACGTCTACGGCCAAAGATTCGGTGACGCCCCCGTCAGTTGGGCCACGCCCCGCCTGGTGGCGACTTGGCAGGCTTCATCTGCGTACGGCATCACCGCCAGTGCCGCATCGGGGTCAGATCCGGCTGCGACGCTGCGAATCCCTTCGGCGATCGATTCGAGTTCGTTTCGCTGTGCTTCAACAAAGGCGGGGTCTACGACGTCACCGTGACCGGGAACGATCGTTGGGTGCAAGGTCGGAAGGATCACCGCGAGCGTCAGAGGCCATTCCAACGGGTACGAGTCACCGAAGCTGGGTGGCGCGCCCTCTTCGATCACATCGCCCATGAAACTCACCCCGGAATCCGGGACATGGACAATGACATCCGAGTCTGTGTGAGCCCGCCCGTGGTATCGCAGCTGGACTAGCCGCCCTCCCACTGTGACATCTCTCAGACCAACCATGGTGCTTCCAGGTGGCGTCAGCACCACCTCTCTCACCTCTCGCCGCCGGTCCGCCGGCAACCGCTCGAGCGCTCTTTCTCGAGCGAGTTCGCCCCGCTCGACAATCTCGGAACGGGTTCGTTCGTGGCCCCAGATAGTCGAATGTTCAAAACGAGCGTTGCCCCACACATGATCCCAATGGAAGTGGGTGTTGACCAAGTGTCGAATCGGAAGATCCGTGAGGCCGGCTATCTCCACCAACAATTCGTCAGCCTCAATATGCGAACATCGGCTGTCGACAACCATCACCTCGTCCTCACCGACTATCACACCAATGTTGAGGTCGAGGAATTCGTATCGGCGACGGAAAACCCCATCTCCTACCTCGTCGAACGGCGACATGCTCCCAAGCTAACCCCGAATCAATCTCCATTGCGAGGGGCAAAACCGAGGATGAAGGTATAGGCGCCCTCGAACTCCTCGACCGAGTCCACCTCATATCGATTTCCTGCCAGATCGCGGGGGACGATTGACGTCATCAGAATCCGTTGGAAGAAATCCGCCTCGTTGCGGAGAGCGGCGAGATCCTGGCTGGCAATCTGATCGTTGATATAGAAGGCGAGGTCGGCAAACGGGCCGACCTTCAATGGCCCAAGGTCCGCGAACCCCAGAACCAGCCCAAGGACCTCCTCTGCGTCTTGCCCGCTCGGTTCCAGCGCATCAAGGCCCCGGCTGACGGTTGCAGAGACGAACCCGAGACGCATGGCATTGCGATAGTCCTCCCCGCCGCCCACTACTGGATCGCGACGCGTGAAGAAGTCCGCCGCTCCATCCGAATCTCCGCCAAGCAACTCTCCGAAGATCTCGTTGACGGACACAGCGCCCTCCCGAGAGATGCCATCTCTACCATCCCGCAAGACCTCCCGAAAGAAATCCGACGTCGCGGAGCCGAACTGGTCTGCCCTTAGTCGGAGCCGGTCAAAGGTTTCGAGGGGCTGGTTACTCAGAATGGCCTGAAGCGCATCCATCGTGGCTGATTCTGAGTCATCCTTGAAGTAGTAGTCGATCGGAGTCAACGCTGCCATGCGAATCCCAGCGGCGGCGTTAGCCAGAGGCTCTTCGAGGAGGCCAACAGCAGCAACCCAAACATCGGCTCTGACGTCGACATTCGACCCGCGGTTCACGACATCCAAGATTGCGATCGTCCTCTCGGAATCGTATCTGGTCACCAGGGCCTGGGAACCTCCGGAGGCCACCCGTTCGAAAAAGCCGCTCGTCGGGTTCAGTTCGGACACGAACGACGAATCGAGCAGATCGAACAACCAGCCCGTTCCGTAACCGACCGCCAGCACATCGTCGAGCACCTCTACGTCCAGATTGGCTCCAAGCGCGGCGAAGACGTCCATAGCCTCCATCTGGCCGGTCGCGCCGGCACCGATCGAGCGCATGACGGTCCCCGCGACCGCCGGGGGTGCGTTTGAACCGATCGCCGACGCCAACTCGATCGCGTCGGATCCCAGGATGTCCAGCTGGTCGAGCAGTTGACTCGCATTGAGGCCACCGGCCAGCAACTCTATGTAGCGAAGCCGATCAGAGCGGGCGAGGCCCTGACCGTCGTAGTTCTGCGATACGAGGTCAGCCCGCTCGTCCTCGTCGAGGCGCCAGTAGAGCAGCTGCAACTCTGAGGAATTGAGGCTTTCGAGAACGTCGAGGATCGCGGACAGGTCCTGCGCGGACACGTCGGTGTCGCCGACGCTAAAGAACAACAAACGTCTGCCGCCGGTGCTCAGGGCCTGGACGATCTCTTCGAGCGCCCGATCCACCGCGGCCTCGTCGACATCAAGCCTTCGTGCCCGCTCGGCCGCCTCACCCCAGATCCGCAAGGCCATGGCAGCCTGCATCGCGTCAGTTCTGGCGGATGGAAGCGTGGCTGCGAACGTCTGCTCTGCGTCCACTGCTAGTTGGGCTCGATCTTTGGCGCTCGCCGCGACGGATGCCAGAACAGCTGCTGCAGATTCGAGCGCAACAGCAACGGCGGCCGCGTTCATCTCTTGGCCGATTGCTCCCAGGCAAGCCACGGCGTCCGCTCGAACTACCGCAAGTCGACCGCCTGCCACGTCCAGATCCAACCCGACCGCCCTCAGACCTTCGATGTCGATGAGCATCATTCTCCGTTTCAAGGACCATTTGGTTCGTGCCAGTGGTTGACCGTTGTGGGCGTTATTCAATTTTAACGATCGCCAAAGACTATCAAACGCCATTAACTGCGTCCAGGGAGGAGCCGGTGGCCGCGAACGACCTCATCTCCGCCTACAAGACCGGTCAGACGTCCACGGGTTCCGGTTCGGATTCAGGCTGCGAATCGGCAGAGTTTGGCGGCTTGGAAACCATCCGCTGGCGCGAGATCTTCTGCCACACAGCCAAGCCGAGCAGCAGGGCCAACCCGAGAGGGATCAAGACTGCTCCAGCCACAATGGCCACCGCCACCATCGTCAGGAGGATGTCTCCTGCCGTGTCGAGCGCATCTGAGACTCTCCCTCCAGGAGATTCAACCCGAGCGACGGCGGAAGGAGACTCCGTGATGGTCGCCACTATCTCAGAGCTGGGCCGTGAGAACCCGTCGGACCGGAAGTTCGAACTGACGACCGTTCCCAGCGACCCAAGAAAATCCAGCGCAGAATCGAAGCGGTCGGAAGGAACCTCGATCGTCAGGGTCCCGAATGAAAACCGACCACCGTTCTCCTCGACCAAACCCGTGGCCGTTGCCGTAACGACACCCCCGAATCGAGGGGCGGTCTCCTGGGCAGTCCTCCATTGGTCAGCAAACGTGCCCACATCGATTTGGATTACCAGCTCTGATTCACCACCGCCGACGTCGTCTGGAGGGGCCAGGCGAACCGGCCGCTGGTCTTCGGATTGGGCGACGATCGATCTAGCCCCATCGACGTCGGCGCCGCAAGCACCCAGGACAACCAAGAGGATTACTGCCAACATCAATCCACGTTTCATCGTTTCTCCCTCTCGTCCGCACCCCCAATCGGGATGCATGCCGAGTTGGACGGGCGATACAGGAGCATTGGTTCCCGAGGGACGCGACAAAACCGATCCGTCGTTAAAGATTCGAGGTCCCAAAAGCCGATATTCAAAGTAGAC
The DNA here is from genome assembly GCA_003229305.1 of Acidimicrobiia bacterium. Lineage (GTDB taxonomy): Bacteria > Actinomycetota > Acidimicrobiia > Spongiisociales > Spongiisociaceae > SZUA-232. The sequence continues at coordinate 3,999 of QIDH01000108.1, read as the reverse complement.
AGTTGCCCGTCGATCGCACGCCGAGCACCGGAGTCCCCTTCCTCCGACTCTTCCCATCAGCGGCCGACCGGGAGACTGCCCTCGGGCCCCTCCCAAGTTGGAGGGGCCCGCCCGCGTCCGAAACGAGCTGTACGCGGCGGGGAACCGATATCCTCGGGTCGCACGTCCAACCCGCATGGCCACACGAAACGCAAAAAACCGCACAGTCTTTGCACTCTCGATGCTGATCGCACTCGTCGTTTCGGCATGCGCTGCCGACAACTCAGCGAGTTCCGATACGAGCACAACCAGCACCACAGCCTTTGCCGGGGCCACCACGACAACCAACGCAGACATCGCTATCGGAGCTGTCCCAGATCCGGATGGCGAATGGGTGCTGGAGTCCGGCACAATCGATGGCGAGACTTTTCCTCTCGTTCCGGACTGGCGAATCACGATGGTGCTGGCCAACGGAACCATCGGCGGCACCGCCGCCTGCAACGGATACGGAGGTACGTTCACGTTCGACGGAGCGACGATGACGGTCGGCGACCTGGCCGCGACCGAGATCGGTTGCGAACAACCCGTCATGGAGTCGGAACAGGCGTTCTTTCAAGCCATCCAGGAGCCCATGACACTAGAGCTCGCGGGCGATCGACTGACGGCGACACGTGACGGCGTAGATTTGAGGTTTGTCGCCGTGACCCCTGCACCAACCGCCGAATTGGTTGGCCCTTCCTGGAAACTCCAGACAGTGCTAGATGGCGAGGTCGCCATCCAAGCGCTCGGAGAGCCAACCCTCCAGTTGAACGAGGATGGCACCTTCACAGGCTCGACCGGCTGCCGGGAAGTCTCTGGGAGCTACCAGATATTTGGCGATGAATTGCAGTTTCCCCAGATGTCAGCAGACGGAGAGTGCAGCGCAGACCTTGCCGATCAGGACAGCTTCGTCATCTCAGTCCTCGAGGGGTCTCGCATTGAAATAGACGGGAATCAACTCAGCCTGTTCTCAAGCGGCGGCGAGGGCCTCCAGTACACAATTGCCGGCTGAGTACGCCACCGAACAGATCTGATCATTCGTCCTCGGACCCGGACGGCGAGGCCTCCTGGAGGTCCGCCCATACCTGGCGCCAGCCGGGTTCGATCTCTACTGCCCGTTCGAGCAACTCGGCGGCCTCCTCGGGTTGGCCGGCGGATTCGAGGCCGGCCGCCTGCCAGAACAGGGCCTGAGCATCGGTGGGGCGAAGAGCTGTCGCAGTAGCCAGGCCTGGGAGCGACTCTTGCGGTCGACCTTGAAACAACGACTCGATCCCGTCGCCCATTGCGGAATAGGCGCGGTGGACTTCCAGAAGGCGGGCCAGCTCGTCCAGCGGAGCCGGGTGGTCATCGACCCGCAGGTCGATCGTCCGCCTCCATACAGCATCGCGGCTGTCGCCGGACACCACTACCAACGCGGCCGATTGACGACCCCGCACGTCGCCACCTGCCCGCTCACCGGCAAAAAGCGCCTCCATCATTCGGCCCGTCAGCGAGCCGTCTGACTCCTCGAAGGCCGTGAGCATCGTGTCCCACACTCCGTCGGCCGCCGCCAGATTGCACTGCACACTCACTCCGTCGCCTGCAACGTGGCCGGCGTTGGACATGCACTTCTGGCCGGTATGCGAAGCTGTGTCGCCGGCCGCGTCGACAACTCCGAGCTGGCGGATCTGGCGCTGCGGATCGGCCCCGATGACCTCCGCCAGCGCCTCGCCTGTGCTCATGCCTCCCGCTAGCCGGTCCAGTATCGCCGGGCCATGAGCCGGTTCGGTGATGGCTTGGGAGGCCACAGCCCCAACGCCCGGCCTCAGCCAAGGGACGAAGGCTCCGACCGCGAAGTAGGCCGTCTGGACTACGACTCCCATCTGGCCCGTAACCGGATCCCTCGCCACGATGGACAATGTCATGCCGAATCCTCCTAGGTGTCGATGCGGACCGTACCCGGATCGAAGCCCGGCAGGACGAGGTCACCCACGAGTCCCTCGCCAACGAATCGGTTGTCGACCACCAGGGACTCGAAGCCCTGAGGCACCACGCCTACTGCTCACCCAAGTCTGGACCACTCCCAGTCCATCGAATCATCAACGTCCTGTAGCGTTGCAGGCTGCCACCGAACGGGAGCTCTCAAGATGGAACTGGTGATTGGCGACGATGGGCTGGCACGATGTTGGTGGGGGGCGTCGTCAGACGACTACATCGCCTACCACGACACCGAATGGGGTTTTGGGGTCACCGACGACCACAAGCTGTTCGAAAAGCTGTGCCTCGAAGGTTTCCAATCTGGACTCTCCTGGCTGACCATCCTCCGCAAACGGGAGAACTTCCGCGCTGCCTTTATCGGCTTCGATCCTGGCGCGGTCGCAATGTTCGATGAGTCAGACGTTGAACGACTCCTGGCCGACGCAGGAATCGTGCGCCACCAAGGAAAGATTCGGGCGACCATCAACAACGCAACGATGGCGCTGGAGATGATCGAAGAGTTCGGGTCGGTCGCGTCGTATTTCTGGCCACACGCCACCTTCGTCGCACCTCCGATCGACATCCTTTCGATCACAGAAACTTCGACTGCAGTCTCAAAGGACCTCAAAAAGCGGGGATGGAAATTCGTCGGTCCGACAACCGTCTACGCCTTCATGCAGGCGATGGGTCTGGTTAACGACCACCTGGACGGTTGCTGGGTGCGGGACCAGGCGGAAACCGACCGGAAGCTGGCAGCCGAAAACATTCTCGGATAGCAGGCGAGCCTCGCCTACATCGGCGGGCGCGCGCTTCCAGGCGCGAGGTTGGTGAATTTCGTGAATTCGGCTGCGAAGCCCACCTTGACGGTCCCGGTGGCTCCTGCCCGGTGTTTGGCGACGATGATGTCTGCCTGACCTCGTTCGTCCGAATTGTCGTTGTAGTACTCGTCTCGGTAGATGAACATCACGATGTCCGCGTCTTGTTCGATGGCACCTGATTCACGTAGATCACCGAGTTGAGGCCGTTTGTCCTGGCGGGCTTCGAGACCACGGTTGAGCTGACTAACAGCGATGACCGGCACATCAAGCTCCCTGGCCAAATTCTTGAGCGAACGACTGATTTCAGCGATTTCCTGCTGGCGGTTCTCGCGGTTGCTGCCCTGCATCAGCTGGAGGTAGTCGACCATCACCAGTTCGAGGCCGTGCTGGCGTTTCAGTCTCCGACATTTGGCCCGAATGTCGGTCACTGTCACCTGCGCAGCATCGTCGACATAGATCGGTGCTTTGTAGAGCTTGGCGGCTGCCGCGACCGCCTTCGGCCAATGCGAACCGAGCTGACCGGTGCGAAGCTTCATCGAGTCGATGCCACCGATCGAACACAGCAAACGAGAAACGATCTCCTGGCGGCTCATCTCCAAACTGAAGATCGCCGTCGGACCAACCTTGAGCGCAACATCTGCCGCGAAACCGACCGCTAACGCGCTTTTTCCCATTGAGGGCCTCCCGGCGACCACGATCAGGTTGGACTTATTGAGACCGGACAGCTTGCGGTCGAGGTCGACGAGGCCGGTCGAGACGCCGGTGAGATCGGACTTACGAGCTTCCATCGCCTCGATGTCCTCGAGTGCCTGCTGGAAGTCGGTGCCGAGGATCGTGAGTTCGTTCCCCATCCGACGCTCGGCCACCTGGAGTACGGTGGATTCGGCTGTGTCGAGCACCTCGGAAATTTCGGTCTCCAACGACAAGGCGATCTCGTTGATCGCAGATCCGGCTCGCATCATCCGCCGTCGAAGGGCGTGCTCCTCGACCACCGACGTGTAGTAACCGGCATTCGCTGCTGTCGGCACCGCGTCCAGCAGCCTCGTGAGGGCGGCCACACCGCCCACCTTGTCGAGTTCCTCGTTGCGCCTGAGGATATCTGCGACCGTCACTGCATCGATCGGCTGGTTGTTGTTGAAAAGGCGATCTATCGCTTCGAAGATCGCCTGATGGGCCGGCACGTAGAAGTCGTCGGCGGCCAGCTTCT
>QIDH01000091.1 GCA_003229305.1 Acidimicrobiia bacterium | reverse complement strand
CGTCATGGCTGACCGGTTCGACGCCGAGTGGGTTGACCAGGCCGCGGCGAGCGGAGCCAACCTGATCTCGCTCGTGCCCGCCTCCCTCGCCGAGGTCGATGCCGAACGTTTCAAAACCATACTGCTTGGCGGCTCGTCCATCCCCGAGGACCGACCGCCCAACGCGATCGCCACGTATGGCCTCACCGAATCGGCCGGAGGAGTGGTCTATAACGGCCAACCATTACGCGACGTCGAGATGCGGGTGGTAGACGGCCAGGTCCACCTCAAAAGCCCAACCCTGCTGCGTTGTTATCGAGACGGAGCCGACCCGAAGACTACAGACGGCTGGCTGGCGACCGGCGACCTGGGCGAGATCAACGAAGACGGGATCCTGACCATCCATGGCCGAGCCTTCGACATCATCGTGAGTGGAGGCGAAAAGATCTGGCCTGCCATAGTGGAGGCGGTTATCGTCACCCTGCCAACCGTGGCCGAGGTAGCGGTGATCGGCCGATCAGACGAACGATGGGGCCAGGCCGTGACCGCGGTGGTCGTTCCCGTTGACCTCGCCAACCCTCCACTGCTCGATGAACTGCGCGGTGCGGTGAAGGAACGGCTTCCTGCTTATGCAGCGCCACATCGGATCGAGCTGGTTGAGGTTTTGCCGAGGTCATCGCTTGGCAAGATCCTGCGTTCAGCCCTCTGAAACGAGGAGATGATCGAGGATGGCCACAGCGACGTCGTCCGGGCGCTCCTCATGGGCCGCATGTCCGGCATCGGCAATCTCGACGAGGTTGGCGTTCGGCATCGATGACACGAGTCGTCGGCCAAGCTCGACGAACCTCATGTCCAAGGCACCGACTACGTAGCGCAACGGTATGGGGACAGAACGCAGCGCCTCCCAGGTGGGTGGTTGAGCGCCGGTGCCCATGGCGCGCAGGGAATTGGCCAGACCCACCGGGTCGTTTGCCAGACGTTGCCGCCTGACCTCACCCAGATAGGCCTCGCCCAACCGACGCTGCGACCCGAAGAAAGGTTTCGCCATCCACTCGTCGACGAACCATTCGATCCCGTTCGCCTCGATGGCGTCGGCGAGTCGCTCGTCGGCCACCCGCCGGTCGGCCCGATCTTCAACATCGACGATTCCAGGGTTTGCGGCAATCACACACACAGATCGGAACCGGCCGGGATCAGAAGCCAGCGCAGCGAGGGCGACCCTTCCACCCATCGAATAGCCGACCAGGTGGACCAAGCCATCGACCTGGCCTGCCACATCGATAACTTGGTCGGCCGCCACCGACATGTCGTAGGAACTCGGCTGCGAAGGCTTGGCGCTGCCCCCATGCCCGACGATGTCGATCGAAACCACAGTGTGATGTTTGGAGAGCCGGTCGGCCAACGCAGCCATCGAGTCGATCGACCCTGTAAAACCGTGCAGGAGTACCAACGGCGATCCGCTGCCAGTCCGATCGACGCGGGTCAGGATGCCGCCTGCCTCGATCAGGTCAAGAGCCACCCAGGACTCCGAGGCAAGCTGCCACCCTTTCACCAATCCGGTGAATCTGAGCGACGTTGGCCCCCATGTCGATCGGCACCTCGACGATCGTCACACCCCCGGCTCGCCTGGCCTCGCTGAGTACGGCAGAAACTTCATCTGCTGACGAAGCAACCGCGTGCCGACATCCGACCATGGCGCCGGCCGAAGCGAAATCCACTTTGTGCGGAGTGGTATAGAGCTCCTCAAACGAGTCAGCCTGATCAGCGATCGGCAGGAGCGAGAAGATCCCTCCGCCACCGTTGTCGAGCACAACGATGCTCAAGTCGACCTCGAGACGAGCGGCAGTGACCAGCCCGCCGAGATCATGAATGAAGGCAAGATCGCCCACCAGCACGGTGGTCCGCCGGTCAGAACCGAGCGCAATGCCGACGGCCGTCGAAATGGTTCCATCGATGCCGTTAGCGCCTCGGTTGCAACTCAGAACCGGAGAGAATTCCGTCACAGGCATGAACATGTCGACGTCACGGACAGGCATGCTCGACGCGAGGTGCAATGGATCGTCCCTGCCCATTGTCCCGAGCACCGCCCTAGTAGCAGCCGGCTCACAGAACGGCCCTCCGGCGAGTTCGGAGTCGATCGCCTCAGTGGCCAGTTGATCGACTTGCCGCCATTGATCTAGCCAAGACTGGCCGGAGCGGGCCTCGATCCGCACAGCAGCAGCAGCCAGCAGCGCCCCTGGCGGAGCTGGGAGCCTGGTGGTGAGTTTTCCGCTGGGGTCCGCCCACCTCTGATCGGGGTCGATCAGGACAAAATGTTCTATGGGAACCGACTCGGCCCAGAGGCGAAATGACTTGGCTGTAGGAGAATCTCCAATCCTGACGACCACTTCAGGCGTCATCGAATCTGGGAGAACTCCTCTGGCAAACAGATGGGCCGTCGTGGCCAACACCCCTGGCATATCGTCCGAACGAAGTTGTGACAGCGGGTCGGCGGCAACGGGCCATCCGGTCGCCGCGGCAAAAGCAGCCACTCCCATCCGCTCGCCAGACCCGAGACGGGGCCCAGCAACGATCAAGCCTTTTTCGAACCGGGCGAGATCAACGAGCTCATCCACCCACTCGTCTCGGACGCCGGACACGGCGACCGAGGCGCGGGCCGTCGATACGAACGGCTCTTTTCCGGACCAACCGGGCGGCGGTCCGACGGGTTCCCGGAACGGCCAGTTGACGTGAACCGGCCCGGCCGGATTGGAACCAGCCGTCGTCGAGGCCCGAAGCCCAAAATGCTCGGCGATCGCTAGATCGAACTCGCCAACGGGCAAGGCGATGGCCTCACGGACGTGATCGCCGAACAGGCCGACCTGATCGACGGTCTGGGCGGCGTCCCAGCCGTGAGCTTCCGGGGGCCGATCGGCCGTGATCACAACCAGCGGAACCCTGGTCAAGGAGGCCTCGATAATCGCCGGGTAGTAGTTGGCGCCGGCAGTACCAGAAGTGCAGATGAGCCCCACCGGTTTGCCTGTCGACTTGGCGAGGCCGAGAGCCACGAAGCCCGCTGACCGTTCGTCCAACACGACCCCGATCCGAAGGTCAGGCCGACGGTTGGCCGAGAGAGTCAGCAAGGTGCCCCGCATCCCGGGTGAAACGATCACGTCGGCGACACCTCCAGCGACTAGGCCTGCCAGGAACCGATCAACGGCTTCGTAGATCGCGTCCGCTTGGCCCTTCATGAGCCGAGCAGCGAGCCGAGCAGCGCACCGAGCTTCAGCCCGGTCTCCTCCAGTTCACGCTCGGGGATCGACCCCGCAACGACACCCGCACCAGCGATGAGGGTCGATCTGCCTGGCTCGAGATGCGCTGACCGCAACCCGACTCTGAATTCGCCGTTGCCGGCCAGATCGCAGTATCCAACGGGGCCTGCGTACCAGCCGCGCTCGATCGGCTCGTGCCTGGCGATCCAGTCCTCGGCGGCCCCACCAGGCGAACCGGCGACCGCCGGAGTCGGGTGCAACGCACCAACCATGTCGAGGACGTTGGTCCCGACGGGGGCAGTTCCGCCCATCGGTGTGTAGAGGTGCTGAAGGCCAGGCAAGCGCATCACCCTGGTGGCAGCCTGAGGGTCGATGGTGACCTCGGCGATTCCGAGCCGCCTCTGGATGTCTTCGACGACAAAGCGGTGTTCCTCCAACTCCTTGGGATCGTGACGCAGCCGGTCGGCGATCACCTCGTCCTGGGACTCATTTGCGCCCCTCGGTGCCGTACCGGCGATCGCAGCCGTGGAGATCGACACGCCGTCGAGTCTGACCAGCCGCTCAGGTGTTGCACCACAGAAAATCGCATCCCCGTACCGGAAGGCGAACGTTGCGCAGCTCGTATAACGATGGCGCAGCGCCGCCAAGAATCGAGGCAGATCGGGAGAGTGGTCGACGGTGAGTCGGCGGGCTACCACCACCTTCGACAAGTCGCCGGCGGTGATCGCTTCGAGGGCCGCGGCAACGGTCTTGAGGTAGACGGGATCACGGAGATCGTATTCGGCGGCCGCCGCATGATCTGGCACGACCAAGGCGATCGGCTCACCTATCTGGGCAGCCGCCCGCTCCAACCGGCCGGTCAGTTCTCCAGCCAGTCGATCTGGATTGGTATCGCCTACAACAACAGACGCCACCATCAGCGTTGAACCGGTCGGCCGTCTGATCACGGCCAACTCCGGCAGGGTCAGCCGCCCGGTTGGAAACCCGGGCCACTCCGGCTCAGGGAAGAACGAGAAGCCGCCCAGCAGGACCGCCCGGCGATCCGCGCCTTCGAGCGCCACCTGATCCGTTCTTGCCCTCATTGATCGCAGGGCTGCTGCCGCCTCGTCGATCCGGCCAGGCCCGGCGTCCGGTTCGATTCGATGGGCGGAGCCGACTGCTGCGATCGCCAGCCTGAGGTCTGGCTGATCCCAATACGCCACTTCGCCTGAAGGCTGCGCCTCGATCAGAGCCAGGGGATCAATGTCGCCAGCCGGCAAGGTAACCGTGATGAAACGTGATTCGCCACTGAGTTCGGCCCGAGATCGAGCGACGGCGATGCGATCGGCGAGCCGGCTCAAGACATCGGTCATCGCCACTCCGTCGAAACGATCAGTTCGCGAGAAGAGGTTGCTGCCAAGGCATCGAGGAGGGGGCGATCTTCACTGTCCTCGAGGTGGTCGAGGGCTCTGGCGACCACCGTCTGATGGAAGTGCTGCGCGACCAGTCTGGTGGTGTGGGCGAGCAGTAGCTCAAACAAGGTAGACAGATCGCCAGGGTCGTCCGGGTGGCCGGGCCGGACATATTCGCTGAAGAGTTCGATCGCCTCCTCCACGACATCCTCTATTCCGGTCGCGTGGCGAGTGGCCAAGGCGGCCAGCCGATCGAAAGGAATCCCCGCTTCGAGCAGAGTGCGCCCGGCGGCCAACATGGCCACCGCCTGATCAGGAAACCGGGCTTCGTCTCCGTCTCCCACCGGCTCCAACAGTCCCGAGGTGACCGCGAGGTCGATCAACGGTGCCGCGATTCCTGACTCCTCGGCCAGTTCGGTCTTGGTCATGGTCGTCTTGCCGAGCATTTCGTCGGCCAACACTTTGAGAACCGGCGTTCCGTCGCTCGTGAGCTGTTTGATCTGGGCAAGGCTGAAACCTGCATCCGCCAGCTGACGGACAGCGTCGAGTTGGTCGAGGTGGAGAGGCCGGTACTGGGCGGTCCGCCCATCCCGAGCCGGCGCGTCCAACAGTCCCATCCCCTGGTAGTACCGGATCGTGTCTACCGATACGCCTGATTCGGAGGCCAGCTCCTCAACTCTCATAGCCACCACTCTAAGAGTCATCGCTCGCATAGTGAAGAGGAGAACGATGTCCGCCATCCGGCTTCCGCCTTCGACCTTCCGCTATCCGCCATCCGCCGCGGCCCGGGACCGCCGCGACCGAGCGTGGCGGACAACGGATAGCGGATAGCGGATACCTACATGCGGTGCAGGGCCCTCGAGATCTTCAGCGTCGCCCGCAAGGAATATTTCGCATGAGCCTTGGAGATCATCGCCGTCACCGGCGAAAGGGTCACATGGCGCAGACCAACCGCGACCAGCGCATCGAACTGCTCGATCACTTCATCCGGAGTCCCCCAGATCACGCTCTCGGCCAGGACCTCAGATGGCACCTTGCTCATCGCCGCTTGCATCTCCTCCCGGCCGTAGTGCTGAGGGATGAAGTCGATGAGACCTCGAAAATCTTCGCCAAACGGGTGAGATTGCCCATGGCGCTCCCATACATAGTGAGGTGCCAGCAACGCCAGGAACCGCATGGGTGGTGAGTCCAGGATCTCTCTGGCCTCATCCCTCGACGGGGCAGCTGCATAGAACGCCGACAGCCCAGGCACGACACCTAGTGGGTCTCGCCCGGCATCGGCGGCCGCTTTGCGAATCGTCGTGAGATTGGCCGAGTATGCGTCAGGGTTCATCGGGATGGCCGGATACCACCCGTCGGCAAAACGGCCCGTCAAACCCAGCATCCTGGGTCCGTGGGCGGCCACCCACACCTGCGGCTCGTTTCCCTTCTTCGGCCTCAGATCGAGGATCGCCCTGTCCATCTCGAAGTAGTTGCCATCAAAATCGAACGGTCCTCGCGACCCGAAACAGAGCCGGATGACCTCCAGCGCCTCCTCGAGACGACCAACCGGCGCCGAGAAGTCAAGACCGTACGGCACTGTGTTTTCCGCCTCGCCAGATCCGATCCCAAGTATCGGGGGGCGTTTGGTCATGTGAGAAAGGGTCATGGCGATCTGGGCGAGTTGCACGGGATGGCGCCGGATTGGTTCGGTCACGCCAACCCCGAGCTGCAGGCTGCCTGCGCGCTCGGCCGCATATCCGAGCAGCGTGGGCCAGTCGAAATAGGCATGCGGAGTGCTGCCTTCGGACGCCAGCCAAGAAAACGACTCATCCCAGATGCTGAGCGGGAAGAACCCCAGCCAGTGGTCGACAGCCCACACAGAGTCGAGCCGCATCGCCCTCGCGGCCCTGATGAAGGTGCGCGTCCTCGAAAGCGGAGGGTTGGAGTTGATTGACATTCCGACAGTGACTCTTGGCATCAAGTGAGGCTAACCCTCAACGAGGACCCAACCCGCCTGGCTCGCTAGCGACCCGGCCAGGGCGCCAGGTCGCGACGACCAACGGAAAAGGACTACTCGCCAGCGGGATCGAGCGGAAGGAGCGGGTCGGAAAGGGCGCCGGCCGCCCCTCCGCACTCACCGCAAACAAGGCGATGCCAACGATCAGCCAAGGGATCGCCGACGGGGCAACATGCCTGCCCTTGACGCTGGACAAGGGACTCAACCCGTGCATCCCAATCGTCCTTCGTCTGTGGCCGTTCCATGCCCACATGGTCTCGAGACCGAGCCCTCGCCGGTATCGGGTACAACCCTGAACATGCCCTGAATCCTTCAGGGTTGGGTAGGGGTCAGTTGAGAATGTGGCGCTCGGCCTCGTAGAGGTCGTCAAGCCGGTTGGCGAGGGCCGATCCCACTGCGTCCAGCTCGGCGGCGGCCACCAGCATCAGCTTCACCAAACCGTCGAAGTCGGCCAGGCTGACAATCTCAGGCCCGACCTTGGCCGGCCTGGCCCCAGACAACACTGCGTCGATGTCGATCATGTTGTGATAGTTGCCAAGAGGCAGGCAGAGTCCGGTCGCCGAAAGCCCGTATGCGCCGAACGCGGTCGCTTCGCACGATCCACCATCCATCAGCTTGCGTTGGTGAGGCATGTTGGCTGCCCTGACAACTTCAGTCAGCCGGTTCGTGAGTCCGGAATCGAATACCGTCGAGCGATCTCCGACCCTCACGATCGGGCCTCCGCCGATCGGTGAGTCGGCGAAGCTGCGAGAAGTCTCGATCGACAGGAGCATCGCCCGATCCGGGATCGTGCCGAGCTTGGCCGCTGCAATGGCGCCAACAAAACCGACCTCTTCCGCCCTGGTCAGCAGCACGGCGAAGTGGCTCAGCGCCGGATCCTTGCGTGCCTTGTCAAGGGCGGCAAGGGCAGCGGCCACGCCCGCCAGATCGTCACATGCCCTGGCCCTCAGCAGTCCGTTGGAAATACCGAGTCTGCGGGCCGGAAACCGCCATCGGCCTACGTCGCCTTGACGCACTGGCGCGGCACGATTCAGGCGAAGTGTTGCGACTGAAGCGGCCGGATCGTATTCGACAACCGTCGCCTGGTGCCCCAAACCTTTCACGTCGATCAATTCGACTGGGGCGTTCTCAAAATACGGCGCCATCACCCCGCCCCTGAATTCGGTATCGACATCCTGACCATCAACCTCCGTCACAACGAAGGCCGGGTGATCGAGGTGGGCAGTGGCGATAACCGGCTGTCGACCTTTGCGACCCCTCACGGTCAACAGGAGATTGCCTGCCTGGTCGGTGCGCCTGACCAGGTCGGGCCGACGGCTCAGCCAGCGATCGACCCACCGGATGACTCGATGCTCGCGCCCTGACGCGGTCGGAACATCGGTTAGTTGCAGTAGCCATCGATGGCGGGCAGGTAGAGCTGTCATGGTCGAAGCGTAGGCCGATGACGAGCGCACTAGTCACCCGAGGGTTTGGAAGGATGCCCCCCGACTACCGCGCCCCATCACCAAGACTGTGTATATCCCCCTCTTCACGAGGAGTGACTGGAGCCCACTCCTCGTGAAGACACAAGTGGACCTGGAGGGCCTTCACCCGCCCTCCTCACCAAAAGTTCCCACCGCGGAGCGGAGCGTGGGAAGGCAACGGGGTGCGTCGCAAGACGCACCCCGTTCGCTATTGGCGTTCTCGAGGGCGCAACCGGCCACGAAGGAGGTCGGAGGGCGAGACGAGTCGCATTCTCACATTGAGGAGTTCGCCAGAATCGCCTACACTGCCCGCTGATCCCACCGACTCACCGAGTGTTTCTCATGTCCAACATCTGCCAAGTAACCGGAAAGAAGCCGACCTTCGGCAAGAAGGTCTCCTTCTCACACAGGCGGTCGAGCCGTCGCTGGACCCCGAATATCCAAAAAAAAAGGTACTGGGTTCCTTCCGAACGCCGCTACGTGACGCTCCGAGTGAGCACCAAGGGCATCAAGACCATCGACCGGGACGGAATCGAATCCGTCCTCGCCTCGATGCGCCGCCGCGGCGTCAAGTTCTGATCCGAGTCGACCTCAACTCCAACGCACGTGCATGGTGCCAACCAGCGCGTCTACTACCGAGAGATCGCCGTTGAGCACCACTGACTCATACGGCAATCGGTTCCACACTGCCTGATACAGATCGGCCCCAGAGCCGCTGATCTGGGTAGCCGAGTCGATCGGGGTGCGAGACGCGACACATGCTCGATCGTCGAATGACACCCACCAGCTCTGTGCAGTGTCGATGGCTTTGAACTCGACCACCCTGGGTTGTTCTGAGCGCGGACCGCGACCAGGACGAGTAATGAAGAGCGTCAGCAATTCGTCGATCCCGTCAGTCGCAAAATCTGGGTCGAAACCCGTCCGCGCCCCCACCGCCAACTCGGCGTCGACCCGATGGATGGCGGTCTCATGCGCTTGGCGGCGGCTCCACATCGCCAATGGGCTGGGAGCGTCCAAGAACGTCCAACAATCGAGATCCTCGGGAGCGGCTCTAAGCGCCGCGACCAGAGACTCGTGCCCGGCTCGATACCAGTCAACCAGCCCAGCGTCGGCCGGCCACCCAACTACCAATTCGTCGAGATCCTGGTCGATCTGATTGAGGCGGGCCTCAAGAACATAGGTTGCCGCCCACCGATGCACCCCGCCTATGTGGCGGACCAGATCACGCAGCGCCCAGTCGGGACAGGAAGGTACCGGAGTATCCGGGTCGGCCCCATCGATGACTTCGCCCAGGCGTCTCCCGTGGAGCTGGAGCTGGTCGATTAGATCTCTCACGTCCATCGAGACAGTTTTGCACGTGGGCGCCGCTTCAAGATTTTCGGGGCTGGGGCCGAAACCAATAGTCCGGCTCACGGATGGCCAAGCGGCTCAACACAGGTCGGAAAATCCTCCACCCATGGAGGAACCGAACCGACTAGATCCAGGAAAAATGCGCACCGCCCGCCAAGCCAGCTCCCTATTCGCCGCCCTGACGGCAATGACTCTTCTCTTCAGCCTGGCCGGTTCGGCAGCCTCGACCTTCACAGACGTGTCTGGACCGCATGCGGAGAACATCGATGCGATCGCCGAAGCCGGAGTAACGTCCGGCTGCAACTCGGACGGCACGCTGTATTGCCCGGCTGACGACGTGACCCGCGCCCAGATGGCAACGTTCATAGCCAGGGCGCTCGACCTCGACCCGATCGGCGGCACCGGACAGTCGGCGAGGTTCGCAGACGTTTCGGGGACCCACGCACCGAACATCGAAGCGGTCGCGCAGGAGGGAATCACTCTGGGATGCAACTCGGACGGGACCCTGTTCTGCCCGAACGACATCGTCAACCGTGCTCAGATGGCTTCGTTCATAGCTCGCGGGTTCGAGTTCCCGCTGGTCAGCGGGTTCGATTTCACCGACGTGAACGGATCCCACGCCGCCAACATCTCGGCCATCGCCGCAGCCGGTGTCACGCTCGGGTGCAACTCGGACGGCACCCTCTATTGCCCAGCGAGCACCGTGAGAAGAGATCAGATGGGCTCGTTCATCGCTAGGGCCATGGGCATCGACCCCACTCCGTACCGGATCAAGATCTCACCCGATCCGATCAGTTTCAGCCAGCAGTACGTCGGAGCTACTCCCGCTTCGCTGCAAACCACATTGAAGAACACTGGCGACAATGCGATCACGATCACTGCAACCACCATCGGTGGCGAAGCCAAAGAAGATTTCGCCATCACCAGCGGAGGCGGGTCGGCAACTTTGCAACCGGGACAGGAACGAACCCTCTGGATCTCATACGACCCTCAGGCCACTTCGTCTGGCACGGAAGTCGCCACGCTGACGGTGAGCACCGACGCCACCGATCCGGTGGTGGCCTACCTATACGGATCGGCCGTGTCAGCCGACAATCTCCCGCCGACTGTGAACAACCCTGGCGAACTCACCGGCGAGGTCGGGGACTCCATATCTCTCCAGATTTCTGCTTCTGACCCCGACGGGGACGATTTCACCTTCTCCGCCACCGGACTGCCGGACGGGCTCACGATCAACAGCAGCGGACTCATCTCAGGAACGTTGACCGACTCAGGGACCAGTTCGGTGATAGTCAGCGCAGACGACTCCTTCACACCTGGCACCACCCAGTTCTCCTGGTACGTCTCGGGGACCGCCCCACCTGCCGGGTTCGATCTTTCGCTCAACCGTTTCTACATCACCCAGTCCGTCCCGGCGATCGACTCGTCGCAGGCGGCCATCGACCAGACCCCGGTCGTCGCCGGTCGGGACGGATTGGCCAGGGCCTTCGTAGTGGCGAGCGAGCCGAACAACGCCGCTCCGATCGTCCGGCTCTTCTGGCAGTCGTCTGCCGGAAGTGGGACTGTCACACTCGGCGGCCCAGGGGCAGTTCCGGAGGCACCGGCCGAGAGCCAGATGGCCGACACGTTCGCAGCCATGCTCGACGCGACCGCCATCACAGGCGACATCCAGGTGTACGTGATGATCGACCCTGACAACACCGTTGCAGAGTCGAACGAGACCAACAACCGCTACCCGGCCTCCGGTTGGTTGGACCTCCAAGCCGTGATCGTGCCGACCCTGGAGATCACCCTCGTTCCGATCACGTTCGACGGGATTACCCCTGACCTCTCAGATCCTTCCGAATACATCGAAGATGTGCTGGCGATGATGCCGGTAGCCGAATACGACATCGAGGTTAGGGACACCCCATATGTCGTGACGGCGCCGGCGTTCGACTGGGCGACGTGGAGCGCCACACTTTCTGAGATCGCGAACCTGCGGGCGACAGATGGCAGCACCCGCATGTACCACGGCATCGTAGATCCTGGCTACAGCTCTGGGATCGCTGGAATCGGCTATATCGGGTTCCCGGCCGCGGTCAGCTGGAGCCGGTCTGGCAAGGCGGGCGTCGTAGCCCACGAGCTCGGCCACAACTTCTCACTCGATCATGCACCATGCGGGGTGAGCGGAGACCCATCCTTCCCATACGCTGGAGGCAAGATCGGCGTCTGGGGATATGACCTGGAGAGCGGAACCCAGTACGACCCGGCCAGCCGGTTCGATTTCATGTCCTACTGCAGCCCGGTCTGGATCAGCGACTATTTCTACGGCGAGACCCTCGACTACCGAGCTAGTTCCGGCTTCAATATCGTCGAGCCGGCCGTCGGTGAGACAACGCTGCTGGTGACCGGCAACGTCGAAAACGGCGTAGTCGACCTCGAGCCGCTCACCCAGATGGAGGTTGCAGCAGTGACCCCGAGCCCTGGGCCTTACACGCTGATAGGTCGCGACGCGTCCGGCCAGGTCGTGCTGTCCCAGTCATTCTCCGCCTACCAGGCAGAAGCGCCACAGGGCGCCCAAACACCTCCAGCAGGGTTCAGCTTCGGCGTCCCGATCGACCGAACGACGCTTGAAGCGCTGGTCTCAATCGAAATCGTATCCGGCGGCGAGACACTCGCAATTCGGCGGGCGTCCGCAGTGACGGCACCGAGCGGCTTGACCCTGCAAGCCATCGGAGACGGCTGGACTTGGGACACGACTGCATACGAGCGGGCGGTACTGATCGATCCAAGCACCGGCCTGGTGATGGGCTACGACACCACCGGCACGATCAAGATCGATGGCCCGCTAGACGTGATGTTGTCAGACGGCATCAGAAGCCAAACCTTCCAGCTCCGCCCCTGATCGGTCCCCCATTGGAACCACCACGAACCGATTCCGGAGTTTGCACGTATCGCTGCATGGAGAACGGCCTCTTGATCGTATGGGAATGAAATCATGTTGAGCACCTGGTTCGCCGAAAGAACAACCCGTCGCCAGTACAGAATCCCCCTGACCACCGAACTACTCCGCGGAGCGTTTCGCCTGTTCCGCTGACCGAGGCTTCAAGCAGAGGCGGCTGAATGGCGAATATTGAGGGGTCGCCCATTGGGAGCCTCGAATGGAGATCAGCCGTTATCCAGCCAGTCGCAAACCGACGGTCACGGTCGCACTTTCTGACTCTCCTGGTGTCGGTGAGTGACGGCATTGCCCGCGATTGGGTGCGGGCCGGCATCTCTCTCGCTGTCGGACTCACTTTGTTGTTCCTGCTCAGCGGTCGAGCGATCGAAACCGACGACGTCGGGCTGACCATCAAGCGGAGATTCAGAGCGCCGGCTGCGATGGGAGGAGATCGGCGATTTCGGGGCCAGTCGGGACGGCCGAGCGGGATTGCGAATGGTCGGTTGGCTCCTGCTGAGCCCACTCCTCATTGCAATGAGCCAATCAGGCGTGCCGACCATCTACCTGCGAGGCGATGGGCCGGGGTCACCAACGGAAACTGTGAGGTTGCCACCAGGATTCTCGCTATCCAGAAAGAACTTCGCCATCGAGATGTCCGGCCGTCTCAAGACAACCGCCGGCCAGGGCCTTTTGTCGATGATCGGCTACGGACAAATCGACCTAGGGCCAGTTTCCCTCAGCTCGAATGGCCTGACGGTGCCGTCATTTCCAGCGGAGAGAACGATCCATCGGGACCAGATGCTGGGAACGACGTACGAGTTTCGAGGCCCACGCCTAATTCTGATGGTGCCAGGCAAGCGACGCCCGAAGAAGGTCCGCATCCTTCTGAACAGACTGACCCACATCGCGGCGTTCGTCGGCTACCTGGAAAACCTACCTGTCGAGCGCTCGATTCCGCAGGCGGTCGCTCCTGTCGAGGCGACAGTGGACCTGTTCGGAGTCTGACCGTCAGATCATTGATGTGCCTTGGATGACCACTCTGTCGCATGGGCCTTCGCCTTGCGTTGTGACCCGAACCAGCGCATGAAGAGATAGGTCGACACGGCGTACAACACGGCCATGACCACGAACGGCAAACGAAAATTGCCACCATCCATCAGCGAGGCTCCGAAGAACCCGGCACCTGCTGCGAGCGCACTCCCAACCAGGGCGGAGAGACCCGTAAAGGTCGCCCGTTCGTTCGGGTGTAGCGAATCCATCGTGAAGGCGTCGTACAGAGGCCCTGACATGTTGAACAACGCGGTCCTGAGCATGAAAGCCACCGCGGCGAGCGAGACGACCGTCGCAGGTGTGGCCAGCTGGGGCGAGAAACCAAGTAGAAGGATGAAGGGGATGGCGGCAAACCGGCTCAGCCAGATCGCCCGAAGCGCCCCGAACTTTTCGGCAGCAAACGGGGCTGCGAAAGCGGCGACCGCCAGCACCAGGAACCCAAGTGCGAAGATCGTCCCGATTTCGCCTTCGCTGGCTTGGCCGTCCTCAGCCAGGAATACGTTTGTCAGCCGGATTACGAAGCCACCTCCCAGCGATAGCAATGCTCCGACTATTACGAACTTCTTGATCAGGTCAGGCGAACGGATATTTCCCAACAGACCTCGTCGATCCTCGGAATCCAGTCTGGCCTCCTCGACTTCTGCCGATACGTATGGGCGCATCATGAGCGCAGGGATCAGCGAGGCAAACCACCAGACAATGCCGATGTAGGTGGCCCATCTGAACGCACCGAGCCTGTCAAGGGAGGTCACCGTTTGCAGCCAAGTCGGAAAGAACCCGGCAACCAAAGCTCCGAGCATCGCCGCAAGGGTCCTGAAGCCTTCACCAACGCTGAACAGGTGGATCCGCTCTGCGGGTTCGGAGTTCTCTGCCATGAATGGTGCCTCGGTGACGCGGTGCAGAGCGCTGAAAATCGCGGCGAAGGCCGAACCGATCAATATGACCGATTCGTCCAACGAGCTCACCTGGACGATGGCGAATATGGCGCCTCCCCCATCGCCGATGATGAATCCCCATCTGCGATCGATGCGATCACCGAGCCATCCGGCCGGAACCGCGGCGAGCGATCCGGCGATGCCCTGCACCAGCAGCCTGAGGCCGACGAACTGAATGGAGAATCCGGCCGCCAACAGGTACAGGTTGAACACCACCTCCCATGTGCCGTGGATCACGTCCATGCCGAAAATGTGAAGCAGGTATAGCCGAGCATTGCGGCTGAAACTCCGCATGGCATTGGCATACCCGCGAATTCCGGTTTGGTCGGTGGAAGAATCGTTTTCGGTCATATCGCCTACCGTAGAACCTCAAGCTCACATGAAGTCAAGAGAGCCGCCAGGAGTTAGCCGGCATCCGATTTATCATCACACGCCACGGACGCAGGGAGAGCGCTCATGAGCCGAACCACAGTCGTGCGAACAATCAAGGCGCCAATCGAGTTGGTGTTCGAAACCGTGGCCAAGATCGAAATGTTCTCCGAGGCAGTGCCAGACGTCGTGGAAGTGGTGTTCTTGAGTGAGTCTAAAAGTGGCGTGGGGACACGCTATCGGGAAACACGAACGATGGGGCGGCGCACGGCGAGCACCGACCTCGAAGTCATCGAGTACGTCCCATACAAACATGCCCGCATGGTGGCCGATCAGGGGGGAACGGTTTGGGACACCGTTTTCGCTGTGCAGGAAAATGGGGACGGATCCGTCGAGCTGAGAGTCGTCATGGAGGCGAAGGCATACAAGCGGACCGCCAAGTTGATGAATCCGCTGGTGGCGAATTTTGTCCGCTGGGCAATCGAGAAGGACATGGACGCCGTGAAGTCGTCATGCGAGTCGTCCGCTTCGAAGACTCCCTGACCGAGACCATCGCTCTGGTGGCGCACCGCTAGGCGATTCGCTCGAACAGATAGGCGTAAGGCGTCTTGGTGTACTGGATACCTCGGCCGGCGCGATGGAGCATCTCAGGCGTGACCTCGACCGAAGACTTCGGGATCAAATACATATCGAGATCCGCGGTCGCGACCCGATAGGAGCCGGCCCGGGACAAGACAACCCCGGACAGCCGGTACCTCGAGTCGATCGAGGCCATGGCTGCATCTCCGTGGCTCGAGTTGACCAGCAAGGCGCCGCCAATCCGCAGGTAGTCGGTACACGCCTCTGAAACGAACCCTGCATACAAAGAGATCAACAGGTCAAAGGACCCAGGAGGAAGGCCGAGGTCATCTCCGTAGTCGCTGTGAATGAATCGCACCTCTGGATCGTCCGGCGCACCGGGCTGGGAAGAGATGATCTCGTGAACACCGTCAACGTCGGCGAAAAACCGTGGAGTGGCACGGTTGGAATCGACGTATGTGACAGACTGGAACACTGAAGAAGCCGCTACGTCGACGAACGATCCTGGGTACAGCACGGTCCGGCCGCCAACCGCATCTGCCACGGCCGCAAAGAGATTCAAGCGATCTCCAGGATGTCGTTCCTGTTTCGTCCACAGCTTCCGGGTGTAGGCCTCCATCACCCCAATTCTAGGGCCCAAACCCTACCGTTGCTCGTTTCGAGCCCGTTGTCTGGACTGGAAGTCCGACTCCGACTAGATTGTTGTCGAATATGGAAATATGACAAGGGTCGACTCAGGTTACACATACAGGAACAACTGAGAACCTACACCTGAACAACATGACATTCACCCGGCCGGAACAGGCAGGGCAAGGAGGAGAAGAACATGGCCAAAGCTGTCGGCATCGACCTTGGTACCACGAACAGCGTGATCGCAGTCCTCGAGGGCGGCGAACCAACGGTGATCCCCAACGCCGAGGGCGCCCGCACCACCCCATCCGTGGTGGCGTTCAAGGACGGCGAGGTACTCGTCGGCGAGGTCGCCAAACGGCAGGCGATCACCAATCCCGACAACACCATCCGTTCGGTCAAACGCCACATGGGCTCGAACTGGTCCGTCGAGGCGGAAGGCAAGACCTACACCGCCCAGGAAATCTCGGCCCGTATCCTCATGAAACTCAAACGGGACGCTGAGTCCTACCTGGGCACCGAGGTGACCCAGGCCGTCGTGACCGTTCCTGCGTATTTCAACGATGCGCAGCGCCAGGCGACCAAAGAGGCCGGCCAGATCGCCGGGCTCGAGGTCCTGCGGATCGTCAACGAACCGACCGCAGCTGCGCTGGCCTACGGGCTCGACAAAGAAGACGCCGACCACACGATCCTCGTATTCGACCTCGGCGGGGGCACATTCGATGTCTCCGTGCTCGAGATCGGCGACGGCGTGTTCGAGGTCAAGGCCACGTCAGGCGACACAAAACTGGGTGGCGATGATTGGGACGACGCCATCATCAAATGGCTCGTGAAAGAGTTCAAGAACGAGAGCGGCGTCGATCTCGGTGCAGATCGTATGGCCCTCCAGCGCCTCAAAGAGGCAGCCGAGAAGGCCAAGATCGAGCTCTCGACGGTGCCGGAGACGGAGATCAATCTTCCGTTCGTCACCGCCACAGCCGAGGGCCCGCTCCATCTCCAGAAAAAGCTGACCCGTTCCGAGTTCCAGAAGCTCACTGAAGACCTCGTCGAGCGGACCAAGGGTCCGTTCACGCAGGTGATCAAGGATGCGGGCATCAAGGTGGAAGACATCGACCACATCGTGCTGGTTGGTGGATCGACCCGGATGCCGGCAGTCACCGAGATGGTCAAGGAGATCACAGGAAAGGAAGCTCACAAGGGCGTCAACCCAGACGAAGTCGTCGCCTCTGGCGCCTCGCTCCAGGGTGGGGTGTTGACCGGTGACGTGAAAGACATTCTGCTCCTCGACGTCACTCCCCTGACACTTGGCATCGAGACCAAGGGGAACATGACGACCAAGATGATCGAGCGCAATACCACCATCCCGACCAAACGCTCTGAGGTGTTCACCACGGCGGAACACAACCAGCCGGAGGTCGAGATTCACGTCCTCCAGGGCGAACGCGCCATGGCCAACGACAACAAGAGCCTCGGCAAGTTCCGGCTGACCGGGATCCCACCTGCGCCGATGGGGATGCCCCAGGTGGAGGTGACTTTCGACATCGATGCCAACGGGATCGTGTCGGTGAGCGCCAAGGATCTAGGCACGGGCCGCGAGCAGGCGATGACGATCACCGGCGGCACGGCCCTGGCCGGTGACGAGATCGATCGCATGGTCAAGGATGCGGAGCAGTACGCGGAAGAGGATGCCGCCAATCGAGAGAAGGCCGAGACTCGCAACCAGGCAGACCAGGTGGTCAATCAGACCGAGAAGCTGCTCGAAGACCACGCCGACAAACTCGACGACGAGGAGAAATCGACAATCAAAGAGGCGATGGCGGAGCTGAAGAAGGCTGCGGAGGACGAAGAGGCGTCGACCGAGGATCTCAGGGCGAAGATCGACTCGACGATCCAGGCCTCCCAGGTTCTGGCCCAGAAGATCTACCAGCAGGAAGCCGATGAGGATCTGCCGGTTGGCGAACCTGTCGGCGATGAGGGTGAAGACGATGAGATCGTCGACGCCGAGATCGTTGATGAAGGCGAGATCGCGGACGATGCGGAGTAGCGGCCAGGCGGGCGGTAGGTCGTGAACGATCAATCGCTCGATCCTCCCGACGAGACGGGTGACGGCCTCGAATCCGAGACCACCACCGTTTCGGAAGGGGAATTCGAGATTCCTTCCGATCCAGTCGAAGCCGTTCCTGTGCTGGCCGACAGACTCTTGTCCGCCAGGGCAGAGGCGGCCGAGCTGGCCGACAAGTGGAAGAGGGTAAGTGCGGAGTTCGACAACTATCGCAAACGGGCGCAACGCGACCAGGCAGCCGTAGTGGGCCGGGCGGCCGAAGCCGTGCTGTCCGACCTGCTTCCTACGCTCGACAGTTTCGATGCCGCCGTTGCGTTTGAGGCAGAGACCGCCAGAGAGGAACAACTGCTGAGCGGCGTGCAAAGCACCCGAAACCAACTGTTGGCGACTCTGGCATCTGTGGGACTCGAAAAAATCGATGCCATCGGGACGGAATTCGATCCTGCCCTGCACGAGGCGGTAAAGGTCGGCCAGGGCTCAGGAACGATGCTCGTGACAGCCGAACTGCGCAAGGGCTACCTGCTCAACGGAACGGTCATTAGGGCGGCCATGGTGTCGGTTGGCTACGAAGGGGACGAGGCCGAGGGATGAGTCGTGATTGGGTCGAGTTGGACTTCTATACGATGTTGGAGGTTGCTCAGGACGCTGAGTTGATCGTCATCAAACGTGCCTATAGAAGGCTGGCCCAAGACCTTCACCCGGATGCCAACCCCGGTGATCGTGAGGCAGAGGAACGGTTCAAGGACATAGCAAGGGCGTATTCGGTCCTCTCGGATTTGAGCCAACGCACTCTGTACGACCGGATGCGGGCCGGCGCAGATCCGAATCTCATCGCAGAAACAGCCGGTTTCGAAACCGTCGACAACCTCGCCACTGCCAGTGGTGCTGTCCTCGGCCGTCACATCGTTACTCCGGTCACTGTCTCTCTCGGTCACGTTGTGAAGGGTGCGAGCGTCACGGTCAAGGTCGACGGGCGGGCAGACGAGATGGTGGACATTCCGGCTGGAGTCACCGACGGCGAACTCATCCGCTTGGAAGGAAGAGGAAACAATGAAAACGGCGCGACTGGGGACCTCATTCTGATCGTCCAGGTCCCTCGCCATCCAACCTTTGGTCGCCAGGGCGATGACATCACCACTCGACACGAGGTCAGCGTCTCAGAACTTTCGATGGGAGTCACAACAATCGTCGCGACGCTGCACGGCCCGCTCTCAATCCTCATCCCTCCTGGAACCAACGCAGGAACCGAGATCAGGATTGACGGTTACGGAGTGCAACGCTCAGATGGTCGGTCCGGCGATCTCATCGTCACGATCATGGTGAAGGCCAACGAACGGATGCCGGCGGACGCAACCAGAGGTTCGTTCAGTGGACTGATCGAGACCATCGACAAGAGGGACCTCGACGTGATTTCGACAATCGGAGAGCTGTTCGACCCAGCAATTCACGAGGCGGTCGGCAGGGTCGAGCCCGGCCAAGGCAGGCTAGTGGTGACCGGAGAAGTCCGGCGAGGATACATGGTCAAGGGACAGGTCATTCGGCCTGCCCTGGTGACCGTCGTGTATCGGGAAGAGGAAAAATCATGAACCGCGACTGGGTCGAGAAGGATTTCTACAAAACACTTGGCGTCTCGAAAGACGCATTGGACACAGATGTGAAAAAGGCATATCGCAAGCTCGCCCAGGAATTGCATCCGGACGCCAATCCAGGGGATGCCGGCGCGGAGGAGCAGTTCAAAGAGGTATCGGAGGCGTACGCGACTCTGTCCGATCCCGACAAGCGCAAGGAGTACGACCAGGTCCGCAACATGGTTGGCTCCGGCGGGTTCGGCGGCAGGCCAGGCGGCTACGGCAACTTTGGTGGCCAGCAGGTGAGGGTCGAGGATCTCGGCGACCTGTTCGGCAACGTCGGCGGACTCGGTGATCTCTTCGGCTTCGGCGGTGGTCGCTCATCGAGGCGATCCGGACCGCAACGTGGCGCGGACGTGTCAGCCGTTCTGAACCTGGGTTTCGAGGAGGCCGTTCAGGGAGTCACCACCTCGGTCAGAGTGACAGGTGACGCCGCCTGCAGTCGATGTAGGGGCAATGGTGCCGAGCCAGGCACGACCGTAGACGTTTGCCCCACCTGCGCAGGGACGGGGACCGTCGCGGCTAACCAAGGTGTCTTCTCATTCTCCAACCCTTGCCCACAGTGCAGAGGTGCGGGCCACATAGTCACGTCACCGTGCTCGAAGTGTCGCGGCACGGGCCAAGAAAGGCGCTCGCGCACGATCAAGGTCAAGATTCCGGCCGGTGTTAAGAACGGGTCCACAATCCGCATCAAGGCGAAGGGATCACCTGGCGCCAACGGTGGCCCGTCCGGCGACCTGCTCGTCCGCCTCGAGGTGAGCAAGCATCCGATATTTGGTCGGCGCGACAACAACCTGACTCTTAGGCTCCCGATAACCTTCACGGAGGCGGCACTCGGCGCCAAGGTTGAAGTTCCGACCCTTGCCGAGCCGGTCACTTTGAAGATTCCAGCCGGAACCAAGTCTGGAAAGACCTTCAGGGTCCGAAAATTCGGTGTGCCGTCGGCTAGAGGCAAGGCTGGCGATCTTCTCGTGACCGTTGAGGTCACCGTGCCGGAAAAGTTGTCGAGGTCAGCCAAGAAGATGCTCGAGGAGTTTCGGGACATCCACGAAACGGACGATCCTCGCTCGAGTTTGAAGGTGGGCTGAGATGCCAACCGATCCGAGAGAACGCAAGGCCGTATACGTGATCTCGGTTGCGGCGGGGCTGGCCGGGATGCATCCCCAAACCCTGCGGATCTATGAGCGGCGAGGTCTCATCCAGCCATACAGGACCCCTGGCGGCACTCGGCGCTACTCGGACGAGGATCTCGCCCATCTCGGCCTGATCCAGGAACTCACCGAACAAGGCATAAACCTGGAAGGAGTGAAGCGGATCTTGGCCCTGGAGGGTGAAAGGGCGAGACTCAAAGCCGAGAACAAGCGGCTGAAGCAAAGACTTGCCCTGTCAGAGTCGAGTCGGGATAGGGCAGTACGAGATGTGCACCGCTCCTACCGGCGTGACATCGTCGTTCGCCGCCAGGTGCTTCCGGATATCCCACGTCGCGACATATTGAAGGGCTGATCGCCTCTCAACCATCGGCTCTGATGGGCCGAAACCCCATAATCGGCAAAACGAGGGAAACCGGATGCTGCGGGTAATGACCGCCAATCTGTTGAACGGTGAGGGTCGGCCAGACGCGCTGGCTCGCCTGCTCGACGAATACCAACCGGACATTTTCGGTGCACAAGAGTTGTCGGCCAATCAAGCGACGGTGATCGAGCAACGCTTCGGATTCGGCGTGACCAAACCAAGCGACCAAAACGACGGCAACGCTCTCATGGCGACCGGTCCTATCGAGGTGGAAATCCTCCCGCTCAGGTTCCGCAGTGCATTGCGGGCCCGAATCGTTTTCGAAGATGAATCGGTCGAAATCATGGCGATACATCTCGCCAACCCGATCGACACGTTGAGAGGACGACTCCCGGAGCGGCGGAGCCAGGTCAACACGCTCGAGCCCCTTCTCGAACGGCCTGGACCACGGATCGTGATCGGCGACATGAATTCGACGCCCTCCTGGCCTGCCTATCGAAGATTGCGGCGCCACCTGGACGATCCGATCGCCGATTTCGCGAAACTCAGAGAAACCAAGGCTGCCAAGACGTGGGCCTACCGTCCCGGCTACAAACCCCGTCTCCGCATCGATCATGTGCTGACGGTCGGCTTTCGGGCGACCGCGGTTTGGACTCGCGAGATACAAGGCTCAGATCACTACGCCTTGATCGCGGATCTCGAACGAACCTGAACACCGGTGGAAGGCCGCTGAGGGCCTACCCCACCCAAATCAGCGCGACCGCTTAGGCAAGATCGGTAAACCATTTCAGCTACCTGGCCGATTGAAGGAGTTGAGCCCCTCGGGAAACCTGAAGGATCACATGGTCAATCGCAAGCAACAGTCGGTGGCTGGGCGCCTCTTATTGATAATCGCCCTGTTCTCGTTCGTCTTCCTGCTCCTACCTCTGATCATCCCCGTTTCGGGCTCCGAGGGCGTCGATCCGGCCGAGGCCGCTTCGGATGCATCGAAGTTCATCACCATCGAGGGGTTGAAAGTCCACTACGTCCAGGCAGGCTCAGGTGCGGACAACGTGCTGCTGATCCACGGAGATGGGGGCGGAACTTTCAGCTGGAAGCCGGTGATGGGCTCACTCGCCGAGATCGGCACGGTGACCGCATACGACCGAACCGGATGGGGGCTGAGCGAACGCCCAAACGTCGATTCGTCCACAGTCGAAAACCCGTACGACGGCGCCGCGCACTTTCGCCAGTTCATTGGCCTGGTCGAAGAACTGGGGCTCGACGAGTTCGTAATCATCGGCCAGGGAGAGGGAGCCAACCTGGCAGTTCGCCTCGC
>QIDH01000098.1 GCA_003229305.1 Acidimicrobiia bacterium | reverse complement strand
ATCAGAGCCAGAAGTCGTCAGCTCATCTGGCAAAACTGCCACGAGCACGACGCCAGCTACGGATGCGCTGACCACATACTGACCAAAGTTGACCATTGGTTGGAACCAGCGGCGTTCCGCCCAGTCGACTTTCTGGAAAGTTCCTGACGCCGCAAGCATCGCCATTCCGAGTATCGCGGAGTCAGGTCCGAACGCAACCCCCGCCGTTAGTACGATCATTCCGCTGCCGGACATGAACAGTCGATCGTTCACCTCCACGGCGCGCCATTCGAAGATCGCTGTCGCGACCACAAAAACAAGCAGAAGCAACATCGGTGGGAATTCTTGGGTCGTTGCCAGAAAGGCCAGCACGGCCATGCCGACGAACGTGTACAGGACCGCTACGCGGCGGGCAACGGCGCCCAGATGTCGCCGCTGGTCTTGCTGGTGTTCACTCATCCACGCACCGGGCCCTAACTAGACGTCGGACTAGCCGACTCTTAAGCCCTCGACGATACGAACTCGCAATGTCAAAATGGACCACCTCTAGGTGAGGATTTCTCAGGCCGTCAAGGACCTGAGGTTTGAATCCGCTCCGCTGAGTATTGCCATGTATGCCTGATTCAGACCCGGTGCGTCGCGCCAGGTCGTAAAAACCGGCGCGTCGATGAGATGTCAAATTGCCCAGGTGCGATGCGTCGGCTCCCTCTCGATGCACAGCGACCATCTGAACCCTTCCCTGTCGTGCCTCGCTGGACCATCGGTGGCTGATGCCTTCGGTGGCCAAGGAGTCATTCCTAGTCGGGGCTCGGGTAACTCGCGCACCAAGGTTAGTCGAAGGGCCCCGCGTCCCGCCAGGCTTGATCTTTCATACCTCCACTCTCGGTGGTCTGCCCACTACGCTTGGCTGGTTGTGAAGAATTCTGAGCTCGAAACTACCTTGTCCCGCCTCCCGGATGTGGATGCAGTCCGCATCGTCGGCGATGACGGTCACATCGTCGAGGTCCACGTGCTCGCCACCCCCGGCAAGGCCCCCAAACAGATCGTTCGTGATGTGCAATCGCTGGCCATGGCAGCGCATGGAGTCAACGTAGATCGCCGAGTTGTGTCTGTTGTGCAGATGGAAAACGAAAACGTCAGCACAATCCAACGGCCTGTGATCCTCGATATCGACGAATCGCCGAACGGCTCGAAACTAACGATCACCGTCTCACTCGGCTGGCATCGTGAACGACACACGGGCTCGGCAACAGGGCCCGCATCGCAGGAGACCCGACCTCGCTTGGTCGGCGAGGCGACCCTCGGTGCCCTAGAGGAGGCGGTCTCAAACGACGTCGCTTTCGCCCTCGCCAACATCGAGCTGCAAGCGGTGGGATCACGAACCATCGCGATAGCAGTGGTGGTCATGGTCGCCGGTGGTGAGGAGCGGGCCCTAATCGGCAGTGCGCTGGTCGGCACCGACCCGGCCCCTGCCGCGGTGAGGGCCGTTTTGGATGCTGTCAACCGCCAGGTTCCGAACCTCAGCCGCTAACAGCCGGATCCGGACGCACCAACCTGGAAAACGACCCACTCCAATATATGAGGGGGGGTTCCAAGTTGATGCGGGCCCCGTTGTGAACCTTGCCAACGAAGACATCATGATCACCTGCATCAATCGTGTCGACCACCTCGCACTCGAAGTACGCAAACACCGCTTCGGCGAGCCAGGGTCCTGCAATATCAAGCGCCGGAGAACGATGGGCGATCGCCGAGAATTTGTCATCGTTTTTTGATGCAAAATGCATCGCCGTCTCCTCGGCGTCAGCCGCCAAGAAATTCACGGTGAACCCCCCCGCTCCCTTGATCGCGTCGAAGCTGGAGGACAGTTTGTCGATGCACACCAACACCAAAGGCGGGTCCAGCGAAACGGACGAGAAGGCCGAAACGGTCAAGCCATAGTGGCTGGATTCATGAGTGGCCGTGACCACCGTCACGGAGGCCGCAACATTTCGCATGACGGCGAGGAATAGGTCTGACGTCTCTGTTTCGGCCATGCGCCAGAGCCTACCGAGACTTGTGCAGAATGCCCGCTAGCTCTCAGTTATTATCCCCGTCGATGACCAGAACCATCACGTCCAACGCCCAAGCCGCCGTCACTCCCCACGATCTCGCTACTCAGGCGGCGTTGGCGACCATGGAAGGCGGCGGCAACGCCGTCGATGCTGCGATTGCGGCAAACGCCGTGCTAGCCGTCGTCGCACCAGAAACTTGCGGTATCGGGGGCGACCTCTTCGCCCTGATTCACCGACCAGGATCTAGCAAACCCGACTGCCTCAACGCCTCAGGCAGAGCGGGCTCGAATGCGAACGCCGCGAGCCTGCGAGACGCCGGCTACACGGAGATGCCGATCCGGCACCGAGCGACGATCACTACGCCAGGATGCGTCGATGGCTGGGAAGCGCTCAATGCCAGGTTCGGGAGCTGGTCGATATCGGATCTGGTCGGCCCCGCCCTGGACCTCGCCGAGAACGGGTTTCCGGTCTCAGCCGAGTTGGCCGGCACAATCGCCAGCAGGGTCGACGAGCTCGCCCACCAACCATCCGCCGCGCCCTTCTATCCAGATGGCAGCGCAGCAGAGACCGGGGACAAGATCACACGGCCGCTGCTCGCCGCGACCCTGCGCGAGATCGCCGACGGCGGCCGCGATGCCTTCTACGGCGGCCGGTTCGGTTCGGCCTTGGTCGAAGCAACTGAAAACCGGATTACGAGGGACGATCTCGCAGTGGACCAGGCGCAGTGGGTCGAGCCACTCGGATTGGCGCTTTTTGGAGACACGGCCTGGACAGTGCCTCCGAACAGCCAAGGGTATGTGACCCTCGCCACATTGGCGATCTTCGAACTCCTCGGCCCTCCACCCGATGCTGATCATCCAGATTTCCAACACCTGCTGATAGAGGCATACAAAGCGGCCAGCTTCGATCGCGACGATTGCGCAACAGACCCAACGACTGCTCCCATGACCGGACTCGAACTACTTGAAGACCGACGTCTTGGAGACCGCGCCGAGCTGATCGATCGGAGTCGGGTGGCGACTTGGCCATCGCAACGTGACGTCCCAGGCGGCACCGCCTATCTGTGCACCATCGACGGAGACGGCATGGGGGTCTCGTTCATCCAGTCGAATTTCCACGGAATCGGAAGCGGCTACTCGGCCGGCGACACTGGCGTCTGGCTACACAATCGTGGCGGGGGGTTCACACTGGAACCCGGGCACCCGAACGAACTCAGTCCTGGCAGGCGACCACTCCACACGCTGGCCCCGACCCTCTGGACGTCCCCGGGCCGCCTCGCAATGTTGCTCGGCACCAGAGGGGGGCACCTGCAACCCCAACTCCTCGTTCAGATCGCCGCCGGGCTCTATGCAGCAGGAGACTCATTGTATGAGGCTCAGACACGCCCTAGATGGTCGCTAGATGATCTGAACGGGCCTCTGCATGTCGAACCCGGCATGCAGGGAATCCGCGGATTGAGAGACCTCGGACACAACATCGACGAACAACCTGGTCCGGTGGCAGCCTGGGGGCCTGTATCGGTCATCAGCATCGATGAATCCGGCGTGCGCACGGCAGCCGCCGATCCAAGAGTGGCCACCGCCTCGGCCAGGTCCACGTCAGCAGGCTAGAAATCCGCTCAAGAGGCCAATGTCGGCTCTACTTGCACGACTCGATCAGGCCGACCCACTCGTCGTCGCTGAGGTCCAACCCCGCACCGGACAACGAATAGAAGCCAACCCGATCGAGAATTCCGTCATAACGTCGCTTGAGGGCCGAACCCAACTCGTCGAGCGGCGCGACTATCGCCACCTCGTCCACTACCTCGTCCGGAATTACTTCCGCCATCTCTTTCCACTCACCCCGCTTTGACATGGCTGTCAACGTTGGACCGAAATCCCAACCGTGGACTTCTAGAACCGGGCGATAAGACGGAGTCGAAGCGTAAAACGAGAGTTGCTGTTTCACGTACCAGCGCATGCGGTCCATCTGGTCTTGATCCCGCCCTGTGACGACAAAGACCACGGACGCCATCTCAACATCGTCTACGGACCGGCCGGCCTTGCCCGCTCCGAGCTCGATATTCGGCATGACGACCTCTCGCAGGTATCGAACGGTATGGAAAGGGTGTGCATGGAACCCATCGCACATCTCGCCGGCCAACCTCGACATGTAAGGGCCGACACCTGCGATGTAGATCGGCACATGAGGATGGTTGATCGGTCCAGGATCGAAAAAGGGACTCATGAGAGTGAGCGAGTAGTAGTCGCCCCTGAAATTCAGGGCAGTGCCGTTCTGCCACGTGTCCCAAACCGCTCGCACAGCTTGGATGAACTCACCCATCTTGGGCCCAGGACTCTCCCAAGGCATCGAGAATCGTCTGGTGATGTGCGCTCGAATCTGTGTCCCTAGGCCCAAGTAGAAACGGCCGCCGGTCAACTCGGCGAGATCCCAGGCAGTCATTGCGACGACCATCGGAGATCGAGCGAAGGCGACCGCGATGGCGGTGCCGTAGTCGATTCCCTGCACGTGATGAGCCGCGGCTGAGAGTGGCAGGAACGGCTCGTGACCGGCATCCGCCGAAAAGACCCCGTCATGTCCGAGCGCCTTGGCCCGTGCGGCGGCGTTGGCAGCCTCCCGAATGGAACCGGACGCCAGATAGTGGTCGACCTTCATTTGCCACCCCTCGCCGGTGTTGCCTGATGCGCAGCGTACCCGCCGCGCCGGATCTCGTTTGCCGTTACCAGGGACGGATCGTTAGGGTCGTGACTCCTGCTCCGCGCTGGAGCAGTCATTGCCGGCCAGGCGAGAGTCCCTGGTCCAGACATGCGAGGCGGAGGTTCGTGCGTTCTTTACGCTGGAGCGCTTTCATCAGTTGGCTCATCGTTGCGAGCTTGGCTACCGCGGGGTTCGCCGCGTTCTCCCCGCGCTCGGCAACAGCCCCGCCCCCGACGGTTCGACCGACCACTCCTGAAGTGGGAAATGACGCCGGCAGGGTCCTGGCGATGGCATTCATATCGGCGAGCGGCGAGACCGGTGCCCCGGCCGCGCCAGTAGTGACGTCGTCCTTACCCGGCCCGAACGTCGAGTTTGACAATTCGCCACCGGCCAGGCCTACCTCGACGACGGTTCTGGTCGCCACGACCAGCCATCACCCTGCGGTGTCTTGGCCCTCTGGCTCCAACTGTCTGGCCTCGTGGTATGGACCGGGATTCAACGGACGGACCACCGCCAGCGGCGAAGTCTTCGATTCCAAAGCGATGACCGGAGCCTTGCACAGCGTTGATTTCGGTACGCTTGTCACCGTGAGCCGTCCTGACACTGGCGCCAGCGTCGTAGTCCGGATCAACGATCGTGGCCCGTACGAATGGCGAGGGGGCTGGTACCGTCATCCGACCCGGTGCATCGATCTTTCCGAGGCGGCCATGCAGGCCCTCGGTGGAATCGGAAAGGGCATCTTGTCGGTTACGATTGAGTACTGACCACAGACGTTGGACGCAGAATGAAGAGATTGGCTCGGGCCTTCGGATTACTCGGTGGGATCGGCGCGATCATTTACGTACTGCGCGACCGGCTCATTTCCGTGACAGCGCCCAGAGAGCCAGAACCACCCCGCTTCCAACCGATTCCACCCCAACACGAGACGCCAGGCGGCCCCGACAGCACCGCTCCGAGGACGGTCACCAGTGAGACCCAGGACGATTTGACGATCATTCTTGGAATCGGGCCCACCTACGCTGCCCGCCTCGCCGACGCCGGCGTCACGGGCTTCGCCGACCTCGCCAGCCGCACTGCCGGTGAATTGGCCGACGAGATCGACATAGCGGAAACCAAGGTCGCCGAGTGGATTCGCGAGGCCGCAAGTCTCTAACAGCGACCCAACTTCACACCAGGGCCGCGAATCCACCGCCTGTATGCCAGAAGATGACGTGATCGTCCGGACTGAAACGCCCACCGGCTATCTCAGAGGCCAGACCGTAGATGGCCTTGCCGGTGTAGGTCGGATCGAACAACAATCCGCTGTTCCTCGTCGCCTTGTCCTGGAGCTCCAGCTGCGCTTTTGAGGCAATGCCATAGCCGCCTCCGACATACCGATCGAGATACTCGAGGTCAGGCGAAGGGACAGATGATCCAAGACCTAGAGCAACCGCATCTGCCCATATCGCGCCGACCCGATCTGACAATTCGCCTATCGAATCTCCAATCGAACACGCAATGTTGAGGGCAGGAAACCCGGATCGGCCGGCCGCCCAACCGAATCCGGCGGTGGTGCCCGCCGAGGAAGCCGCGTGCCACACAGCAACAATTCGGCCGGGGATGTCGGCAGATTGTCCGATCATTTCCTCGAAGCCTCGCGCCATGCCAAGCATCCCCAACACATCTGAGGCCCCTTCGGGAATCACCCAGGCGCGAACACCCGCCTCCTCCATTTCGGCCGCTGCCGAAGACATGACGGTGTCCCTTTGTGCGTATTCGTCTGGAGTCACGTATCGGATCTCGGCCCCGGCGAGCTCATCCAGCCGATGGTTTGCGACGGAACGCTCAGGTGGACGTCCGCTGGTGCTGCGCAAGAAAAGAACCGCCCTCAATCCGAGTCTGGCAGCCGCGAGTGCCGTCGCTCGGCAGTGATTCGACTGGACGGCGCCGCACGTGAGCACCGTATCGGCTCCTGCTTCCAGAGCCGCTCCAAGGTGATATTCGAGTTTGCGGACCTTGTTGCCGCTGAGACCGAACCCCGTCAGGTCGTCTCGTTTGACCCAGACGTGGGGCCCTCCAAACAGTTCTGTGAGCCGCGGATACTCGACTAGAGGGGTCGGAAGATGGGCCAGTTCGATCCGCGGGAGTTGATCCATCCGCGCATGATGCCACCCGAACCGACCGTACGTGGGCCTGCCTACCATCTAGCGCATGCTCTACCTCAACCCGCCAGAAGACCTGGCTGACGAATTACCCGGCGAGCCAGGGTTTCGAGTGGCCCAACTGCACGAATGGCTTTACGACCACCCAACCGAATCGACCGGACAGTGGAGCAATTTCCCCAAGACGCTGAGGGACCGCCTCAGCACCCGCTTGTGGCCATTCACCGTAGAGATCGAACAGACCGCTGACCGGGGAACCACCGTGAAATGGCTGTTCAGGACACCGGACGGCGTTTCAATAGAGACGGTCCTGATGGGTTATCCCAACCGTGTCACCCTATGTGTCTCTAGCCAAGCAGGCTGTGCAATGGCCTGTACCTTTTGCGCAACAGGACAGTTTGGATTCGACCGCCACTTGGAGGCAGGGGAGATAGTCGCCCAAGTTGCCTTCGCGAACGCCTTCATCAGGGCCGGCCGAATGTCCGGGGTCCCCGGAAGGAACGAAGCACAACCGTCGAGAGTCACCAACGTTGTCTTTATGGGTATGGGCGAGCCTCTCGCCAACTACCGTCGGGTCAGAGAGTCATTGCGCCGTATGAACGAGGTGATGGGGATTGGAGCCAGGTCGATCACTGTTTCGACGGTTGGGGTAGTCCCCGGTATTCGCCTCCTGGCAGACGAGCCCTGGCAGGTCGGGTTGGCGATCAGCCTGCACGCTGCCGACGATGCACTCAGATCGAAACTCGTGCCCCTGAACGAGCGTTACCCGCTGGCAGAAGTAGAGGCAGCGGCCGCCTACTACTTCGAGAAGAAGGGCAGGAGAGTGTCAATCGAATGGACGATGATGAACGGAGTCAACGACAGCCAGGACCAGGCCGGCAAGTTGGCCGAGATCGCTCTACGCCTCGGGGCCCATGTCAATCTCATCAACCTCAACCCGACGCCCCTGTCATCAGAACGCCCAAGCCACAACCGCACTCTCCAACGTTTCAAGAGCACTCTCGAGCATCGAGGGGTGACGGCCACCAAGCGAGAAACACGAGGCCAAGAGATCGACGCAGCATGTGGCCAACTCCGAGTCCGCGCCTCCAACTAGTCGTTTGCGCCGAGTGTCCTGAGACCCGCCCAACCCACCCACCGGCATACCAAGCTGGTTCGGTGAATGACCGGATAATCGCGCCTCCAGGCGTGGACCTGGCTCCTGCACTCGGCGACGACAACTCATCGACGGTAGAGCATTCGTCGAGATCCGGGACGACGGAGTGGCGTGCCGCTGGATCACCGCGCCAGTATTTCCGACCCTATGAGCGAGCACCGGCCGCGCTCGGTCAACCCGGATCCGTCGGCCTTGGTCTGACCATTTCTCGCACCCTGGCCCGGTTGATGAACGGGGACCTGACCTATGAGCACACCGGAGGATGGAGCACCTTCCGCTTGAGTCTTTCAACCGGGTCCTGAGGGGCGAGGTCGTCCTGCAGGGAGCGGTGCTTCGTTCAAAACGAAGGTGGGGCGGCCAATTGGCCGCCCCACCTTTCTGTACGACATACAGCCGGATGAACCAGGTACAAATTCCGCCGCCGAACAGCGACCCCCTGGTATCCAGACCTATCGTTTGGCAGTCTTCCTAGAAGTCCATGCCTCCACCGCCGTGGCCATGGTCGCCGCCTGGAAGGGCAGGAGCATCTTCCTTTTGCTCGGCAACAAGAGCCTCAGTCGTCAGCAGCAACCCCGCGATCGACGCAGCATTTTGCACGGTCG
Source organism: Acidimicrobiia bacterium (assembly GCA_003229305.1). GTDB lineage: Bacteria > Actinomycetota > Acidimicrobiia > Spongiisociales > Spongiisociaceae > SZUA-232. The sequence goes on along the minus strand of QIDH01000098.1, from coordinate 13,977 downwards.
AACGAGTCACCTTGGCCGGATCCGGGATGCCGGCAGCCAGCATGTCGACGTACTCACCCTTTGCTGCATCGAACCCAAATGCACCCTCGCCGTTGCGCACTGCCTCGACCACCACACCGGCCTCGTGGCCCGCGTTGCTGGCAATCTGGCGAAGCGGCTCCTCGAGGGCTCTGCGAACGAGGCTGCGTCCGATTTTCTCATCATCGGTCCCGCCACGAATCTTGTCCACAGCGTCCTGAGCCCGGAGCAACGTCACACCGCCACCTGGAACGATTCCCTCTTCTACCGACGCACGCGTGGCAGAAACGGCATCCTCGATGCGATGCTTCTTTTCCTTCAGCTCCACTTCGGTGGCCGCACCAACCTTGATGACGGCTACGCCGCCGGCCAGTTTCGCCAGGCGCTCCTGCAGCTTTTCCTTGTCCCAATCCGAGTCGGTATTCTCGATCTCCCGCTCGATCTGAGCGATCCTGGCAGTCACCGCAGACGATTCACCTGCGCCATCAACGATGGTGGTGTCGTCTTTGCTGATAATTACCCGCCGAGCGCGGCCCAGCATGTCAACAGCGACGTTCTCGAGCTTGAGGCCGACCTCTTCGGAGATCACCGTCGCACCCGTGAGGATGGCGATGTCCTGAAGCATGGCCTTGCGCCGTTCGCCGAAGCCAGGAGCCTTGACAGCCGCCGAAGCGAACGTGCCACGGATCTTGTTGACGACCAGAGTCGCCAGAGCTTCGCCCTCTACGTCCTCGGAAAGCACAAGAAGCGCCTTGCCGGTCTGCATGATCTTTTCCAAGACCGGCAGCATGTCGTTGACCGAGCCAATCTTCTGGTTGGCGATCAACAGGTACGGTTCTTCGAGAATCGCTTCCTGGGTGTCGGGATCGGTGATGAAGTACGGGCTCGTGTAGCCCTTGTCGAACTGCATACCCTCGGTGAACTCGAGCTCGATCCCGAAGGTCTGGCCCTCTTCCACCGTGATTACACCGTCTTTGCCTGCCTGCTCGAAAGCTTCAGCAATCGATTTCCCGATCTCGGGATCAGCTGCTGAGATCGTGGCAACGGCCGCGATTTCGTCGGTGGTCTCGATTTCCTTGGAGAAATCACCGATGAACTCGGTCACCTTGGCCACAGCCTGTTCGATACCCCGCTTGAGGCCCATCGGGTTGGCCCCGGCCGCCAGGTTCTTTAGTCCTTCACGGACCATCGCCTGAGCGAGCACGGTGGCAGTGGTCGTACCGTCACCAGCGACATCGTTGGTCTTGGTTGCCACTTCTTTGGCGAGCTGCGCCCCCATGTTCTCGTACGGGTCGGTGAGCTCGATTTCCTTGGCGATGGTCACACCATCATTCGTGATGGTGGGAGCGCCCCACTTCTTTTCGAGGACGACGTTGCGTCCCTTCGGGCCGAGGGTCACCTTGACGACATCCGCGAGCTTATTGACGCCCGCTTCGAGGCCTCGGCGAGCTTCCTCGTCGAAACGAAGATCCTTTGCTGCCATTTTCTACTTACCTCCTGAGACTTGGATCAACCGACGATGGCGAGGATGTCGCGGGACGAGAGGATGAGGTATTCCTTCCCCTCGAACTTCAACTCCGTGCCTGCGTACTTTGAGTAGACGACTGTGTCGCCCTTCGATACATCGAGAGCGACGCGCTCTTTGCCTTCATCATTCCACTCGCCTGGACCGACTGCCAGGACGCTGCCGAGTTGCGGCTTCTCCTTGGCGGTGTCGGGGATGACGAGACCAGACGGCGTGCGCTGTTCGTCTTCGTCGTCTGGGGCGACGATGACTCGGTCGCCGAGCGGCTTCAAATTCATCGAATCTTCCTCCTTCGCGGATTAGCACTACCTGTGTGAGAGTGCCAGAACACGTTAGCACTCTCCCGGGGAGACTGATAAAGCACCAAACCACAGCTACAGCTACAGCCGACCTTGCCGGTTCAAGTTGGTGCGCAATCCCCGAGAGCTTCCGAAGCAAACTCTGTCAGCGGGCAAGGCGAGTGGCAGCCATTGACCAATCGTGCCGGTTCAGGATGGTGCGCAACTTGGATGTCGCGCACTAACTCGCCCGTACATCTCCTCCCCCGGGCGTCGACGAAGGAGGCGTCCGTTTGGGGGAGGAGATGTAAGCAACTTGTTGCTGACGCCGGAGGGGGCCGTTCCCACCAAGAGAACGACCTCCACACACCTGAGATTTGCGAACCAACTCTGCCGGCGCGCTTGCGGCCTCCAGGCAGAAACAGGCGGATCGCGGTTCGCTGAAGGCATGGGCAAGCCGATTACGCTGCGCGGGTCATGAGCGACCGTGAGACAATCCTCGTAAGAGTTACCGGACCCGACCATCCAGGCATCACCGCAGGGCTCATGTCGATCCTCGCCGATTGCGGGGCCGAAATACAGGACGTGGAACAGATCTCGTTGCGTGGCCATCTCAATCTTGGCGTCGTTGTTTCCGTCCCTGAAGGCCGCGACCTCCTGAAGGAACTGTTGCTTTTTGGATGGGACGAAAAGGTCACAATCGAGTTCGAGCTGGTCGACGCGGCACCCAGCGAGCCATTCATCGGCCACGCCGTGACCGTGCTCGGGGCCGATGTCGGAGCAGGCGACTTCGCGGCTGCTGCCGAGGTCATCGCGGCGGCGGACGGCAACATCCATCGGATCATCAGGCTCGCCCGCTACCCGGTGATGTCCTATGAGCTCCTGGTACAGGGCGGCGACATCGAAACGATGCGAGCCGGCTTGATCGCAGTCGCCAACGAACGATCCATCGATGTCGCCATCCAACGCCAGGACCTTGGGCGACGAGCCAAACGGCTAGTCGTACTCGACATGGATTCGACGCTGATCCAAAGCGAAGTCCTCGATCTGGTCGCCGAGGAGGCCGGCGTCGGAGCAAAGGTGTCGCAAATCACCGAGCGGGCGATCGCAGGCGAACTCGAATTCGAGGACGCCTTACGAGCGAGAGTTCGATTGTTGGCAGGTGCCGACGCAAACGTGATAGATCGCGCCCTCGATCGCGTCGAGCTGACGCCAGGGGCCAGGACGTTCACCAGAACACTCAAACGACTCGGATACAAGCTGGCTGTCGTGTCCGGCGGCTTTACGCAATTCACGGACAACGTGGCGAGCGAACTCGGCCTCGATCATGCCTTCGCCAACCAGTTCGAAATCGCCGATGCGAAACTGACCGGCGAGCTCATCGGTCGAGTGATCGACAGAGCCGCGAAGGCCTCGATATTGGATGAGGTCGCCGCGGCCGAGGGGATCCCCCTAGAACAAACCGTGGCAGTCGGTGATGGGGCAAATGACCTCGAGATGCTGGCGAAAGCCGGCCTGGGAATCGCCTTCAATGCCAAACGTACGGTGAAAGACTCAGCTGACGCTGCAGTCTCCGTGCCATTCCTGGACGCCATCCTGTTCATCCTCGGAATCCGTCGAGACGAGATAGTCGACGCAGACAACGGCGGCAACCTCTAACTCGCGCATCCGATTCATGAACCCTGGGTATTTCCCAGGGTTCCCAGGGTCGCTATAGCGACACTCAGCGCCCCAGGTTCGTGGGCCTCAACGCATTCGCGGTGGATTGAATCGAGGACGCAGGTGCGCAATGGTGTATATCGCCGTCCAGGGGATTCGCCTGAGGCGGCCGTGCGGCGCGAGCCAGAAGTCAGCCTGAGCTTCGCCCGAGGTGTCGGCGTCTGATCGACGCGACTCCGAACAATGCGACGCGAATTGCTGCTTGCCATCGATGCAACACTTGATGGCTCCCTTCATATCCTCAACCTGTAATCGCAGCAGCCGCCCGAAAAGGTTCACTCCGAGCAAACTTTTATCCCAACGAGTGAATCGAGAGCGGGGTAACATTGTCGTCGTGGCGCAGGGATTCCAAATCACGTTCGATGCTCATGATCCTCGAGGATTGGCCAACTTCTGGGCGACAGCTCTCGGATACGAGCCACAACCGCCGCCTCCTGGTGACGAGTCGTGGGAGGCCTTTGCCGATCGGATGGACATCCCGGCGGACCAGCGAGAGGCGATGGCCGCGGTCGTCGATCCGGACGGCCGGCTTCCCAGGCTTCTATTCATCAAGGTTCCAGAAGGCAAGACCGCCAAGAATCGGGTGCACCTCGACATCGAGGCACCCGGCGCCCGTCAAGCCGCGGAGGGCGAGCGCACAGCCAGGGCGAGAGAACACGCCGACCGCCTGGTCGACGCGGGCGCCACCGAAATCGAAGAGCGTACCGAATTCGGCGCCGAGTGGATCGTCATGCAGGATCCAGAGGGCAACGAATTCTGCGTCAACTAGTCAGCCGGGCGAACCTTTCGCCTTCCCATAAACATTCGGGCACGCTCATGAGACCAACCGGCATGCAATCGCCATCGGACGCCGCCGCTCGGTCGAGGCCCGTATGTTGGCCGAACTCGGGGCTCCCAGCGCGCTGTAGCGACCGTGGGAACCCTGACTACAACCCAGGGTTCGTCACAATGCGTAGTGGGTAGAGTTGGGAACGGTGCGGATGGCGAAGTTCGAGCGGAGGGTGGCGACCCCCGGGAGCTGGGCCAGATGAGAGCGGTGGATTCGCTCGTAGTCGGCCACGTCTGCACAAACCACGTGCAGCAGGTAATCAGCTTGACCGGCCATCAGGTGACAGCTCATCACTTCGGGGATCTCGACGACTTTTGCCTCGAACTTGTCGAGCACCTTCTCGCGTTGACTCGACAGTGAGATCTCCACGAAGACCGAAGTGGGAAGACCAATTCTGGCCGGATCGATGAGCATGACGTAGCGGTCGATAATGCCGGTCTCCTCGAGTCTACGGACCCGGCGAAGGGTTGCGCTCGGAGACAGGTGCACCGCTTCCGCGAGATCGGCATTGCTGATCCGGCCGTCGCCTTGCAAGAGGTTGAGGATCGCAACATCGGTGCGGTCAAGATCGTGACGCACGTTTCTTTCTCCCATCGGGCATTCGACACAAGATTGTTGCTCCCAATCGTAGTCGTTGACCACAATCCGCAACCGAATACCGCGTACGCTGGCATAGTCTGCAATGACACAACATCAACCTCGACGAAGGTGGGCTGCGTGATCATTGGCGTACCAACCGAAATCAAGAATTCGGAACGCCGGGTCGGCCTAACGGCGGCAGGTGCACGAGAATTGACCGCGGCCGGCCACACCGTCTTGGTTCAATCGAACGCCGGCGCGGGGGCCGGTATCAGCGACGGCGAATACCGCGAAGCCGGAGCCGATCTACCTGAAGACCCTGCCGAGGTTTTCGAACGGGCAGAGCTGATCGTCAAGGTCAAGGAGCCCCAAGCCGTTGAACGGGCGATGCTGGCTCCCGGCCAGCTCCTCTTTACCTACCTCCACCTCGCCCCAGACCTCGTTCAGACCGAAGAACTGGTCGCAAGCGGCGCCACTGCGATCGCCTACGAGACAGTGACATCTCCCGCAGGAGGTCTACCCCTCCTGGCCCCGATGTCGACGGTAGCCGGCCGTCTTTCGATCCAAGCAGCGGCGTGGTCGCTCGAGGCCACCCATGGCGGCGCCGGCATGTTGTTGGGTGGAGTACCGGGGACCGCCCCCGCCAAGGTCGCCATCATCGGCGGAGGGGTGGTCGGCGAAAACGCCATCCAGATGGCCGTTGGCCTCGGCGCAGACGTCACCGTCCTCGATCGCGATCTCATGGTGCTCGACAGACTCTCGCAACGATTTGGGCCGGCGATCAGCACGATCTATTCGACCGCCGCCGCCCTCGACGAGTTCGTACTGGACGCCGATGTCGTGATTGGGGCGGTCCTTGTCAGGGGTTCAGCGGCACCCAAGTTGGTTTCGGCTGAGATGGTCGGCCAGATGAGGCGCGGATCCGTGCTGGTCGACGTCGCCATCGACCAGGGTGGAGCCTTCGAGACCTCGCACGCCACCACCCACACCGACCCGATCTACGAGGTCGAAGGAGTCGTCCACTACGCGGTCGCAAACATGCCGGGAGCAGTCCCAAAGACTTCGACGTCAGCGCTCACCAACGCCACGATGCCATTCGTGATGGCCCTCGCTCGGGACGGCCTGAACGCTCTGCGCAACGATCCGGCGTTCTTGAACGGGCTCAACGTGCACGCAGGCGTGGTCACTGAACCACACGTCGCCGCCGCCCACGGGCAGGAATATGTCAAACCGCTGGCGGCTCTGAGCTGAAAACGCAGCCAGATCGGCCTGGCGGCCACTCAAAGTGGCGGACAACGCCGCACCCCGGCACCCATGGACCCGAACTGAGGGCCAATAACGTCGCTACAGCGACCCATGCAACCCAGGGTACAACCCAGGGTTGCAGAAAAACTCACAGCCTGAGGTTCACGTCGACCTGGCTCGACCAATCTGAGTACTGGCCCTGGCCCAGCCAATGGGCACCGGCCGCCCCGATCATGGCCCCGTTGTCTGTACACAGCGCAGGCGAGGGAAGGGCAAGATCGAGGCCGCGCCGGTCAGCCTCTTCGGTGAGTTTCTGACGAAGTCGAGAGTTGGCCAGCACCCCGCCTCCTCCTCCGATCCGTTCAACACCGTGGTCCTCAACAGCGTTGAGCGTTTTGGTGACGAGGACGTCGGTGATCGCCTCCTGGATCGACGCCGCCACATCTTCGATCGGAGGAAGCGTGTTCGAGGCCTTGGCCTTTTCGAGGAACGTGACAACGGAGGTCTTGAGACCTGAGAACGAAAAGTCGTAGCGGCGGTCGCTTAGCGCCCGAGGGAACCGGATGGCGTCCGGGTCGCCGCCGATCGCATTCACATCGATGGCAGGCCCACCCGGGTAGCCGAGGCCCATGTAGCGAGCCAACTTGTCGAAGGCTTCGCCCGCGGCGTCGTCGATCGTCTGACCGAGTACCTGATATTCACCCCAATCCCGCATCAATACGACCTGGCTGTGACCGCCGGAGGCCAGCAATACAACGGCGGGCGGCGTGAATGATTCGAATTCGAGCCGGGGGGCGAACAGGTGTCCCTCCATGTGGTCGACCCCGAGGAACGGAAGTTGGCGGGCCCAGGCCATGGCTTTCGCATAGGAGAACCCGACCAACAACGAGCCGACCAGACCTGGCCCCTGGGTGGCGGCGATGCCATCGAGTTCGTCTGGGTGGACTCCGGCCTCGTTGAGAGCTTGATGGGTTAACGATCGGATGGTCTCGATATGGGCGCGTGCCGCGACCTCTGGCACCACCCCACCGTATCTGGCGTGCAGATCGACCTGGGACGAAAGCACGTTGGCCAGCACCTCTCTGCCCCTTACAACCGCCACTGCCGTCTCGTCACATGACGTCTCAAACGCAAGAACTGTGGGGCCTGTCACCGAACTTCCTCTTCGATCGAAGTGATGCGTTCTTGATATTCCCTACCAGTGATGTCGTGCGCCCACATGATCAGCGCGTCTTCGCCGCGGTAGTAGTGCTTGCGAACGCCAACCGGAGCAAGGCCGAACCGCCTGTACAGCTCCTGGGCTCGCGTATTGGAGGTCCTGACCTCTAGGGTCAGGTGCTCCGCGCCCGCCTCGATCGCTTCTCGAACAAGTTCCAACATGAGCCGCGTACCCAGCCGCGGCACGATGCCACTGCTCACCACCGTCGTCACGTGAGCGTCCTCGCCGACCACCATGATGCCTGCGTACCCGACAACGTCCCCGTTTACATCTGCCACCAGATAGGTCCTGGTGTCCTGACTCAGCTCGTCGGCCCAGACTGCCGCAGACCAGGGTTGCTCGTAGGTCGCGGCCTCGATCGCCACGACCGCGTCGAGGTCGTCGCCGTCGATCGGCCGGATCACGAAAGTCTGCACGCCAATCACCCCTCGGCCGCCCACGGCCCAGTGTCACTGAGGTGCTTCGAGCTCAACGAAACATCTGGGTCGCGCATGTAAATCGGCCGTACCTCCCCAGCGTGAGGAAACTCGCCACGTTCGATTCGAGGCATGACGATCTCGGCGAGAGATTCAGCGGATGGATAGCGCGGCCTGGCTGTCTTGACTTTGTGCAGGCCACGTAGGATCTCCGGGCGCAGACATTGCCACTCTCCTACCAACAATACGTCGTCTGGCAGCGAGGCCAACAACCCGCGAAATGCGTCGTGGGTCATCAGCTCTGGATTGGTATCAATGACCACCCCGCCCGGTACTGGGCGGTACGCAGCGACAGCCACCTCACTGCGTCGCACATCGACCAGCGACCAGATCTGACGCCGCCCGGTGGCCGCCCGAACGGCCAGAGCGTTCAAGGAGGAAGCGCTCAGAATGGGCACCCCGAGTGTTGCGGCCAAACCCTGGGCTGTCGCCAACCCGACCCGGATCCCTGTGAAGAGGCCGGGGCCGGTGTCCACCACGATCACATCGACGTCGCTGGGTGTCCAACCTGCCTGGTCGAAGCAGAAGTCCAGCGCGGACACCAGAAAGGCGCCGTGGCCTGTTCGGTCCACCCGTTGAGCTGACGCTATGAGTTTGCGGTCCTCTACGAGCGCCACAGATGACGCGGCTGTCGCAGTGTCGATACCGAGGATTTTCATCGTTTCAGCTCCTCGAGGCGACGGTCGCGCCACGCGCCGGATGGGGTAAGAACAATGTGGCGAGAGTTCTCGTCGATGATCTCAAACGCGACCGAAAGATACGAATCGGGCACGTTCGCAGCAACCGCGTCACCCCATTCGATCACGAGCATGCCATCGGCCGCCTCCTCAACGACGCCAAGATCCTCGAATTCCGCCGACGAGGCGAGTCGGTAGACATCAACATGGATCAGGGGGATGAACCCATCGTCGTAGCGCTTCACCAATACGAAACTGGGCGAAGTCACAGGCTGGGTGATCCCGAGTCCTTCTGCGATCCCGGTGACGAAGGCCGTCTTGCCGACCCCTAGTCCACCTTCGAGCAGCACCACGTCGCCGGGATTGGCCAATGACGCCAGATGCCGCCCGAACTGTCGAGTGTCGGCTACCGAGTTTGAGTCGAGTGTGATCATGTGAAGAATCCCAGTTGTTCGGATTCAGAATCTGCAGCTGCCGGCAGTTCGGAGGCCTGACCTACAGAGTCTGCCTGCGCCCGCTTCAACGAGATGGTATCCACCGCGAGTTGAAAATCGGTGCGCATTGTCTCGACCATCTTGGGGCCGTTGCGCAGTGCGGCCGCCGGGTGGAAGGTCGGGATCACGATCCGGTTCCACCACGGGACCACCTGACCCCTCATCCTGGTGATGCCGGTCGTCGTTTTAAGCAGGAGTTTCGTTGAAAAATTGCCCATGGTCATCACCACGGCCGGATCAACCAGACGAATCTGATCGGCCAAGAAGTGCTTGCATGCCGCGATCTCATCGGGCAGCGGATCACGATTGGCAGGAGGGCGACACTTCACCACATTCGAGATGTACACGTCTGCCCGCTCCAAACCAACCTCGCCCAACAAGTGGTTGAGCAACTTGCCCGCCTTGCCTACGAACGGCAGACCCTCCAGGTCCTCGTTCTTGCCGGGACCCTCCCCGACGAACATGAGGTCGGCGGTCGGCCGACCGTCGGAAAATACGGACTGGATGCGACCTTCGCCGAGCCCGCAAGCCCGACAGGCCTCCGCGGCCCTGGACAGCTCTCCGAGGAGCATCGTGACATCCAGGTCAGTCACCCTCAGCCTCAGCTTTCACCCTGCACGGATTGGACAGCGGATTCAATGGCCCTGGCGGTCGCGACAAACGCCGCCTCCCCCAGCACGTCCGGATCAGCGGTCCGATCTCCACATGCGACCGCGAACGCGATGTCACCATCGTATCGCGTGTGGCCTGGTCTGATGCATGCAGCGAGCGCGTCCTGGCTACGGATCGCCAGCCGGCCGAGGGCCATCCGATCAAGTCGGGCATCCACCGCCACAACGATCAGCGTCGTCTGAGTGAGGGGTGGGAGGGTGAATCCTGGTGCACCCGGATCCGGCCGGCCACCGGTCAACGGTGAACCTTCAAGGGAGAACACATCTCCGGCTGCGTTGACGACGGCCAGAGCCCCAACGGTTACGCCATCGGCGTCAACAACTGCCGAGCCGAGACCGCTTGGAAGGACAGCGTCCGCGCCTCGCCAGTTCGAGACCGTGGCACCCGCTCCTGCGCCGATGCGACCAGACTCCACTGGCGCGGTTGACCTCCCCGCGTAGGCAAACGCTCCCGCTTCCGGCCCAGGCCGGGTGCCTGGACCGCCACCGTCCAAGTCGAAGATCACCGCGGCAGGCACTATCGGAACAGGCCCGAAAGGGGTCGGCTGGCCGCGCCCCTCCGCCTCGAGTTCCCTCATGACCCCGTCGGCCGTCGACAAGCCGAAAGCGCTGCCGCCAGAGAGCACGATCGCTTGGATCTGTTCAACTCGCATGCCTGGGGCCAGCAGGGCGGTCTCACGCGACCCGGGTGCGGCTCCCCGAACCTCAACTGCCGCGACGTTCGGTTCCGGAAATACGAGCACCGTCGTCCCCGTGTTGTTCAACGTATCCGTAAAGTGCCCGACCTCGACACCGGTCACGGCCGTGATCGTTCGGTTTTTCATCAGCTCGTCTTTCGGGTTATCAGATACGACTCGTTGTTGAACCAGACCGCCCCGTGATGGGCCAGCACGTCGCGGGTGGCGTCGATGTACACGCCGGAGTCGAGGGCGCCGGCCAGGCGATCCTCATCGATTTGGGCCACGTAGGCCGCCGCATTCCAAGCGGCCATGATGGAGGAGGTGCCGATGTGCTCCTGCCGCTCGGAAGGCATCGCCTGGAGCTCATAACGGAAGATCGACTCGGCGTCCGTCAGATCGGGAAACTCGAGGTCGGCATCGTCGAGCCGGCGGGCTGCCTCTGCAACCAATTCACGGCGCCCTACAGGGAATGGCTGCTCATCCGGCCAGACATTGTGGATTATCTCGAGCCCAGGGTCATGTCCATAGGCGTGCACTCCGACCAGCCGCCCCCCTGGCGCCAACGCCGCTGCCATCGGACCCACAACGCTTCGAACCTTCGACTCAGCACTCGCCTTCGCCCGATACGGTTGCGATGCCAAGATGAGGTCGTACTCCCCCTTTTCTTCGCCTCTCCTCGGCACGACATTCCGGAGCAGGAAGTCACGATCGGCGCGGAAGTAGACGTGAACCGCAGGGCGGACCGGTACCGGGTTTCCAGTCTTTTTGCTCGTCTTGACCGCCCAGTCCTCCTCGATGGCCGCATGTGTCTGTCGGATCTGATGAGTGAACTCGTAGGCGGAGGAGCCCTCGATCGCGTTGATCCTCCACGAAACGCCATCGACTCCCGCCCCGAGGTTGGTCGCCTTTCGATACGGCAGATTGGTAGTCACAAAGACCAGTTCTGGATGCTCAATGAGGCGATCAGGCAACCATTCCAGCGCGTGACGGACATCCTCAACCGAGATCTCTTTGCCGACCACCAACCATGGAACGTATGGCAACACCTTGTGGATCCGCTGCATGAGTTGGGCCAAGACCCTGGCGTCGCCCAGCCCAGCATCAAATATTCGCAACGCCGATCCACTGAGGGTGAGCTGGTCGATCTCGCGGCCCATGCGATCCGCAATCGCAGATTTTTCCGTCGTCGTGGTCACGAACATCATGTAGGCGGCGCGGCTGTCGAAGAACCGGGGCTGGGGTCCTGTTGCCATCCGTCCGCCTTTCGATATGACCGTCATCGATCAGGCGTTGGCACCTTGCCTCGTGGCGGGTTGCCGCGGCGTCTCCGGGCCTGTCCCTCAGCCGCTCTGGATGAACCTCCAAGACCGTACCAGGACGAAACTCTGAGACCGATCGGGCGCACAACAAACGCAGTCAGGCCACCCCCGTTAGGACCCAAAGCTGGTGAGTCGTTCCCAATCGGCGCTGGATGCTGGTGAAGCCTTTTACGAGTCGGTATCGACCACGAAATCAAAGGTTGGGTCATCGGTGTCAAGTCCGTTGAACGTGATGGTCGTATCAAACACGTCGCCGGTTGGGTCGGTGATCTGACAGACAATCGCGTTCGCATCGTTCACGACGATCGAACTCGTGCCGCAGTCAAGGGCATCATCCGCCAGGTCGATATCGGCCAGCTCCTCGACCTGAGCGATGACCGTCGCCACGATGTTGGGAACAGTTTCGGCCAAAACGAGATTCGTGGTCTCTACGAACGATCCGTCGTCCTCTACCACCGCCTGCATCTCGATGGTCTCACCGCTCCCGGTCAGCGCCGTGCACAAGAACTTGGTCCCGACGTCTTCGTTGGCGGGCTTGCTACAGCTCGCAGTGAGCTCTCCAAGGCCGATCTGGTCTGTAAACGTCTCCTCGATGAAGTCTTCCGTCGCATTCTCGACGGTCGGGGTACCGATGTTGATTTCGCCAGACACCGAACAGGCGGCCGCCACGAGGACAAATGCAAGAAGAAGCAGTAGTTTTTTCATGGACTGGAGGCTAACCAGCCGAGATGTCCCCACGGAGTCAACGCTGCCGACATTGCGGAGAATCGTTCTTTGAAGCAGAAACGATCGATAGGGCCGCCGGTATCCAGAAGTTCGGTAAAAGTCTTCGTGTAGAAACGCGGTAGCCGTTTAGCCTCGGGGGCATGACACCTGATGAGACAGGTGACCCCGGCCACGACCCGAGCTTGGGCCCGACCGCCGTCCACGTGGACCTGTCCGCGATCACCGCCAATCTGGCGGCAATAGTCGAGGCCGTTTCGCCTGCGGCTGTGATGCCCATCGTCAAGGCGAATGCCTACGGTCATGGCCTTATCCCAGTCGCCCAACATCTTCAGCGTCTCGGCGTCGCTCAACTCGGCGTTGCCCAACTGGCAGAAGGTATCGAACTGCTCAAGGCGGGAGTCGAAACCAAGATTCTGGTGATGGGAGGGCTAGTCACGAATCAGATCCCGGCTCTGATCCATCATCGCCTGAGCTTCACCGCATCATCGGTCGAGGTTCTCCACGAGATTGACCGCATAGCCGCTGACCTTGGCAAACGAGCAAAGGTGCACCTGAAGATCGACACCGGGATGGGCAGGATTGGGACTCCGCATGGCTCAGCCTCTCAACTCTTTGAGGCGAGCCTGGGAATTGGCAATACGGAAATCGAAGGGGTCTACTCGCACTTCGCCACCGCGGACGAGGCAGACCTCTCATGGCCGAGGAACCAACTGGCCCGATTCGAAGAAGCTCTCGAGTTTTTCCCCGCTCACGGATTGGCCACACCAACGCGCCACATGTCGAATTCTGGCGGCATCCTCCAGCTTCCCGAGGCCAACCTCGACATGGTCAGACCCGGAATCATGATCTATGGCGTGTACCCGTCCGCCGAAACAAGACGGTCGATGGGCCTGAGGCCTGCCCTCAGTTGGACAACGAAGATGGTCTTTTCGAAGGTGCTCGAGGCTGGTGAACCGGTCAGCTACGGCTCGACCTGGAGGCCAGAAGAGGCAACCAGAATCTTGACCATTCCCGTCGGCTACGGCGATGGCTATTTCCGTCTGCTGTCGAACCGCGGCGAAGTGGCGATCAACAGGCGCCGCTACCCGATCGTGGGCAGGGTCTGCATGGACCAGTTCATGGTGGACTTCGGCAATGACTCCGACAAAGTAGGAGACGAGGTCCTGCTCATAGGAGGCTCAGGGCCGATGGCCGTGGCGGCCGAGGACATCGCCGGATGGGCACAAACGATCCCATACGAGGTCCTCACCAACATCAGCGCCAGAGTGCCGAGGGTCTACACCGGCGCCTGATCTGGGCGCCATCCGTGTGAGATCTATGGGCACGTCGCGAATGCCGTGGTGTCAGTAACAACTGGCGCCACCTCACCGAGCGGGCTCTCATACGATCGAGAATCGCCGGCCTCGGTATCCGTGACAGTCAATGTGTATTCGACATCGGAGGACGAGGCGGCGAATACCCAATAGTTCTCGTCGAAATTGCAAGCGTTGATCACCCTCACCACCAGGTCGACGTTGGTCTC
>QIDH01000087.1 GCA_003229305.1 Acidimicrobiia bacterium | reverse complement strand
TTCGGACAAGAGCATCACAACGCCGCCTTCCAACTCTTTGACGACGGAGAGGGCCGAAGTTGCCTGGTCTGGACGATCGACCTGTTGCCAGAAACCCTCGTCGAGGCGATGCGCGAACCAATGAAGGCTGAATTTGCCACCATCGTCGAGCGCCTATCTGTGGCCCCCGCCGACGTCTAGAGGGCGGCAGCACCAGGTAGATCCTGGCTGGTATCTAGGCCACCTCCTGCAATTTGAGGGAGAGGGCGGCGTCCAGGGCGGAATCCATCGACGGTCTTCCGTGGACGCCGCTACCCCTGGCAGGGCAATGCAGATGTTTGTTCTGTCCGACGATTCGCCGCGGACCGGCATGGGGCTTCCTGGCCGCATTGTCTTGGTGGCCCCCTTAGTCTCGGTGGATGGAATTTGCAGACGTCGCAGCGTTGGCTGGACTCGTATTGGCGTTCGCGCTCGTGTCTCGTCGCATCGAGACGACGGTGGTTACCGGGCCGATGTTGTTCGTCGGTGTCGGAATCCTCCTCGGCCCGTCAGGTGCGGATCTGTTCGAGGTCGGGATGGACCAGGGTACGGTGAGGGTGCTGGCAGAAGCGACCCTCGTGCTCTTACTGTTCACTGATGCCATCCGCATCGACCTCCGGCGTCTGCGAGATCAGATCGACCTCCCGGCCAGACTGTTGGGGATCGGTCTTCCGCTGACCGTTGTCGCAGGAGCCTTGTTGGCTGTAGTCATCCTCCCTGGGATGGGTATTTGGGAAGCGGCGCTAGTCGCCGCAATCCTCTCGCCGACTGATGCGGCCCTCGGGCAGGCCGTTGTGTCGAACAAGAAAGTACCTGCCCGGATTCGCCAGGCTCTGAACGTGGAAAGCGGCCTGAATGACGGAATCATGCTGCCGGTCATCACCCTGCTGTTGGCGGCCGCGGCCGTCGACGTCGACTTGGAGACACCGCGGTTCTGGGCCGAGTTCGCGGCTAGTCAGATCGGCTTTGGCGTGTTGGTTGGAGTCGCCGTCGGTTACGGCGGCGGCTGGCTGATCGACCGATTTTCGACCCGGGGATGGATAGACGGGGCCTTCCGACAACTCGCAACCTTGGCGGTCGGGGTTGGGGCGTTCGCGGCGGCCGAGTCGGTTGGGGGAAACGGCTTCGTGGCGGCGTTTGTGGCTGGTCTGGCTTTCGGGGCGGCTGCTCGGGAACACTGCGACGGAGTGTATGACTTTGCCGAGGACGAGGGTCAGCTGTTGGCGTTGCTCACATTTCTGTTCTTTGGAGCTGCCCTCGCCGGCCCAGCTCTCGACCAGCTCACGTGGCGGATTGCCCTGTACGCCTTGGCCAGCCTGACGATTGTGAGGATGGTGCCGGTCGCGCTGAGCCTGGTGCGGTCTGGCCTGCATCCGGTGACCGTTGCATACGTCGGATGGTTCGGTCCTCGCGGTCTCGCTTCGATCGTATTTGGTCTGTTCATCCTGGAGGAGGCAGAGCTACCCATGGGCGATGACCTCTTCCTCGTGGTCACCTGGACGGTGCTGGCCAGCGTTTTCCTGCACGGCCTCACCTCGGTCTGGCTTTCAGACCGCTACGCCAATTGGTTCTCGCACCGAGAGGCCGATGCTATGCCTGAGGCTGCTTCAGTCGACGAGATGCCGACTCGCTAACTGCTCCGCTTTTCGGTCCGGGCGGAGTACACCTGCTCCACGGGTGATGGTTCACAAAACACGCTGGTACTTATTGGCACTATTCGCCGTCAGGCGCCGGCGGCCTGTCGATTCTGTCTATCAAGTCGGCGATCCACACAGCGCTGGCAAACCCTTCAATATCTTCACTGCCAATACCACGGACGAGCACCCACTCAAGCGTTTTGCCTACAAAAGAGCTGTCGTCGGAATCGAAGGGATCGGGTTCGTCGTCTAACCATTCGAACGTTGGTGGGTCGGGGTCGAGTTGGACTGGTACGAGGTCCATATCGACGACATCTTCGCCTGTGGCCTCGTCTGGGATCATTTCGAATACGTTCGAGTCGCCATCGCTGCCTTCTGGCAGAATGAGGAAGAGTCGACCGTTGGCGGATTCGACCTGGACCTGGCCGCCGTCTGGCAGCGATAGGCTCAGCGTCGACGTCGGTGCTTCCCAATCCAATCCGTCGTCTGAGATGAGAACCGAGAGGTTTAATCCCTGACGGAAAACCATCGCAAACGTGTCTGATTCTGCGTCCGTCACAACCTCGGCCTCGAGCCCGTTTTCGTCTCCAATCGGGTCCCCTGCGAGTTCCCAGACTTCGCCATCCCATGAGTGGGAGACGCTTAGGGAAACGCCCGTGTCGGAGAATGCGAAAGCAGAGTCTCTAGGGCGGGCCGAGATAAGCAAAGTCTGGCCATCGGTCGGGCTGTCCTGAGGGGCGAGGGCTTCTGGGGAGAAGTCCTTGACAAGCGCTGCCACCCCCTCGCCCACCGAGTAGAGGGAATTGAGTCTCAGATCTTCGTCCAGGCCTCCGCCCAGGGGAGCGGAGGTTGTCTGAGTGGCGGTTGAACCCGATATGATCCACCCGCCCGTGAAGCCAGTGTCGCCGGCGAGGGCCTGCTGGAAGGCTTCGCGGTAGCCGGATTCGACACCGGCTGCGCTACCCAGCGTCTCATAGACGACCTCACCGTCGACCTTGAATGTGTACAAGATGTCGCCATCGCCCTGGGGCTTCTGGATGATGGAGCCGGCGGAACGGGCGGCGTCTCCGGCCTCTTGTGAGATCGAATAGGCAGATCGGGCGGCTACTTCGAGGTCAGAGGGCCAATCGATGCCCACTCTGGCTATCACATAGAGCTCACCATCCAGATCGGCTACCCCCAACGCGTCTCCAGCGAGGGATGTCGCCTCCCACACGTCCGCGTCAACGTAGCGTTGGGGGACCGGGATCTGAGCCTCGGTGAAAGTCTCACCATCTTCTGAGGACAGCACGACCAGATTGCCGTTCTCGTCTGTTCCGGTCATCGCGATCCGGCTTCCTGTGTTGAATACCTCTGCCGACCGTCCGCCAACGATCAGCGCATCCGTATCAAAAGCGCCAACAGAGGTGATCGCAACCAGCCTCATCCCGTCCGCCCTGGCCGTCACCAGATAAGCGGAGCTTGCCAGGCTGGCCGTCTGATTGTCTGCTTGGCTGATCACGATCCCTGGGGGAAAGTTGACCTCCTGGACCTGAACCGAAATTTCCCCATCAGAGTCTGCGTTGTTCTCGTCGGCTGTCGCTGCTGAGTCTGCCGTTCCTGCATCGGTGGTCAAACTCACGGCGGGGCTGGTATCCGCCTCGCCATCGTCGCCGCCACAAGCTGCCGCCACTACAAGCAGAGCAATCGGCAGCGCCCCCCACCGGACCGTCAAACGTCGGCCGGAGCCGCCGTAGATCGTTCTTTTTCTGCTCACGGTGTCTTGCCCTTCGACGATTGGACGTCATATTTCCTGCGTCTCACGACGCGCTCCGAATGGTTCCCGTTCAGTCTTCGGCCTGTTCTCAGGGGGCCTGAAGCCAAGAGACCGGCGATACGTGTGTACTCGGAGGCCCGGCTGCATGGGAAAAACCGTCAGGCGAGAGTACGAATGACGGCCAGAGATCGTTCGGCTGTTGGCGGTGCTGCTCACAGATACATCGCCACCTACCCATACGCACCCTGGTTCACAAAGGCATCGATCGACGAAATTGTGACCTTGACTGAACACGAAGAGCCCTAGCCCTGCTGGATGTCACTCGTCGTTTCGTTCGGTCAGGGCGCGGAGGGCGGGCAGGTCGCCGTCGAAGGCGTTACGGTCGACGCGGCCGTCTACCCCATCGCGGCGGCCAGGGAAGTACTGCCAGAAGGTCCAGTCCAGCGAATCGCGGGGTTGCCAGGCGATCGACCTGATCCACCAGGTGACCTCAGGAGGGTCCTGCGCGAGGTAGGCGTCGTAGAACGGGTAGTTCGTGTAGATCACAGGCCGCATCCGGTATTCGGTCTCGATCGCGGCGAGGAACGCGTCCAGCTCCACGCGGAATTCTGCAACGCTTGGCCTGGCCGAGCAGTTGCCGCCGAACTCCAGATCCACCGCAGGAGGCAGCATGCCTTGCTCGTCCGGGACGGTGGAGATCATGTTGGAGGCCTGTTCGACACCCGTCCTGCACAGCGTGAAGAAATGGTACGCGCCCCGCAGCACTCCCGCCTGTTCCGCCGCCAGCCAGTTGTCCGAAAAGCGGATATCAACCAGGTCCCCGCCCTCCGAGGACTTGATGTAGGCAAAAGCGGTTCGGTCTGTGGCCAGCGCGTTCCAATCGATGTCGCCCTGATGCCTGGAGACATCGACACCCCTCACCTCGTACCGCCAACCGGGCTCGTAGAACTGGAATGCAACGACCCCGATGACCATCAACGCGGCAAGCGTGATCGCGGTTCGTCTCAACCATTTCCGTCCTGGCATGCCCCAACAACGGGAGGGCCATTGGGATCGTTCCGTTGACCTGACGGGTGTTCTGTGGTTCCTGGCCATCCTTCGACACGCCAGAGAGTTCTCAGCCGCCGAGGTTGTCGAACCATTGGGTGGCGATCGCAGAGTCGTACGTCATGGTGAAACCACAACCCCACACGAAGCCACCAGATCCGGACACGAGGTAGCGCCGGCCGACTTCCAGGCGGGGGCCGCCGAGGGAGGTGATGCCGGTGAGACCGTTTTCATCCAGGGTCGCAGTGGCCTCAGAGCCGCCTCTGAACCAGGTGCCGACCGAGAATGTCACGTCGCTTCCATTGATGTCCGTCAGGGTGCCGTCGAAGGCGACCTCGCGGTTGCCCAGGGTGTCCAGGTCGTAGAACTCGACACACATGGCTGCGGTCGCAATAGGGATCCCGCCTGCCAGCGGTTGGTCGTCCGGTGTCGTTCCGTTGCCGCCAAGGGTCGATATGCCGACGATGACCAACGCTGCGATTGCCGCGGCGGCCGCAGCCGGGACGGCCCACCGACGTTTGGCGCCGGCCGAGCCCTGTTCTCCTCGAAGACTGTTCTCGCCTTCCATGTTCACTACCTCCTGGAACAGGGACCTGGCGTGGTCCCCTGTCGTGTCTGTAGGCACGTTCAGTCCGTCGAGCGGATCGGCTCGACGTAGCATCTCTTCTGGATCCTCTTCGGAACGTCGACGCTTCACGGCTTCTCCGCACCCTTGTCCGGCGTGCCCTTCACATCTCCTTGTGTCCGGTTGTCGTGCATTTGTTTCACGTCGTCCGAAACTTTCGCCGCTGAGATGTCATCGAGTTTTGCCAACTGGGTCGCGAAACGTTTGCGGGCGCGATGTAGGCGCACTGCGACCTTCTTTGGGCCGATGTTGAGAATCTGGGCGATTTGCTGGTTGTCAAGGTCATCCCATGATGAAAGGGTGAGCATCTCTCGATCTGCCGGCCTGAGGGTGCCCAAGGCCTGATGGACCGCCTCGAATGTCGGCTCGTGCGTTTCTGTCCTAGCGGCCTGTCCCAGTTTCCTGGCCAGTCTCGTTCTCCGCTCCTGACTCCTGTACTGGTTGGCGAGGATCTTCCTCGCGATTCCGTACACCCAGGGCACGGCTTGTTCGGCATCCGGCATGTCT
The DNA here is from genome assembly GCA_003229305.1 of Acidimicrobiia bacterium. Lineage (GTDB taxonomy): Bacteria > Actinomycetota > Acidimicrobiia > Spongiisociales > Spongiisociaceae > SZUA-232. Next base: position 17,218 of record QIDH01000087.1, on the reverse strand, counting down.
TCGAGCCGACGCCAAACGACCATGAAGGTTTCGGACACGGCGTCCAGAGCGTCTTCTCTACTGCGAGCCCGCCGCAGCGTATAAGCCATGATCTGAGGGTATGTCAGGTCGTACAGTTCTCGGAACTGTTCGACCACCTCCGGCCTGTCCTCCTGGACCAATTCGCTCCTCCAGAAACGGGTGCGTCGACCACGCCCCGGCATGTACTCTCGTCAACTCGGACGCCGCCTTCTCCAGGATGGTTCCTGGTGAGCAATACGGCGCCTATTCGCCCACCAATCTAGGACCCAGGGCCTGTGTGGCGGTCGATCACCTTGGCGGCGTCGTCGAACCAGTGAACCCATCGTTTGCCGTGGGACGCGGTGCGCAGGGGTTCGTGATGGTTGACCAGGTGGTGGCCGAGTTCATGGGCAATGGTCCCAAGAGAAGACGGGTCGCCGAGTCGGATCATCCCAAGGGTTGGCCAGGGTTTGCCGCTCGCAGGCCGCCAGATACCAATGTTGGCCGCGTCGGCAATAGCCATGGCCCGATCGAGCGGCATCTTGGTGTAGCCGGTGTGGGGTCCTCGCCCGCCGTGGAAAGTGATTGAAGGGGCTGGGACCTCGAATTCGTTGCAGACCAGTCCAATCACCTGGACCGCCTCGGATTTGTCGACACCGAGACGGCGAAGCCCCACGATCCGCTCTGGCGCAACACTGAAGCGCCTCACCATGTGATCGTGTCGTGCCCCAATGCTCTTTTTCGCCAACTCGAAGGCGGAGATTCTCAACGTCTCACTCATGCGAACCAGGATAAGGGTCGACCACGACATTGCCGGTTTGGCCCTGGCGGGCCAAGCCCTAACAGAGTTGCTTCGCAACTCTCGGCCGTTTGGTTCGCAACTCTTGGCTGTAGGCTGCGCGGGTCGGAACGGAGAGACCGTGAGCATCGATACATCGGCTGCGTGGCAGCATCTGTCTTCCCTTGCGGAGGACCCGGTCTCTTTGAGGGTCGCGTTTGCCGAAGACCCTGATCGAGCGGGGCGCTACACGGTCGAAGGCGCAGGGCTAGTCGCCGATTTTTCGAAGAACCTCATTTCCAACGAGATCATCGATGGACTGGTGGCCCTCGCTGAAGAGGCAGGTGTCGGCGCCCGTATAGAGGCGATGTTTGCCGGCGAACACCTGAACGCGACGGAGGATAGGGCCGTGTTGCACACCGCGCTGCGGGCGCCGGTCACCTCGGTGGTCGAGGTCGACGGCGTAGACGTTGTGCCGCTGGTCCACGGCGTTTTGGATCGGATGAGTTCGTTCGCGGATCGGGTTCGCAGTGGCGAATGGGTCGGAGCGACAGGAGAGCGGATCGCGACTGTTGTCAACATCGGAATCGGTGGCTCGGACTTGGGTCCCCTGATGGCCTACAGGGCCCTTTCTCCATCTGTACAGGCCGGTCTCGAGGCGCGTTTCGTATCCAACGTCGATCCGGCCGATCTGCATCAGACGCTCGCTGACCTGGATCCCGCCACGACCCTCTTTGTCGTTGCGTCCAAGACGTTCACGACGCTCGAGACGCTCAGCAATGCCCGCAATGCCCGCACCTGGCTTCTCGACGGCCTGGGAACCGATGAGACGGCTGTCGCCAAACATTTCGTAGCTGTGTCGACGAACGCGGCAGCAGTTCGCGAGTTCGGGATCGACACAGACAACATGTTCGAGTTCTGGGACTGGGTAGGAGGCCGATATTCGTTCGATTCGGCCATCGGTCTCAGCGTCATGATCGTGGTCGGCCCTGGCTCCTTCCGAGACATGCTCGAAGGTTTCAGGGCTATGGATGAGCATTTTCGCGAGGCCCCGATCCGGCAGAATCTCCCCGTCCTGCTCGGCCTGATTGGTGTCTGGTATCGCAACTTCCTGGGCTATCCAACCCATGCGGTATTGCCATACAACCAGTACCTCGATCGGTTTCCCGCCTACCTCCAGCAGCTCGATATGGAGTCCAATGGCAAGTCCGTCCGCCTGGACGGCACCAGGGTTGCCTACGACACCGGATCGGTGGTGTGGGGCGAGCCCGGAACCAACGGACAGCACGCGTTCTACCAACTGATCCATCAAGGAACCACGATCATCCCCGCGGATCTGATCGGCTTCCTCGAACCAGATGTCGACATTGGTGGGCAACATGACTTCTTGATGGCCAACCTGTTCGCTCAGGCGGAGGCGCTGGCGTTCGGCAAGTCGCCTGAGGAGGTCGCTGCAGCCGGTATAGACGACGACCTCGTGCCACATCGGACTTTCGAGGGCAACAGGCCGACCACGATGATCCTCGCCGAAAGGTTGACTCCTTTCACACTCGGCGCGCTCGTCTCCCTCTACGAACACAAGGTTTTCACACAGGGCACAATCTGGGGTGTGAACTCGTTCGACCAATGGGGAGTCGAACTGGGCAAGGCGTTGGCTGTTGCCATAATCCCGGAACTGACCGAGGCCTCCGCTCCCGAGCCGGTCCACGACGGATCCACGAACGCGCTGATCGCCCGCTACCGGACCCATCGGGACTCCTGGTTCGAGTGAGGCCATCCCGAATCGTCGGCACCCTTGGGGGCGTCACAGTCGTGGTTGCAACGTTCCTCGCCTGGGTGACCGTCGTGGTAGGACCTAGCGGACCGTTAGGGGCCGACGCCCTCGCCTCGGCTCGTGGGATCGAGCAAACGGAAGGCAAGATAACACTTGTCGCGGGGGTGACAATCGTAATTGCCGCAGTGGCACTAAAGAGAGAGGACCGCTTCGCCGACTGGGCTCCACTGGTCGGATCAGCCGCCGCAATCCTGGCCGCGGTCGTCATGTTTCTTGCCTTGGTCGACCTCCAAGCGAAACTCGCCGCTGCGGTATTGGTTGGTTCTGAAGTGTCGATCGGAATAGGGGTCTGGATGACTGGGGTAGGGGCTGTCGTCGCACTGATCGGGTTCGGCCGAGCTGTCGGTCGGTTGCAGGCCGCCGCGTAAGCCTGATTTTCGCTGCACGAAATAGATTGAGATGTCGTGCCCTTTGGCATGTTCTGTCCTACATTGCAATAATTGCAGTCTCTGGTCCCACCTCGTTTCAAGGAGTCACAACATGTCTGATACAACTCTGCGCGCTGAGACCGGGCGGGTGCTCGGGACACGTTCATCTAGACGATTGCGCCGCGAGGGCATGGTCCCAGGCGTGCTTTACGGAAAGCAGGCAGAGCCAGTTTCACTGGCGGTCAACGCCCACGAACTGAGCAAAGCGTTGAGCACCGACGCCGGGCTCAACGCGGTTCTGACGATCGAGGTAGACGGCGAGAGCGCCACCGCGTTCGCCCGCGAGCTTCAACGTCATCCGACCAGAGGTGACATCATTCACCTGGATTTCATCAAGATCACTCTGACCGACATGGTGGACGCGGTCGTGAGTGTGGACTTCCTGGGGGAGCCCGTCGGAGTCCGTGAAGAGGGTGGCATCGTGAACACGGTGATGACTTCCGTGAACGTCAGGGCAGTCGTCACCGATATCCCTTCGTCCATCGAAATCGACATCTCCGAACTCGAAATCGGCGACTCTGTGACCGTTGCAGATCTGCCGGTGATCGAAGGCGTCGAATACCTCGAAGAAGTGGACTCCACCGTCGCGACCGTGGCCGTGCCCGCCGCAGTTCTCGCCGATGAGACTGAGCTGGAGGGCGAAGAGGTTGAAGGCGAGGGTGAAGAAGTTGACGGCGAGGCTGAGGAATCAGACGGGGCAGACGCCGAAGACGAGTAGCCGGTGAAGGCGATCATCGGGCTGCGCAATCCGCAGGCCGAATACCTTGGCACCCGACACAATATCGGCGCAGAGGTCATAGATGTCTTGGCCGATCGCTGGGAGCTGAGACTCAAACGTGGGCCTATGCGTGTTCGCGCCGACCTGGCTACTCACGGGTTCGGCGAACACAAGGTCCTGATCGGGCTGCTCCGTTCATCCATGAATGTGTCGGGCAACCCGACCAAGGCCCTGATCGACTATCACAAGGTCGACCCATCGGACCTGTTGGTTCTGCACGATGACATCGACCTCGCCTTCGCCAAGCTTCGCCTTCAGTTCGGGCGCGGCTCTGGAGGCAACAATGGCGCTAAGTCGCTGATTCAAAGTCTAGGTACGCGCGATTTCTGGCGACTCAAGTTGGGCGTAGGTCGACCGCCAGGGAGTATGGACCCAGCGGCTTTTGTGTTGCGTCGCTTCTCCAAAGCCGAACGAGAAGAGGTCGACATCTTGATCCAGGATGCAGCGGATGTCGCGCAGACCTGGATTACCGATTCGGACTCGGCCGTCCAACAAGCCGCCAACCGCCTCCCACCCACCTGAATCCGCAACCGACACAAACTCACTGTGGGAGAGGGGTAGTGGCGAACCTTAAGGCTCCTGTATACATATATGGCGGTCAGAGCCTAAGGAACGGTCATTTCGACCACTGACGGTGGTGGCCAATACGAGGAGGAGCGGGGAATTGAGCAGGTTTGTTGGAGCGATCGACCAGGGGACTACCAGTAGCCGGTTCATGGTGTTCGATGTTGGCGGTCGGGTTGTCGGATCCGCCAAGCAGGAACACCGTCAGATCTTCCCGAAGCCGGGCTGGGTGGAGCACGATCCTGTCGAAATCTGGGAGACGACCAAGGCTGTGATAGTTGCCGGCCTTGCCGACGCTGGTATCAGCGCTGCCGATCTGGTGACCGTCGGCCTGACCAACCAACGAGAAACAACGGTCGTATGGAATCGGGCAACCGGTCAACCCGTAACCAACGCCATTGTGTGGCAAGACACGAGGACCGACCAGATCGTGCACGATCTAGCCGGTGAACAGGGAATCGACCGATTCCGAGCCAAGACCGGCCTCCCCTTGGCCACATATTTTTCCGGTCCTAAGGTGACCTGGATACTCGACAATGTCGGTGGCGTCGAGTTCCTGGCCAAGGCGGGCGATTTGGCCTTTGGAACCATCGACTCCTGGATACTTTGGAACCTGACCGGCGGCCCGGTCACCGGGCGTCACGTGACCGACGTGACCAATGCCTCGAGAACCATGTTGATGGACCTCGACTCGCTCGCCTGGGATTCTGAGTTGGCGGCTGCCATGCGCATCCCGGAGGCGATGTTGCCAGAGATCATTCCCAGCGTCGGCCGGGTGGCCATGGGCACCGGACCGCTGGCAGGAGTTCCAATCTCTGGGGTGCTTGGCGACCAGCAAGCAGCCCTGTTCGGACAAGCTTGCTTCGACGTTGGCGAAGTCAAGAATACGTACGGGACCGGTTGTTTTCTGCTCATGAACACCGGCACCCAAAAGGTTCCTTCGACCAGCGGTCTGCTGACGACTGTCGGCTACCAGATCGGCGACGAGCCACCCGTGTACGCCCTGGAGGGATCTATTGCCATTGCCGGGGCCCTTGTGCAATGGCTGCGCGACAATTTGCAGTTGTTCGAACACGCCTCCGAAATCGAGGCGCTGGCCGCCTCGGTGCCAGACAACGGCGACATCTATATCGTTCCGGCTTTCAGCGGGCTCTTTGCGCCGCATTGGCGCTCGGATGCCAGAGGGGTGATCGCCGGGCTCACCCGATTCGCCACCAAGGCACATCTGGCCAGGGCTTCGCTGGAGGCAACGGCCTTCCAAACTCGGGAGGTGATCGACGCGATGAGAGCAGATTCTGGCGTTGAACTGACGACCCTCAAGGTGGACGGGGGCATGGTTGTGAACGATTTACTGATGCAATTCCAGTCGGACATCCTGGACGTTCCAGTGGTGCGTCCGACAGTCAACGAGACCACTGCGCTTGGCGCTGCGTACGCGGCGGGTCTGTCAGAGGGGTTCTGGGATGGACTGGACTCTGTCGCGGCCAACTGGGGCGAAGACCGCCGCTGGACACCGGACATGGATGGGGACAAGAGGGCGATGCTCCTGACGAGCTGGGGCAAGGCAGTGAAACGAACCCTCGACTGGATCGACTAACCAGGGCTTGTCCTCACGAGATCAAGGCTCGATGCTCAGTTTGCTTTCCAGGCGCTCGACCCTTGCCGTCAGGTCCTCAACCGTCGCGGCCAGATCGGCAATTCCTGGACCGGTCGGCCTCGACCGGGGAGCACTGGTTGAGGGCTGGAGTTCCGACTCGCTCAGGAGCTGGGTCCAGCGAGCTTCCTTCTGACCGGGTTGGCGCTCAAGGTGTTTCACGAGGGCAGGCGTCTCGCCAGCGAGCCTGCCCAATGCTGATTCGACTTCCTCGAAACTATCAAACTCGTGATAGCGCTCCGTCCTCATGCGGAGTTCGCCGACGGTTTGTGGCCCACGCAACAACATGATTGCCAGCACGGCTCTTTCGGCTTCCCCCAGGCGAAGGGTGACCTCCAAATCGTGGCGGTGTTTCAGGGCCCGGCTCTTGGGAGCCTTTACTGAACGGGCGAGCTGCTTGGCTCGCAAACCTTGGATTGCGGTGTGCACGGTCTCTTCGTCGTACGCGACGATCGGGTAGCGGTTCGAGGATTGGTTGCAGGCCGTCACCAGTGCGTTGAGGGTGAGAGGGTATGTGTCTGGCGTAGTCATCTCTTTTTCGATGAGGCAACCTAGGACTCTCGCTTCTTCTTGGCTCAGATTCATTCAGTCTTCTTCCTTCGATCAGAGGCGTTCGGAGGCAAGCACAGCCTCGAAGTCTGAGAGGCTCTTGTTGGTCTGCGAATCGGACCATCCCAGTTCCTCGGCCATGACAGACGCGACCCTGCCTGCTGAGGCTCGGCCGTGATCTCTGGTGACCCAAGACAGGTGGGTTCTGCGCAGCGCAACGTCAGCAATGGAATCTGCGGCCTCGAAGCGGGTGGCGGCCACCACCTCCGCAAGAGTGAATAGGTTGCGGCCGACAGTCTCACGCAAATCGGTCCTCTCGGTGAGCAGGTCGACCACCTTCGAAGCCTCCGTGCCGTATCGCCTGACGAGTTCGCACGCGTAATTCTCGTCGAGGCCGAGGGGAGCCAAAGCGCCCGTCAAGGTCTCCTGGACCCGAGAGTCGAGCCCCGCTCCTATCAGCAACTCGTCCGCAGTGGTTGAGGGCCGGTCGATCCCCAAGTGTTGCGCGATGCGATCTATTGCGTCGGCGGCGATAGGTCGATGGGCCGTCAGCTTGCCGCCGATCACCTGCACATAGCCGGGGGCCAGGTCGACGATTTGGTGGCTGCGAGATGCTTTGGCGGTCGATTCGCCATCGTCTACGAGGGCGCGCACGCCCGCGAATGCAGCGTACGGCTCGACTTCTGGCACGTCTAGGTACGAGTGCAGATGGCGGAGCAGGTAGTCGATGTCCTCGTCCTCGGCCACCGCATCGCCGGGGGGCCCGGCGTATGGAGTATCGGTGGTTCCCAACAAGGCCATGCCCCGCCATGGGACGATGAACATCACGCGGCCGTCCTCGGTCTCCGGGAGTACGACAGCCCGATCGCCGACTCCGAGTGGCACAGGATCGAATAGAAGGTGCACTCCTTTGGACAACACCATGTTGACCGGTTCGGAACCTCCCTCGATCGAAGGCGGCCTGAAAGCCCAGGTGGCCGAGACGATCGAGCGGGCGTGTATCGGGAACTGCTCGTCGCCCCGCACGTCCTTGAGGGTGACCGAGAACCCGTCTTCGACTCGTTCGACTGCGTCGGCTCGAACGCCGTTCACGGCCACCGCTCCATGCTTTCTGACGGCCGTCTTGAGCAGAGCGACTGTCAGGCGGGCGTCGTCGGTCTGGGCGTCCGTGTAGAGGAAACCGCTCCGAAGCTGATCGGCCCGCAAGGTGGGTACCAGTTCGGTGAGTTCTTCCTTCGCGAGCTTGCGATGTCGATCCGTTTCTCGACTGCCCAACGCGTCGTACAACGTCAGTCCCATCCGGAGGGCGAGTGGGAGTAACCGGCGATTCGATGCCCACCATGGCAGATCGGCCATCCCTCGGTCCCGATAGATCGGCAGTACGAAATCAAGCGGCGCATAGAGGTAGTCCGCGATGACTCTCAGGACCTTCTGTTCGAGCAGGCCCTCTCTGACCAGGCCAAACTCGAAGTGCGGCAAGTACCGGATGCCTCCGTGGATCAGTTTTGTCGATCGGCTCGAGGTTTCCGCTGCGAAGTCGTTTTGCTCGACCAGCGCCACTTTCATCCCTCGAGACGCCGCGTCATGAGCTGAGGCCGCGCCGAGGACTCCGCCACCGACCACCAGGACGTCGAAGCGTTCCGCATCGGCGATTTGGCGGAGCGATTCGGAACGTGTCCAGGAGTGTGAGGAGGGGTCGGGCACGGACGTGAGCGTAGCCGAGGCGCCATCATGGTTAGTCTCGGCAGAAGTTGAGACAGGAGGCGGCTGATTTCCATACCCGATGCTCTGGCCAGTCTCCGGATCTTGCTTGTTCCGGTGATCATGAGTTTCGTGATCGCGGCCGGTAACACCGACATTCGATACGGATACGGCATTGCCGCTTCACTCTTTCTGTTGGCTGCCACTACCGACTTTTTTGACGGTTATCTGGCCAGGCGTTGGGGTATCACGACCATTGTCGGAGCGTTCCTCGATACGACGGCAGACAAGCTTCTCGTCAGCGGTGTGCTCATTTCGCTGATCTCGGTCGGCAGGGCTTCGGTGTGGGTGACTTTCATAATCATGTCGAGGGAATTCGTGGTCATGGCCTTGCGGGGGATCACCGCCCTCGGTGGTGCCAGGGTCGAGCCGTCCGTCCTCGGAAAGGCGAAAGCCGTAATACAATTCACAGCTGCCTTCTTGGCAATGATGCGTCTGCCGGATACCTGGGGACCCTGGTATCTGGACGAATGGGTCATGTGGGGTGCCGCGCTCATCACGGTGGTATCCGGCTGGGAATATTTGAGGCAGTTCCGAGAAGTCGTAAAGAGTGTCGACGAGTAGGCCAAACGAACCCCTAGACGCGAAACCGTCGCAGGTCTGGTCCGCCGGCCCTGAAGGTGGCCGTTTCGCTCCGCGCCATCCGTGAGGCAACTGCGTCGGTATCTGGTGCCGGATCGTGCCGGTAGCATTGGCCAAACGTGACTGCCCCCCTCGCTGCGCTGCTCGATCGTTGGTCGCCAGACCTCCTGCCCAAGGACCCTGGCCGACTCGTCATACCCGGCCCGGCCAGGGCGATCACGATCTCCGGGTTCGCCGCCAGAGCCCGTGGTGCCATCTTGGTTGTGGCCCCAGGCGAACGTTTGGCCGAAGAACTGGTTGACGACATCGCGCTGTTCACTGAAGACGTCACGTTCCTTCCGGCTTGGGAGACGCTTCCGTTCGAGCACGTGTCTCCGAACGCGGGAACGATGGCCCTCAGAGCAACAGCCCGTCATTGTCTCCGGCAGAACGCGCCAGGCTCGATCGTTGTCGGGTCTGTCCGTTCCGTAATCCAGCGCCTTTCTCCCTCCAACCCTTCGCCGATAGTCGCCAAGGAGGGCGATGAGACCGGTTTCGATCAACTCGTCCGCGACCTCGATTCCATCGGGTACGCCCGCACCGATCGAGTGGAGGCGAGGGGAGAGTTCGCAGTCAGGGGAGGGATCATCGACGTGTTCCCGGCCCAGGCGGACGAAGCCGTCAGGCTCGACTTCTGGGGGGACAGCGTTGAGGACGTCCGCGTCTTCACAGTCGGCGATCAGCGCTCGGTCGACAAGGCACCTGCCCTAATCGCATATCCGGCCAAGGAATACCGGCCAGGCGACGATGACCGGATGTTGGCCAGAGACCTCGCCAGGCGGGAGCCCTGGGCCTCGGCCACATGGGATCGGATCGCCGAGGGCGTTCATTTTCCTGGAATCGAATCTTGGATGCCGTGGCTCGCTGACGAGCGAACCCTGGTGGACGAACTTCCCGCAGCCGCTTCGATGATCGTGCTCGATCCGGCTCGCGTGAAGGATCGGGCAGGGGACCTCGCCAAAGAAGAGGCCGACTTGGCTGATGCCCTTGCGTCTACATGGGGTGAGCGTGGTCAGGGGGCTGGAGCCCATCCCGCCCTGTTCCTCGGTTTGAAGACACCGAACGATCCTGGCCGACTGCTTGAGGCGCCTCCGCTGCCGACCGGTCCGACAGATCTCACGATCGAAGTCATCGGCCTTGACGCGGTGGCGGGCGATGCCGAATCGGTCGCCGCCGGGCTTGGTCACCTCAGGGGCAGAGGCTTCGATGTGGTCGTGGCCATGGACGGCGCGCCCGCGGCCGGCAGGGTCGCCAGGCTGCTGGGAGAAAACGGACTCGACATTCCGCTGGCCGAACGCCATGCCCTTGGTGGCTCCAGCGTGCTCAGCGAGGGCATCCACCAGGGAGTCGTCATCCCTGCCCTCCGACTTGCGGTCGTGGGCGAGAGCGAGATCGCCGGCCGAAGACGGGCCCATCGTCGATCGGGTCGGCGTCGCAGCTCTACGGCCGAGGGATACCAGGATTTGAGTGCGGGCGACTACGTCGTCCACTATCGGCATGGCATTGGTCGTTTCGAAGGTTTGGTATCACGCACCATCGCAGGGGTGGAGCGTGACTATCTGGTGATCGCGTACGCGGCTGAGGACCGGCTCTATGTTCCGACGGACCAGCTTGCTGCGGTGCGCCAGTACACGGGTGGCGAATCTCCCAGGGTTTCAAAGATGGGTGGGAGCGATTGGGCGGCGACCAGGAGCAAGGTTCGCAAAGCTGTCGCGGCCGTCGCAGAACAGGTGGTGGCGCTGCACAAGGCAAGGGCCGCTGCCACCGGCCATGCGTTCGCGCTCGATTCGCCCTGGCAGCGCGAGATGGAGGGAGCATTCGAATTCGAAGAGACCCCTGATCAGATGAGCGCGATCGTAGATGTGAAGGCCGACATGGAGGCGGACAAGCCGATGGACCGGCTCGTATTCGGCGACGTGGGTTTCGGAAAGACCGAGGTCGCGATCCGGGCAGCTTTCAAGGCAGTCACGGATGGACGCCAGGCAGCCATTTTGTGCCCCACGACCCTGCTCGCCCAGCAGCATCTTCAGACGTTTTCCGAGCGATTTGCGCCGTACCCGGTGAAGGTGGAGATGCTGAGTCGGTTCCTGACTCAAAAACAGTCGAGGCAGGTGGTCGAGCAGCTGGCTACCGGCGAGATCGACGTGGTCATCGGCACTCACAAACTACTGAGCAGTGATGTGCGTTTCGCCAACCTAGGGCTACTGGTGGTTGACGAGGAGCAGAGGTTCGGAGTCAAGGCGAAAGACAGGATCAAAGAATTGAAGGTCGGAGTCGACGTGCTGACCCTCACCGCCACGCCGATCCCTCGAACGTTGGAGATGACCTTGACCGGAGTGAGAGAGGTGAGCAACATCCGGACTCCTCCAGAGGACCGCCACCCCATCCTGACCTACGTCGGTCCGCTCGATCGCCAGGCAGTCTCGGCGGCGATCCGGCGTGAACTTCTCAGGGAGGGCCAGGTCTTCTATGTCCACAATCGAATCCAGTCGATAGATCGGGCGGTCGCTCAGCTTCAGGAGCTTGTGCCAGATGCACGTTTCGCAGTTGCTCATGGGCGGTTGAGCGAGGGGCGTTTGGAACAGGTCATGCTCGACTTCTGGAATCGTGAGTACGACGTGTTGGTTGCGACAACGATCATCGAGTCCGGCCTCGATCTGCCGCAGGTCAACACCCTGATGGTTGAGAGGGCCGACCTGCTTGGTTTGGCCCAGCTGTATCAACTCCGCGGGAGAGTGGGCCGAGGAACCCAACGTGCCTACGCCTACTTGTTCCATCCAGAGGAGCAGAGTCTGTCTGAGGATGCATACCGAAGGTTGGAGGCGATTGGCGAGTTCACCGATCTTGGATCAGGCTTTCAACTCGCCATGCGCGACCTCGAGATTCGTGGGGCAGGGTCGGTGCTCGGCGAAGTGCAGTCAGGCCACATTTCGGCGGTCGGGTTCGATCTCTACGTCGAGTTGGTTTCCGAGGCAGTCGCAGAGTTGAACGGCACCCAGCTTGACGCGAAAAAGGTCAAAGAGGTCAGGATCGACCTTCCTTTGGACGCCCATCTGCCTGAAGAGTACGTGTCAGATCAACAGGCCAGGCTCGAAGCCTATCGGCGGCTGGCCCTGGCGGAGACCCACCCGCAAGTAGACGATGTGGCCGCAGAATGGGAGGATCGGTACGGTCCCCTTCCGGCGGAGGCCTCTGGACTCCTGACGACTGCTCGGCTCAGAGTCGAGGCCCTCCGTATTGGCCTCACCGAGATCGTGAAACTTCGCAACGAGTTGCGGATGGCGCCGGTGAATCTCAACCAATCCGAAGAAGTGCGCCTCCAGCGTTTGGCTCCAAAGGCCACCCTGAAGGCTGCGGAGGGCGCAATGTTCGTCCCAATGGGTCTTGACGAGGACCCAGTCGATTTCGCGGTGGACTTTCTTCCGAAAATGTGGCCGCCGGGCAAATGACCGCTCGCGTTCGGAGAGGTCTGGACATCGTGTGCCGGGTAGGTGTACCCGGCACAGGTGGTTACCATCCGGTCGCTTTGGTGAGAGGATCCCCGTGTTTAGTCGGAAACTGATGTTGGTCGCCGCGATGGCATTGGTGGTCGCTGCCTGCGGGAGGACCGCAAATGCCGATGTGGGTGGCGGTGTGGCTGCCACCTATGAGGGCGGCGAAATCAGCGCCGATGACGTCTACGCGCTCATCCCGATTCCTCAGGATTCCGATACCGTGGACGCCGACCTGTTCGCTGGAACCCTCACCAGGCTGATCTTGGATCGGATTTTCACGGCGGCGGCCGAACAGGACTACGACATCACGCCAGGCGACGCCACCGTGGCCGAGAACCTCGTGGTGCTGACCCAGTCGATCACCAACGGCGGCCAACTCGAGCTCAGCGCAGCGCTCGAGGCCAACGGCCTGACAGGAGAGAGCTTGCAGGCGATCGCCCGCCAACAGGCGATCTTCGATGAGGTCAGTATCGCATTGATCGCCTCCCAGCCTGCACCTGACGAAGCAGAGATGAGGGAGCTCTACGAATCGCAGATCGATGAGATCTCCGAGGTTTGCTCCAGACACATCCTCTTGGAGTCCGAGGACGAAGCTGTCGCAGCTCTCGATCGGGCCCTGGCGGGAGAAGATTTTGCCGACCTGGCGATCGAGCTTTCGACCGGCCCTTCCGGCCCGGATGGAGGCAACCTTGGTTGTTCAGCTCCTGGCGGATTCGTGCCAGAGTTCGCCCAGGCGGTCATCGACGCTGAGCCGGGAGTTGCGGTTGGGCCAGTCGAGACGCAGTTCGGATGGCATGTCATTCTCGTCGAGTCGAAGACCATTCCGACATTCGAAGAATCAAGGCAAGATATCGAAAGCGCATTCTTGGAAGCGGATGTGAGCGTATTGTTCAACGAGTGGCTTGGCGCCAAGATGGAGGCCGCCAATGTCCAGGTGGACGAACAATACGGTTCTTGGACGCTCGATCCTCAGCCTGCGGTCGTCCCTCCAGCAAGCTGATGCATCTCCTAGTCGTAACTGGTCTGGGTCCCGGGGACCTGGACCGGCTGTCTGGTGACGTGCGGGCGCTCCTCGAGGATCCGTCTGTCGAGGTGATCCTGCGCACCATCCAGCACCCAGCAGCCGAACAACTGGCTGCCATCAGACCCGTGATCACATGCGACGACCTGTATGACTCCCTCGAAACGTTCGACGAGGTCTACGCGGCGATCGCTGCCAGAGTGATGTCCACTGACGGGCCTGTCATATACGCGGTGCCTGGCAGTCCGCTGATCGCAGAACGGTCCGTCGTACGAATTCGGGAGCTGGCCGCCGGGGCCGATCGACCGATCGAAGTGAAGCCGACCACCTCGTTTCTGGACGAAATGTTTGCGATGCTCGAGATCGATCCGGCGGACCATGGATTTCAGGTTCTCGATGGGCGAGACCTCCCGGACCCGATGCAATACCACGTCACCACAATCGTGTTCCACGTTGACCTGCCTCTCGTCCTCGCAAATGTCCTGGACACTCTTGGCAGGGTGCTGCCGCCAGACATGGAAACCCATGTTGTGATTGGCGCGGGTTCAAGAGACGCTCGCCACAACGTCTATCCCCTCAGCGAGGTGCCGGCCGAGGTGGCAGGTCTACGGACTTCCCTGTTCTTCGATCCACCACCCGTCGGCTATGTGGGTGCGGTCCAGGCGATGCGCCGCCTGCGTGAAGAGTGCCCATGGGATCGAGAACAGACCCACGACTCGCTCGTCAAGTTCCTGATTGAAGAGAGCTACGAACTGGTTGATGCGATCCGCCATCTGACGCCCGGTGCGCCAGATGCGATGGACATCGACTACGGCGCGTACGCTGAGGTCGAGGACGAGCTGGGCGACGTTCTCCTCCAGGTGATTTTTCACGCCAACCTCGCTTCCGAAGTTGCCGCGTTTGACATCGAAGATGTGGCGGAGCGGCTCAGGCAGAAATTGGTCAGGAGACATCCCCACGTTTTCGGCGACGTCGAGGTGGAGAACGCCGATGAAGTGGTTCGCAATTGGTCCAAGATCAAGGAAACCGAGCGAGAACGTGCATCCACACTGGACGGGGTTCCGCCAGGTCTGCCCGCCCTCCAGAGGGCTACCAAGCTCCAAGCCAAGGCCAAACAGGTCGGGTTCGATTGGCAGTCCGTCGAGCCGGTCCTCGAGAAGGTCGAGGAGGAGCTCGCCGAGTTGCGCGAGGACTTGGCGAACGCAGACCGGGCATCAGAGGAACTCGGCGATCTGCTCTTTGCTGTCACCAACGTCGCCAGACACCTCGGCATCGATTCTGAACAGGCACTCGGAAGGTCGGCAGACCGCTTCGAACGACGCTTCAGGGCAATGGAACGCAAGGGTCCGCTTTCCGGTCTTACGCTGGAAGAGATGGATCAGCTCTGGGAGGACGCCAAGCAGTCGCTGGAACGAGACGAGGACGGGAAGCAATGACGCGGACGCGAACAAAGCCGTGATAGATTCTCAACAACAGGAGGGCTCGTGAGCACGGTAATCACCGACATTCGAGCCCGCGAGGTCCTCGATTCCCGTGGGAATCCGACGATTGAGGCCGAGGTCCACCTTGCTGGAGGTGGATTCGGACGTGCGTTGGTTCCTTCTGGGGCATCGACAGGGGCGCTCGAAGCAGTAGAGCTTCGAGATGGTGGAGACCGCTTCGGCGGAAAGGGCGTAGCGCGGGCTATCGCCAACATCACAGAAACGATCGCGCCCGCCGTGATCGGGTTCGACGGCACCGATCAAGAGGCCATCGATCAGCTCATGATCGATCTCGACGGAACACCGAACAAGGCGAACCTCGGAGCAAACGCGATTCTTGCTGTCTCGTTGGCAGTAGCGAGGGCGACGGCCGCAGAGCTGGGAGTTCCGCTTTTCCGATATTTGGGAGGACCGGCCGCCCGTCTGATGCCGGTCCCGATGCTCAATGTCCTAAACGGTGGTGCACACGCCGCCAACTCAGTCGACATACAAGAGTTCATGTTGGCCCCAGCTGGATTTGCCTCGTTCAAAGAGGCTTTGCGGGCTGGTGTGGAGATCTACCACCAGCTCAAGAAGGTGTTGGCCGGTCGCGGGCTTGCGACGAACGTCGGAGACGAGGGTGGTTTCGCCCCTGACCTGGCCACCAACCGGGAGGCGCTCGAATTGCTCGTCGAGGCCATTGACAGCGCCGGTTACAAGGTCGGTGAAGAGGTCGGCCTGGCGTTGGACGTCGCTGCGTCGGAGATATACCGAGAAGGAAAATATGAGATCGACGGCGGGTCAGTTTCGGCCGCCGGCATGATCGACTACTACGAGGGCCTCGTAGATGAGTTCCCATTGGTATCGATCGAGGATGGCCTGGCCGAGGACGATTGGGACGGTTGGAAAACCCTGACGGACCGTCTCGGTTCGAAGATCCAGCTGGTCGGCGACGATATTTTTGTTACAGACGAAGAAATGCTCCGCAAGGGCATCAGCCTTGGCGTGGCCAACTCTGTGCTCGTCAAGGTGAACCAGATCGGTTCGCTGTCCGAGACGTTGCACACGATGGAGTTGGCGCTGGCCAACAGCTACGGGCGGATGGTCTCGCACAGGTCAGGCGAGACGGAAGACTCGTTCATCGCCCACCTGGCTGTGGCGACCAATGCCGGACAGATCAAATCTGGTGCGCCGGCCAGAGGGGAGCGCACCGCCAAGTACAACCAGCTGCTGAGGATCGAAAGCCAACTGGGCAACCAGGCCCGTTTCGCCGGCTTCGACACGTTCAGGAGCACTCAGCGGGCTCAGGTCTGATGGTCGAGTCTCGGTCACGAATGGGAATTCTGGTCCCCTTGATCCTTGTGGTGATCCTGGCGATCGTCCTCACAAACGTGTTCCCGTTCCGTCGGATACTCGGTCAACAACGGGCGGTCGATCTTGCCAACACGCAGCTCGTAGTTCTTCAAGAAGAAAACATCCGGTTGCAAGCCGAAGCGGACGCGTTGCGGTCGGATGCCGAGATCGAGCGAATCGCCAGGGCCGACTTCGGATTCGTTCGGCCTGGCGACACGAGTTTCGTCGTGGTCGAACCGGCGACTACTCAGTTCGACGATTTTGTGCCTCAGCCCGATCCCGAACCGGAGCCACTGGAGTCTCGGTCATTCGGGGGCGCAATCTGGGATTTCTTGACCGGCCGCGATTTGGTGGAAGATGGCTGATCAGAATCCAAATGATGATGAAGTCGTGGCCGCCCAGATCGGGCGGCCGCTGCGCGCCCCGGCCAATGTTGTGTCGCGCTGCCCCCTCGGCCTGCCCGTCATCACCCAGGTGCCACCGATCCTCGAAGACGGAACACCCTTCCCGACGATGTTCTGGCTGAGCTGTCCTCTGGCCGTAACCAGGATCGGCCGTTTGGAAGGCGCAGGAGGGGTCAAAACGATGGAGTGGAAAGCCGAAGCGGTGCCGGAATTCGGCGTTGCCTTGCTCGAGGCCAATCGGCGATATGAAGGACAACGGGATGCCCTCGTGCCGGCAGATTCAAAACCTGCCCCGAGCGGCGGCGTAGGAGGGGTTCGGGTCGGCGTGAAATGTCTACATGCCCACTATGCCGATACGCGTGCAGGAAACCGCAACCCGGTCGGTGAAACGGTCCTGCCATGGGTCGAACCTCTCGACTGCAAGACACCGTGCGTTGTGCGAACCGCCGACGCCTGGACCCCAAATCCCGCATGGTCCGAACCGCGTTGAGGCGAACCCTGGGTGGTACCCAGGGTTCC
>QIDH01000032.1 GCA_003229305.1 Acidimicrobiia bacterium | reverse complement strand
CTGTAGGTCAATCCAAGATTCTTCAGCTTGCGGACATCCGTTTTGAACGGCAACGTCTCCAGACCAAGCGAGGCAGCCAGATCAGGGGCTCTGGTTGCCGGATGCCGTTCGACGAGCTCCAGCACAATCATGGTCCAAGGACCCCTTTTGCTCGCCTTGTCCAGTCTGGTCAGGCGGCGGGCAATCTCGCCGATGTCATCTTCTCCCAGATCTGAATCGGCGGCCAGAACCTCGCGTGGATCCGGCTCGTCCATCACACGAAACTCGATCCGATAGATCGGGTTGCCCTCCACACCCGGCAGGTCGGCGAGCAGGTCATCGGCCGAGGCATGACCCGACCGCTCCGCGTCCCAATTGGTGATGGTCTTGGCTTCGACCTCAACAACCGACAAGACCTCGACTCGTCCGGCTCCTGTTCGGTAGGGACGCCCCGCCAAGACCCTCGGACGATCCCACCGTCGAAACGTCAACGTGATCGACCCGTCGATGATGCCCGCCCAAAAGCGTTTCTGAAAAAGCATGGGCCGATCGTATCCTGCGATCGGTCGAATCAACAACGGATCGAGAGACGTGCTGACCATCGATACATCGGAGCGAAGGCGCAGGCTCGCCCGCCGCCACCACCTCGCTGGACCCTCTACCAGCATCGTGGAGGCTGCAACCGCCAATGTGGGCCTGCACAGCTCCGACCCGGCCACCGTGTACCTTTCGGCCAGGGCCAGAGTGGCTGAATTCTCTCCCTCAGATCTCGAGTTCGCCCTATATGAGGCCAAGACACTGCTTCGGTTCCTCGGGATGCGACGCACCCTGTTCGTCGTTCCGATCGATCTGGCCGAGATCGTGAATGCCGCTTGCACAAGGGCGCTCGCCCCCTCGCAGCGCCGGCGCGTCATCAAGTTGGTCGAAGACGAAGAGATCGCGACCGACGGAGAACGATGGTTGGCCGCCGTCGCCGAGCGAACCCTGCGCACTCTTGGAGAACTCGGACAGGCCACAGCCAAAGAACTCAGTGAGGTGGTTCCGGACCTGAAAACCAAGTACGTCGACAGCCAGGGCGCCACCTACGGCATGTCGACCAGAGTGCTTTTCCTCCTTGCCACCGAGGGCGAGATCGTCAGAGGCCAACCCAGGGGGACCTGGAGATCCACGCTGTACGAATGGGCACGGATCGAGGATTGGTCGCCGGGATGGGACGGCGGCCTTGACGCTGAATCCAGCAGAGTCGCACTGGCGCGCAGGTGGCTCGGCGCCTACGGGCCTGGCACCGTTCGAGACTTGCAATGGTGGACAGGTTGGGGCGTTAGGAATACTGCCAGAGCCTTGGATTCTGCCGGGGCGGTCGAGGTGGCTTTGGATGACGGAATAGGCTTCGTGCTCGGTGACGATCTCGAGCCGGTCAGCGATCCTGATCCGTGGGTGGCGTTCCTACCGGCTCTGGATGCAACCACCATGGGTTGGAAAGAACGCGATTGGTACTGTCGCCCGGAATACGTGCAACGACTATTCGATCGCAACGGCAACGCCGGCCCCACTGTGTGGGTCGACGGCCGAATCGTCGGCGGCTGGGCGCAGCGCCCAGATGCGGCCATCGTGTACGAGATCTTCGAGAAGACAGGCGCCGCGTCATCTGCGCGGATCGAACGAGAAGCCGCAACGATCCAGACATGGCTTGGCGATACGATCGTCATCCCGAGATTCCGGACTCCGCTCGAGAAGCGTCTTTCGGAGTGACGCCTACCGATGTCGGTTCGAGTTTCGAAAGCTTGGGTTAGGAAAGGCCGTTCCCCTGGCCGATCCGGTTGTCAGACGGGCGCAGACTCGCGCGCCTTGGGTAGACAGAGGTCGAACATCGTCCAGGCACCGTCCCTGGCGTATGTCAGATCGCCTCCCATTCGCTGCGCCAACTCGCGCGCTATGTTGAGCCCGAGCCCAACGCTGTCGGTGGTGCCGACACTGCGATGCGCCCGCTCGTATGGGTCGAAGATGCGTTCGGCGAAGTCGGGAGGCACCCCGTCTCCGTTGTCTGTCACCCGTACACCGACCCGGCTGGGAGCCTGGATCAACTCGATCTTGATCGATTCGCCTCCATACTTGTACGCATTGGTGACGAGGTTGCGGACGATCTGGCGGACTCTCATCTCGTCGGCTCTGGCTCTGACATCGTCGCGGATCTCAATATCAACCTTTCCCGCGATCTCGGCAGGCAAGTCCTCGATCGCCAGGCTCACCAACGAGGACAACTCGAGATCGACCTGCTCGACAACGAGAGACCCTGCCTGCATTCGGGCGGCCGTCAGGAGATCTTCAACAAGAGCTGCCAGTTCGGTGGCGCCGGACTGAATCAGGCCGGCGAACTCCTCGATCTCGGCCCTCGAGAACCTGTCAGCCTGACTCGCCAGCGCAGCTGACAGTCCGACAACTGCGGTCAAAGGGGTGCGAAGCTCGTGGCTGACTGCCGCCACAAACCTACCCTTTTCGTCAAGAGAGGCCTCCATCCTGGCTACGGCCAGATCGAAAGCATCGGCGACATCTCCCAACTCATCATCTTTCGGGTCGTTGATCCGCCTCTTGTAGTCGCCACCGTTGACGGCCTTGGCCGTCGCGATGATCGAATCGATTCGATTCAGAACCGGTCTCATGAGGCCTGCGACCGCAAGGACAGACACAAGGCCGGAAGCAGCAATGGAAATCAACATGAATGTACGTAGGCTTCGAACTGGCGCCAGTGCTTCGGCTAAATCGATCTTGACCATCAGACCCCATCCGGTGCTCTCGATGAGGCGTAGTGCCACTATCGACGGCTCGGATCGGTAGTCAGGGACATCTACCAGTGTGCCTTCCATGCCGTTGACCAGGCGAACCATCGGCAGGTCTGATCCCTGCGGGAGAACCCTCGAAAACGCCGCGTCTGGTTCGAAACGCAGCGGCGTGATGTACCGGACGCTTCCGTCCTCCATCAATTGGGCCATGTGGGCCTCATCGGTGTCCCCAGCTTCGGCGTGGGTGGCGATGAGGTCTTGGATTACCTGCAAACTGAACTCACCTACGAGCCAGTAGTCACCCACCGCACCGCCAGAGAGCCGGACCGGCACTCTGATCGGTAGGAGGCCGGCCCGCCCAGGATCGCCCGACACCATCCCGAACGGGTCATGGGGACCAAAGGTCGGTGCGAAACCACCCGCCTCCACAGTGACTGAGGTCGTGCCAAGTACCTCATACTCCGGCCCGACCACCGTGAGGGAGGCAAACTCGCCCGCCGCCGCTTGGACCTCGGATACCGCTCGTTGAATCAACCCTACATCGCCATTCATCCGCCTCGAATAGGCGCGTACCGCAGGTTGGATCTGAGATCGTGCAGCTAGCCCTTCGAGGTGGGAGAGGGCAGAGTCGAGCGCGGATTCGATCCGGGCGACCTCGAGGTCCGCGGTGGTTGCAAGAGATGTGGCTGCGAAATCGGTGAATCGCCGCTCAGCCAACCTGTAGCCGAGCAGGGCGAACACGATGAAGGTAAGTCCCGCTACGGCCACCCCCAAGATGACGCGCTGCCGTATACCAAACGTGCGCCAATTCATCGTGTCAATATCGGCGGTCAGACAACAACACCGAAGGCGTTTTCTGCATCATGAGGATCGCCAATCTCGAACGATTTCGGCTGCTTCTTCGATCGTATTCAATGTGATCGGATCGAGCACCAGCTGCACCGTGTGCAACCCGCTCGCGGCCATGGCGCCCAGGGCATCGGTCATCGCTCCCCGATCGGCGATCCGGTGCTGAGCGTCCCTCGCGACGGGTTCGGACTCGAAATGCACCAACATCGCCAGCGTCTTGGCCACCTCTCCCGCCGGGCGCCCGGCCGATTCACATGCCTCGTCGATGGTCGCCAGCAAAGCCGGCGCTTTGACCGGATCGTTGCCATACTCGCTATACCAGGCATTCCACATTGCCACGTACGGAAGGGTCATGGCGAGTGTCCGCGGACCGGTCGATCCGATCAACAGCGGCGGCCCACCGCTGGTCGGCCCCAACGGATCGATCACACAGTTCGGGAAGTCGTAGAACTTGCCGTGGAAATCGATCTCGCCGTCCGTCAGCAGCGTCCTGATGATGGTGAACGCCTCACCGAAGCGGCTGGTCCGATGATCGAATGCCAACCCGAACGCTTCGAACTCGACCCGGTTCCAGCCGGCTCCTAGGCCAAGGATGAACCGGCCGCCGGAAATCTCGTCCAACGTCGCTGCCTGCTTGGCAAGCATCGCGGGGTTGTGGAACGAGGTCGCTGAGACGAGCGGCCCGATCTGCACCCGCTCAGTGACCGCGGCGACGGCCGCCATCGTTGTCCATGCCTCCCAAGGACCGACGAATGAACCATCCTTTTTGTAGAGGAGATGTTCGCCTATCCAGATGGAGTCGAGACCACCGTCTTCCACAAGGCGAGCCATTGCCCATATCTGGGGCCAGGTGACGAGACGCTCGGCCTCCGGCAGCTGTATCCCGACGTTCACCGCATACCTCCGAATCGTGTCCAGCCCAGGCGGGCGACGCCAGAACGCTACCCGGTAGCGCTCCTCATAGGCCCTTCGGATGCCAGACAGTCTTGAGTTCGGTGAAATCGGCGATCATGTGAGGAGACTGGCTAGAGCGGTCGTCTGCCCATTCAATGGATCGCGGCGGCCTGACGACTCTGGTCACCGAGTCGGCTGCCGCGATCTCGATCGCGTCTAGCCCCTGCCACCCGTTGCCCCAGGCATCGATGGCGTTGACGTCCATGTGGGCGCTGAGTACCGGGACCAGCTTGTCTTTGCGACCGGTCAAAATGTTCACAACCCCTGCAGGCAGGTCGGCGGTCGCCAAAGCCTCGGAGAACGTGATTGCAGTCAACGGCCAACGTTCCGAAGCCAGCAGGACAGCAGTGTTTCCGGAGATGACGACCGGTGCCATCCTCGATACGAGGCCGAGCAAGGCAGGCTCCTCCGGAGAGACGATACCGACCACGCCGGTTGGTTCCGGAGCAGAAATGTTGAAAAATGCGCCCTGGACGGGGTTCAGGTTGCCGAATACCTGGGCGAATTTGTCTCCCCATCCTGCGTACCACACCAGCCGATCGATGGATCGATCGACCTCCCTTTTTGCCTGGGCTCTGGTGGGGCCGGAAGCACGAATCTGGTCGACAAAGGTGTCTGCTCGATCTTCCACCATCTCCGCGACCCGATATAGGACCTGACCTCGGTTGTAACCGGAGCGCTCAGCCCAGCCGGCCTGGGCGCCTCTGGCCACCCTCACTGCGTCCCTCAGGTCCTTGCGTGATCCGTCTGCCACGTTGGCGAGCACGGAGTCGGCCGCGTCCAACGCAGGGTACGTGCGACCGGACTCGGACCTTGGAAACGCACCACCCACGTAGAGCTTGTAGGTCTTGCGAACATCGACCCGGCTCATCACCGCACCCCGCTCAAGTAGGGAAGGAGCCCATGTTTGCCGCCTTCACGGCCAAAACCGGATTCTTGGTAGCCGCCGAATGGCGAGGCAGGATCGAATTTGTTGTAGGTGTTGGCCCATACAACCCCTGCCTTGAGACGGTCGGCCATCCACAGGATGCGCGAGCCCTTGGTGGTCCACACTCCGGCGGACAGACCGTATGGCGTGTTGTTTGCCTTCTCGATCGCCTCGGCAGGAGTGCGGAAGGTCATGATCGACAGAACCGGCCCGAAAATCTCTTCTTGGGCGATGCGGTGACTTTGAGACACGCCTGTGAAAAGGGTCGGCTTGAAAAAATACCCTCGATCGGGAAGTTCGCATGCCGGCTGATAGATACCGGCCCCCTCCTCGATGCCCACATCGACCAGCTCGGTGATCTTGTCGAGCTGCGCCTCACTGTTGATAGCCCCGACATCGGTGTTCTTGTCGAGAGGGTCCCCCACCCTCAACGTTTCAAGGCGGCGCTTCAGCTTGTCCACAAAATGATCGGCGATGCTCTCCTGCACCAACAGCCTGCTGCCAGCGCAGCAGACATGACCCTGGTTGAAGAATATCCCGTTGACTACCCCCTCGATGGCCTGGTCAATGGGAGCGTCATCAAAAACCACGTGAGGAGCCTTACCCCCTAGTTCAAGGGTGAGGTGTTTTGGCGATCCGGCAATGGAGCGCTGAATGGCCTTACCAACTGCGGTCGATCCTGTGAAGGCCACCTTGTCGACGCCAGGATGGGCAACCAGGGATGCACCGGTAGGTCCGGCCCCCGTGACCACGTTGAAAACTCCGGAGGGCAGGCCCGCTTCGGCAGTCAACCTGGCGAACGCAAGGGCTGTCAACGACGTCGTCTCCGCAGGTTTGAGAACCACTGTGTTACCGGTGGCCAGAGCCGGCGCGACCTTCCAGGACATCATGAGCAGAGGAAAATTCCACGGGATCACTTGTCCGGCCACTCCGAGCGGCTCGGGCTTCAACCCAGGGAATGCGTACTCGAGCTTGTCAGCCCACCCTGCGTAGTAGAAGAAATAGGCTGCTACCAGCGGAATGTCGAAGTCGCGGGATTCCTTGATCGGCTTGCCGCCATCCAGGGTTTCAAGGACGGCAAACTCCCTGGCCCTCTCCTGGATCATCCTGGCTATGCGAAAGAGGTACTTGGCCCGTTCTTTGCCAGGGGTTCTCCGCCAAGAATCGCTGGCTTTCCTTGCGGCTTTGACAGCCCGATCCACGTCACGTTCGTTGGCCTCTGCTATCCGTGCCAGGGGCTCTTCGGTGGCCGGGTTGATCGTGGAGAAATACCGCTTGGAAGCCGGGGACCGAGAAGCCCCGTTGATCCACAGCCCGTATGAGTCGTCGATCTCCACCAGATCTGTGGCCTCCCTCGAAGAGGCGTATTCGAAATCGACTGGCGCGATTTCTGGCTTCGCCGGAGTTTTCTCGTTCATGCCTCAGTCCTTGGTGAAATAGTCAGGATTTTGGTAGACACCGCTGCGCAGCCAGCGGATCTGCATCAAAACATCGTTGAGCAGGCTCGACGCTCCGAAACGGAACATCCGTGGAGTCATCCAATCTTTGCCCATGGTCTCTGAGACGAGAACCAGGTATCGGATGGCGTCCTTGGCAGTACGGATTCCGCCGGCCGACTTCATACCAATCTGAAAGCCGGTCATCGCTTCGAAATCTCGAATCGCTTCGAGCATCACGAGGGTGACAGGACGAGTCGAGGCCGGGCTCACCTTGCCGGTTGACGTCTTGATGAAATCGGCACCCGCGGCCATCGCCAACATCGACGCCTTGCGAACATTGTCGTACGTGGCAAGTTCACCGGTCTCGAGGATCACTTTGAGATGGGCAGGGCCGCACGCCTCCTTGACTGCGACGATGTCGTCGTACACCTTCACGAAGTCGCCGGACAGGAACGCTCCCCTGTCGATCACCATATCTATCTCGTCCGCGCCGGCCTGCTGCGCCCACTGTGTGTCCGCCACTCTCACCGCCAAAGGAGCCTGGCCGGAGGGAAAGTAGCTGGCTACCGCCGCCAAGTGGATGTCGGTCCCGTGCAGCGCTTCGGAGGCAGTCGGAACCATGTTCGGGTAAACGCACAGCGCCGCGACCGAAGGGATGGTCGGGTCCGTCGGATCCGGTCGAATTGCCTTGGAGGCGAGCTGAGTGACTTTGCCTGGAGTGTCCATGCCCTCGAGCGTCGTCAGGTCCATCATCCGAATCGTGAGCTCCAAGGCATGCATCTTCGACTCACGCTTGATCGACCTGGTGGCCAACGCGGCCGCCCGCTCGTTGGCGGCCACCTCGTCCACGGACGGGGTGGCACGCAGGTAGGTCTCCAAGGACCTCCGGCTGACGGACTGGCCCAAGATTGGACTGGTGTCGCTGATCGTTGCTGGGGTGCTCACCCCAGAGATGCTATCGGACCCGCGAGCAACCGTCATCCATCGGCGTCCTGCCGTGCTCGAGGCCTTTCAGTTTCCCGTGACATCACGGGACGCTCGAAGCGCCTGACGAAGCTTGACTCGTTCTCCTGACTGAAGGATCGCCCCTGCATAGACCCGCCCAGCCACACGCACTATCAGGACGGTTGAGATCACTGTCAGGCCGACCGAAAGGACGATTTGCCAGACGGCGGCTTTGCCAAGGGCGATGATCGCAGGCATCGCGAATGGAGCAAAGGGAGGAAGGACCGACAAGACGGTGGAAAGCGTGCTCTCTGGCTCTGGCAGCACGACGATGAATGCGGCGAAATACCCGGCCAGAACGATCAATGCAATCGGAATCGCTGCGCTCTGAGCCTCTTCGGCCCTCGATGCCATCGCTCCTCCTACCGCATATACGGTCGAATACAGGGAGAAACCCAAAATGAACCAAACCACGACCCACCCAGAAGCCAGCAGCGCCTCACCGGTAACCTCAACAAGATCGGAGGCCGTCGCCGCGATGAGGCCGAGACCGATCAGGAGGCCGAGTTGCGCCAGCCCGAGGAGGCCGAGACCGAGGAGCTTGCCCGCCATCATCTGCCAGGGTCGGACAGTGGCGAGAACAACCTCGACCACCCGGCTGGTCTTTTCCTCGATCACGCCTGTCAGGACGGTATTTCCGTAGAGGTTGATCGCCATGAACAACAACACGACTCCAGCGGACGCTGCGGCTTGCCCCCCGAAGAAGCCCTCCTCATCCGGTTGCTCCGGCGCCATGAGAGAGCGGACCGAAATCGGTTGATCAGGGCGGCCGATCAACGCAGCCTGATCTTCATCTACTCCTGCCTCCTCCATGCGGTCGGCAAAACGGATCTCGGCCGACGCCGCAGTGACGATGAAGGCCAAATCCGGACTGGGTTCTTCGAGCACGACGAACTCGACGCCGTCGACCAGGACTCCGGCTACTTCGTCAGCCTCGATGGCTGCCTCAGCCGTCTCGATGGAGTTGAAACGCTGGAGGTCGACCTCGACATCGAGGGCTCTCGACACGGTCTCGATGGCAGGGACCACCTCCTCTGAGTCGACCAGCCCGAGCAGGAGGGGGTCATCGCTGATGAGCAACGGCAACAGGAGGATCAGGCCGACGATCAAGGCCATGGTGACGGCATTGGCAATAAGGAATGCGCGGTTCCTCATCCGGGCCTTTATCTCCCTAGCCGCAATCAGGCGCAGCACTCTGGAAGACTTCATTGATGGCCCACCGCCCTGCCGCCCATCCCGTCTACTGCCTCGATTGCGTCAGAATCCTCGATTCCAACTGCTTGCCGAAACATCTGTGAAAGGGTCGGTGGCTCGAAGGTGAACGCCCCGACCGATCCGGCCGACGATGCCGACGCCAGGACCGCGGAAAGGTCGACGTCTACCGGAACAGACAGGAAGACCCGGTTGGAACTGCGTTTCACCACCTCAACTCCCGCGACGCCAGGCGTCCAATCGGTCGCCGCGTCTCCAAGGGCGACCTCCAGGCGCCTCCGATCCGAACGCTGCCTGAGTTCGTCCATACTTCCGTGCAACGCCAGCTTGCCCTTGTTGATGATCACCACCTCATCGCACAAACCCTCCACGAGATCGAGCTGATGGCTCGAAAACATGACCGCCGATCCGCGGCCGGCTCGTTCACGCAGGATGTTCTCCATCGATGTGACTCCGATCGGGTCAAGTCCGGAAAAGGGCTCGTCGAGGACCAGAACACTCGGGTCGTGTACCAGCGCTGCCGCCAGCTGGACGCGCTGTTGGTTCCCATGGGATAGCTGCTCGACCTTGGAATCGATCCGGTCGGCGAGGTCCATCTCCTCGAGAAGAACCTCGGTCGACTTGGTCGCGTTGGCCCGGCTCAGGCCGTGCAGGGTCCCAAAATAGGTGAGTTGTTCGCCGACCTTCATCGAGGTGTACAAACCGCGCTGTTCCGGCATGTACCCGAACGCCAGACGGTCTTCGGGGCCCACCTGATGCCCATCGAAGAGTACCTGCCCGGAATCGAGCGCGACCAGGCCAAAGATCGACCGCATCGCGGTGGTCTTCCCAGCACCATTCGGGCCGAGGAATCCCAGCAGGTTGCCGCGTTCCACGTCGAACGAAACCCCATCGAGGGCGGTGACTTGACCGTATTGTTTCGCCAAGTTGTCGAGCCTCAGCATGCGAGCGTCCTGGTGTAGGTGACAGCCCGGTGGCGGACAATCGAATCAGAATCCGTGAGTGGCTCAGAGCCTTGCTCAAGTCTCGACCCGATCGAAACTCTGACCACCCGCCATGGGCCGCCAAAGGATGCCACGAAACAACCGACGATGGGAATCGTCCGGCCTCGGCAGCTGACTGAGCGTTCCTTAGGCTCTAGCGCGGGTATACCCGCGCTGGAGCCGAAAGTTGGCTGACATCTAGCACGTTTGCGCAAACAGCCACTATGAGATCCAGACCGACTGCCCCACTCTCAGTGTCAGGTATTGCGAACTTTCGGCTGTAGTGGGCCTATAGGCGTGCCAGAGCCTAAGGAACACGACCGCGCACCACGCTGAGTGGGTTCGAGGGGGGTTCGGTGAGGTGGGGGGCCCTGGCGCCTTGGGCCACTCTGAAGCCCGTCCAGATGAGGGTTGCTGCGGCCAGGAGCGACACCGCAAACCCGGACGCTTCTCCGAGGGCGAGGCCTGTTCCACCGCCTGCAGCAGCCGCGGTGCCGGCAACGATCAGCAGGTTGGCGGTGATGATGCGACGGTCGCGGGTCCAGAATCGAACGATCGAGACAACTGCAAGCACGATGAGCACCGTTGTGCCGGTTCCGCCGCTCACGGCAGCCCACATGCGTGGGCCGAACCCTGATGCGAACAGATCAGACCCGGCAGGAACGCCGTCGGGCGGGAGGGCGCCAACGAGCGGCTCAGACAAGGTCATAGGAACAGAGATGGCGAAGAGGGGAAACAGGAAGAACAGCATCGCATGTCCGCTGCGCCGACCGGCGACCAGGAACATCGAACCGAGAGCCAAGAACGGCACATTGATGATGGCCCCAAACAAATAGAACGTTCGAAAGGTGGCAGACGCCCAACCAAAGGTCACCCCGAGGAACAAGGCCCACGTCGCAAGAGAAAAAAATCCGATCCCGGCCGTGTAGGCGGCCACATGCTGGCGCGGCCGCACGAAGTAGGACCGCATCAGATCAACGAAGAAACCGGTTGCGGCAAGTGCCGCCAGGGCAGAGAGGGCAACGTCCACCATGGCACGCTACCGCGTCAGGCAGAAAAGGCGCAGTCGGCTATATCAACAAGACGGGTAGACAAACACAACTACCCTCCCGGCCATGAGCCGCACCATTCTCGTTGCTGTCGCATGGCCATACGCCTCAGGGTCAAGACACCTGGGTCACCTGGCCGGCGCGTATCTTCCCTCCGACATTTTCGCCCGGTATCACCGGATGATCGGGAGCCGGGTGCTGATGGTTTCAGGTAGCGACGTTCACGGGACGCCGATCACGGTGAGAGCCGACCAGGAAGGGGTCAGCCCCCAGGAGATCGTCGATCGGTACCACGCAGAGTTCGTCTCGAACTGGGACGACCTGAACATGCAATGGGATCTCTTCACAACGACGGGCACCGAAAATCACCATGCGGTGACCCAGGACGTCTTCATGCGGCTCTATGAGAAGGGCCACATCGACAAACGCAGCTCTGAACAGTTCTACGACCCTGAGGCGCAACGTTTTCTGCCAGACCGATATGTCGAGGGCACCTGTCCGCATTGCGGTTACAAGGACGCAAGGGGCGACCAGTGTGACAACTGCGGCCGGACGCTCGACCCGATCGATCTCATCGAGCCCCGATCGAAGTTGAGCGGCGCCACTCCGGAGCTGCGGACCACCGAACACTTCTACCTGCGCCTCACCGATTTCGAGGAGCAACTCGGCGAGTGGCTCAGGGGTAGAAAGGGTTGGCGCAAACATGTCCTCAACTTCTCCCTCGGCTGGATCGAGGAGGGTCTCCAAGATCGAGCGATCACTCGCGACATCGACTGGGGGGTAGACATTCCGGTCGATGGGCTCGGGCCAGGCAAGAAGATCTACGTCTGGTTCGACGCTGTGATCGGATACCTGTCTGCCGCCAAGGAATGGGCGGCCTCGCAGGGCACACCAGAAGCCTGGCGGGACTGGTGGGAAAACCCTGAGGCCGAGCACTATTACTTTATCGGCAAGGACAATGTGCCATTTCACGCCATCATCTGGCCCGCGATGCTGATGGGCTACGGCGGCCTCGAGCTGCCGACCGACGTACCCGCCAACCAATACGTCACCTTCAAAGGAGGCAAAGCGTCTTCGAGTAGGGGAATCGGCTTGACCATTCCCGAGGCGCTCGCGGCCTACGAGCCTGACGCGCTCCGGTACGCCATGGCCGCCAATCTCCCGGAGCAGAGCGACACGGAAATTTCCGAAGAAGAAATCGCCAGAAGAATCAACGAGGAGCTCGTAGCCACCTGGGGCAATCTGGTCAACCGGGTGCTGTCAATGACGGCCAAGAACTTCGATGGAGCCGTCCCCGACCCCGGGCCTTTGGCCGCCGAAGACGAGTCTCTTCTTGCGACGATCGACGAGACCCTCGTCACGTCTGCACAACAACTTGAGCGGGTAGAACTGAGAGCGGCCTTGCGCACTGCGATGGAGGGCGCTCAGGCGGTCAACGCCTACCTGAACGCCCTCGAGCCTTGGAAGACCGCCAAGACTGACATCGAGCGCACGGCCACGACGTTGTCGGTGGCGATCGATGCAATCGAAGGCCTCACCGTGGCGTTCAGTCCGTACATGCCAGTGACCTCGGCCGCGGCCCGCCAGATGCTTGGAGCACCAGAGATCGACGGCTGGACACGCCGCGGTGTGGAGCCCGCGACTCCCCTCGGCCAAATCGCTCCCCTGTTCGCCAAGGTCGAAACGGCAACGGACTGAAGCGACCCTCAGAGCGGGCGATCGCCACGAGTAACCAATGTGAATCGACGAATCGGGCCAGGCGCCACGTCGGAGCACAACGGTCGTTGATTGCCTCTCACTCATCGGTTGGCTCAGGCTTCGCGGATGACGACTACCGACTTGCCTCGCGAACCACCGGCTTCAAGAAGTCGAATGGCGGATGGGACCTCGGCGAGATCGAAACGGCGGCCGATGGCTGGCACCACGGCGCCCGATCGGAGGAACTCGGCGAGGCGTTCGATGTTCGTGTGGTGCTCGGAGCTGATGAAGGTCGTCAGGCGTTGGCCTATAAAGGGGGAGAGCATCATCGCTCGCACCTGACGTCCAACACCACCGGTCAACCGGTTGCCACCCTCGCCGCCAACGATCACGAGCGTTCCATGCGACCTCAGGACACCACGAAGCCTTGACAAGCTGTTGCGGCCACCGATATCGAGCACGAGGTCGTATTTGCTCTCACCGTCTGCGAAGTCTTCGCTGGTGTAGTCGAAGACGTGGTCTGCACCGATAGAGCGGACCATGTCGGTCATCGCTGGGCCGCTGACGCCTGTTACATGAGCACCGAGCGCCTTGGCCAGTTGGACCGCGTATGTACCGACTCCTCCTGAAGCACCGATAATCAGGACTCTCTCGTCCTCCGCTAGGCGTCCGACGTCTGTGAGTGCCTCGAGAGCCGTGGTTCCAGAGACAGCCGAGACCGCGGCCTGTTCGAACGTTGAGTTGGCCGGTTTCTTGGCGAGCTTGGTCTCGTCCGCCGTCACGTACTCTGCGAAGGAACCGTTACCGAATCCGAACACCTCATCGCCTGGCCCAAAGCGCTTGACGTCTGGACCGATGGCCACAACGCGCCCGGCGACATCAATGCCCAGCACCGGATTCTTGGGTTTGGTGATTCCGTACCCGGCCAATCGCACGAGGTAGGGCAGACCGGTCATGAGGTGCCAAACGCCCCGGTCAACGCCGGCGGCGTGGACTTCGATGAGTACTTCGTTGGCGGCGACTTCTGGACGATCGATCGTGCGAAGTTCGAGGACATCGGCAGAGCCGTACTTGTCCTGGACGATGGCTCGCATCTTCTGATTCTCGACCCCGCTGCCCTGGTCGAAGCCAGTGAGTCCTTTTGGTGACTGCATCTCTTCTCTCCTCTTTGAGGGGCGCTGTGCCCCTGTTCCCCGTACTTAGTAAGATTACTCTTGCGTAACATACACGTACTAAGTACGATAAGCAAGTAGAAACTTCCAAAAGAGGCAGATGCAACCCTCAACAAAGACAGGCGGCCGCTCTCATACACCTCTGAGCGCGGCCCGGATCCTCGCCGGGGCGATCGATCTGGCCGACAAGATCGGCATCGAACAACTCACGATCCGTAGGCTCGCGATACAACTAGAGATCAAGCCAATGACGATCTACCACCACGTCCCCAACAAGCAGGCCATCCTCGATGGCATGATCGACTGCGTCTTCAGCGAGATCAGCCGGCCACCAGAGGACACCGACTGGAAAACCGCCATGCGCAGCCGCTCACTCTCGGCTCGGGTTGTGCTCGCACGCCATCCGTGGGCAGTACCGATGATGGAGTCTCGGACCTCACCAGGACCTGAGACCCTTCGGCACCACGATGCGGTAATCGGATGCTTGCGAGGAGGGGGATTCTCTGTCGAAATGACTGCCCATGCATACGCCTTGATCGACAGCTATCTCTACGGATTCGCCATCCAGGAAGCCAACCTGCCTGCCACAGGAGGCAAACAGCTGGCAGATCTCGCAGAGACCATCATCGAGCCGCTCCCCGCCGACCGCTATCCACACCTCACAGAGCTGGCTACCAAGCTCATAATGCAGCCCGGCTACGACTTCAGGGCAGAATTCGAGTTCGGCCTCGACCTGATCCTTGACAGCCTCGAGGCCACCATGACAGAGACCGACCTCTAGGCGGCCAATTCAGCGCGCCTTTACCTGAGGTTCGCCCCTGCCGCTACCCCTCGCTGAGGGCGCGGAACAAGAAGGCGGCCATGTGGGCTCGGATGACCGGGTCAGAAGGGCAGAAGCGACCGGCGCTGCATCCAAGTGTGATGCCGGCTGTGGCCAGGCGATCGATGTTGTCTTCATGGACCGAACCGTCGTCGTCGGTGAACAGGTCGGCGCCCAATCCGTTGCTCAGGCCCATGGCCCGCACGATGAAAGAGGCCATCTGGGCACGCGACACAGGATCGTTCGGACAGAATTCGCTCGCCGTACAGCCGGTCGTGATCCCCGCTTGCGCCAACGCGTCGATGTTCGCTTCATGCACTGATCCGCTGTCATCAGAGAATCGGTTGACAGAAGATGCCGGAAGGTCAAATGCCCGCACGAGGAATGAGGCCATCTGGGCGCGAGACACCGAATCATCAGGGCAGAAACGATCACCAAACGAATTGCAACCTGCCGTGATGCCCTCGTTCGCCAACCAGGTGATCTCTTCAACGAAGAAGTGATTGGCAGGAACGTCGGTGAAAGGACCGGTCACAGCCGCGCCGGGTCCGTATGAGGGCATCGGCTGACCGGCCTCGAAAGCACCGATGTCTGGCGCCCCATCAAATACGAACGGGTCATTCAGGTTGGGGAGGACCTCGCCCCGATCATCCAGCTGGGAACCGGTCGCCCGTAGATCGGCGTCGCCAATCGTGGCGGCCACGTTCCAATCGGCGGGCAGCGTCGCGTTGGCCAGGTCGCCGAACCCGATCTCGATGCCGTTGTCCTCCACCCCGGACGGAAGATCTCCTATCCGGTCGTAGCGGACGTTCTCCCATTTGAAATACGGCGTCCCCCTGCTGGTGCCCCAGGCGTTGTAGTCAAAATCCCTGAACCCCTCGTCTCGCACGGTTACGAACTCGAACGCGTACTCGGTGCCGAGGAAAACGTTGTTGCGTAGCGTCGCGTTTCGCCACATAGATCCAGCATCGCTGTAGCCGTTCCCGTTCTTCGCTCCGGAGTTGTGGGCGACAATGAAGCCGGTCGTCTCGTTGTGCATCTTGATCGGCTCGCTCTCGAGATTGAACATCTCGTTGCGGAAAATGTATGCGGGCCCGCCGTAAATCGGCTGGACGCTGACCCCCATGCGAGCGTTGGTGATCCGGTTGCGCCACACCCGCACGTTGGCCTGGTTGTAGTCGATCTCGATGCCGTCATCGACGCAGAAGGCCACATCGTTGCCGTAAACGTCGTTCCCGTATGACTCTCCTGACGTCGGTTGCAATGAGATACAGTCTCCGAAGTACCGCACGAGGTTGAAACAAACCACGTTGCCGTCTCCCCTCAGGTCTATGCCTCTGTCTGGCGGTATCCCGCTGGCAGGCCAGACCGTGCGACCCTGGATCGTGTTGTCACAGATCGTCTGGTTCGACTCCCATGCGTTGTCTCGCCTGTTGACGATCCCCCGGTCCACGTCTTCGATGACGTTGTTGCTGATCACGATGTCCTGGGTGTTCTGGGCATCAATGCCCCAGGTGCCGTCGCGGATCGTGAAGCCATCGACGATCACATCGGAAAGGATCTCGTCGAAACGACCGAGCGTGACGATGCCTCGATCAGTGCCGGCTCCTTCAATGACAGCACCATCTCCGAGGAAGGTGATCGGCGAGCCGCCTGTCCCAGAGGTTGTCAGCTCGAATGGACCGTATGTGCCAGACGAAACCATGAACGTATCGCCAGACGCTGCGGCGTCCGCGGCCGCCTGCAGGCCCCGAAAGGGATCTCCAGAGGTTCCGCTCCCTCCGCCATCGCCAGGCACCACGTAGCGGGTAGCCCCGCTGGAGTCTGGAGTCGGGCGACGACGGGTCGAGGCTGTAACCGTCCTAGTCTCCGAACCGCCGTCCGGATCGGTCAGCGTGGCCCGAATCTCGTAGTTGGTGCCAGGCAAAAGGAACATGGCCGAGGCACCCCAGCTGTCGAACCCAAGTGGGTCACCGTTGACGATGATGCTCGGATACGCCCGAACTGCAGGCGCACCATCCTTCCAACTCGTCTCGCCACTTTCGCGAAACTCGATGATCATCGTGCTGTCCAGGTCGGTATCTCCAGAAACCTCCCAGACCACTCCGATGTGCTCGAATGTCGACCGGGTACTGAGAGAGCCTGGTTGGATCTGATCACTGGCCGCGCTCGCAACGCCGGCGGCGAGTACCGCGGCTGTGCCAAAAACGCCAACAACGAGAATTCGCAAACGAGTCATCATCTACATACTCGTCTTCGGCCACTCACAGGTTCATCTTGAAACGGCGAAACTCGATCGCAGTGCTCGATAAACGTTCGGCGACCTGCCGGCCTTGACCCCTAGAGCGCCTCTACCTGGTCAGGGAGTGGCCAGGGGTTTCCCTGATACTCCGCAAAGGCTTCGTGAACCAAGATGGCTCCATGACGAACCCCGACCGCGCTCGCGCCACTAGCGTTCCTCGGATGACCGAGCCGCTGATCCGAACGACGAACCTCACGCAAAATTTCGGATCTGTGCTTGCCCTTGACGGGCTCGACATCGAAATTCCGCCTGGCATAACCGGTTTGGTTGGCGCGAACGGTGCCGGAAAGACTACGTTGCTCAAGATCGTGCTTGGCCTGCTCGCTCCGACGTCAGGAGAAGTGTCGGTGCTCGGCACACTCGTTTCGGAGAATCCGATCGGGATCAGAGAGCGGATCGGGTACATGCCAGAAGACCGCTGCCTTCCCCTCGATCAAACGGCGGCCGACTTTGTGGGTTATGCAGCAGAGTTGGCCGGCATCCCAAGCTCTGAATCCCGCCGGCGTTCGTCAGAGACCTTGTTCCTGGTCGGGCTTCATGAGGAACGGTTCCGTTACATCGGCGATTTTTCCACCGGCATGCAGCAGCGAGTGAAGCTGGCCCAGGCGATAGTTCACGATCCTGAGCTGGTGCTGCTGGACGAACCGGCATCAGGCCTTGACCCCAAGGGCCGAGAGCAGATGTTGGAGCTGATAATTCGTTTCGGCGAATTCGGAATCAACGTTGTGATCTCGTCGCACATTCTCGAGGACATCGAGGCGACCTGCGAGTGGGTGGTGATGCTGGACGGAGGCAAGCTGATCCGCTCCGCCCCGCTCGAGCCGCCCGCTGAAGGCGACGAAGTTTCTGTCGAAGTCTTTGGTGATCCTTTGTCGCTTATCTCGGCGCTGGCCGACCTAGGAGTGGAAGCCACTGCCGATGGTCCAATCGTGCGAGTCACCAGCGACGAAGGCCAGGCATTCGAAGTCGTCAGAGACGCGCTTGCTGCATCTGGCAGCTCGGTCCGCCGACTCGGAGTTTCACTCTCCAGCCTCGAAGACCTCTTTTTGGAAGAGGCCGGGAATCAATATGACTGAAGGAACGCACCTCTCCGAACCGTCGCCTGACGCGGTCATCGTTGACCGAGGGTACCGAAAATACGAAGGCCTGCGAACCGGACCCCGTGGCACGATGTTGGCGATCATCAAGGACGGGTTCCGCCGCGTCACAGGCCTGAGACGCAAGGCAAGGCGCAAGGTACTCCCGTGGTTTCTGATCATCCTCGCCCTGACGACAATGGTGATTCTGGTCGGTATCCATTGGGCAACATCGAACACTCCAGCCGATCTGGTCGAGCTCCCCAAGAACGGCGAATACTTCGACATCATCTCAATTGTCGCATTGTTGTTCAGCGCTTTGGCCATTCCCGAACTGCTGGTCCCGGACCGGGCACAAGGAACCTTGAACGTCTACTTCTCCAGGCCGCTGACGGTGGACCGATACCTGAGCGCCAAGGCGCTGGCAATAGTCACGGTCTTGATGGCTTTCTACCTGGTCCCCCAGTTCCTCTTCCACCTTGGACTCGCCGCTGTCTCCGATGAAGGCTTCTTGTCATACCTTGCAGGCAACCTCGATGTCCTTTGGAAGGTTCCGGCGGTCGCCCTCGTGTATGTGGCCGTTCACGGCGCCGTGGCCTCAACGATCGCTGCGTTTCTGCCGAGAGTCGGCGCAGCCGCAGGCGTCTTCCTTGGCTCGATGCTGATCTTCAACCTCATCGCAGCCTTCTTTCAAGAAGCAACGAACTTTCCCGGCGCCAGATACGCCTCCCTCTTCGCGTTCGAACAGCACCCGAGGGTTGTCAGGGATTGGGTATTCGGAATAGACACCGTCAACTATCTCCCCACAAGGGCAGGATTCGAGCCCGTCGTATCGCTTGCAGTC
The DNA here is from genome assembly GCA_003229305.1 of Acidimicrobiia bacterium. Lineage (GTDB taxonomy): Bacteria > Actinomycetota > Acidimicrobiia > Spongiisociales > Spongiisociaceae > SZUA-232. The sequence continues at coordinate 5,792 of QIDH01000032.1, read as the reverse complement.
GCCGCCGTCCTCGTCGCGATCGCCACGATCGCCGTGCGTTGGCAGTACAAGAGGTCCGCGTGAGCACTTCCAACTCTGCCACTCATGTCGAAAACTCGACCGTGACCGCCGATCACCTTTCGAAGTGGTACGGCCAGAAGGTTGCGGTCTCGGATGTGAACTGTTCGTTTGGGCCTGGGGTGACCGGGCTGCTCGGACCAAACGGGGCAGGCAAGACGACATTCCTTCGCCTCCTGACCGGCCTGGTCGTTCCTTCACGTGGGTCGGTCGATGTACTCGGCAAAGACCCCAGGCGAGATCCCAAGGTCTACGCAAAGGTTGCCCTTGTCCCAGAGGACGAATCCGTCTACGCGCACATGACCGCCTGGCAATTCGTCCGCTGGAGTGCGGCCATGTCCAAGGTCGACCAGCCGGACAAGGCCGCAGCCGAGGCGATCGCTCAGGTGGATCTGGAAGATGCGGCGATGCGCAAACTCGATACCTTCAGCAAGGGAATGCGCCAACGAGCCAAGGTCGCATCTGCTCTTGTCCACCAACCGGATGTGCTTTTCCTCGACGAACCACTCAACGGCGCCGATCCGTTGCAGCGCGCCAAACTCATTGCGTTGTTTGTACGCCTCGGCCAAGAGGGCCGGACCCTGGTCGTATCCTCCCACGTTCTTGCAGAGGTGGAGCGCATGGCCGAGCGGGTCGTCGCGATGGTGGATGGCCGTTTGGCGGCGGCTGGATCGATCCGGTCGTTACGCAACGCCATGTCGGATATTCCTCGCCGGATTCTCGTGGAAGCCGACGACCCTCGCCGGCTGGATGCTGCCCTCGTGGCCAAACCTTGGACCACGGCCGTTTCGATTGATGGCTCAACGCTGCATGTCGACACGACCGACCCTTTCGAACTGGGCGCGCTGGTGCCCGCTGTCGCTCAGGCGGAGGGAGTGAGGCTTATCAAGGTCCAACCCGAAGATGAATCGCTGGAGTCGGTGTTCCGCTATCTGGTTGACGGCCGATGATCGCCTTCGGCCTGATCTTGAGTTCGACAACCAGACGACTCCTTCGTTTCAGGCGCCTGATTGGGCTCGTGCTGCTGACGGGTCTTCCGGCTCCCGTTCTGTTCTTTGTGTCGTTTGGGGCAGCGGACTCTCGTTTGGCCGGCCTCTACGACGAAATGATGCTCACCGTGTTCATGGTGCTCGCCCTGCCTGTAACAGCGTTGGTTATTGGCAGTGCAGCACTCGGCGAAGAACGGCGCCTCAGGACGATGCCGTTCTTGGTCCTCAAACCGGTCAGTCGGTGGACGATCGCCGGCGCGGTGACAGGTTCCGCGATTCTCGCCACAGTGGTGGTCGGGGGAATCGGCGTGGCCGCCACGTGGTTGGTCGGCGCAATCTTGACAGGGAATACCCTCATCGGCCTCCCCGCCATGGCGGCACTGGCCATCTCGGCGGCAGGCTACGCGGCGATCTACGTCCCATTGGGGCTTCTGGTCTCCAGGTCGACCTTGGCCGGCCTTGCCTACATCTTCATCTGGGAGTTCATCATCACTTCGATCGCCTCAGGGGTGAGCGCCTCATCCATCTGGCGGATCGGCGCATCCGCCTACGGAGATGTACGGACCCTGAGCCGCGACGGAGTGGACATACTCGACGAGATGCTGTCGACAGTATCCGTCGGAATCGGCGGCGCATCGGCCAAGGTGGTCGTGATGTTGGCGGTGTCGATCGCCTTCACCGGTCTCCTCCTGCGACGCAAAGACCTAGCCGACGAGTAGCGGAACCCGCTTTCGTGCCGGCCGACACGCCACCTCCTGGACCGTTCTTGGGGTTCCTGGTGTCGCTATAGCGACACCAGGAACCCAGGGTACAACCCAGGGTTCCTTCAGTTCGGTGGGTAGAGGCCCACGTTCTTGGATTCTTCGGTTTGCCAGAAGATGTCTGCGATGGCCTCGATCTTGGCGATCAGGTCCTCGGCGACAGCCGGATCCATCGACTTCTTTGCGTCACCAGCAGCCTTGATGGCGAGCCAGAACATGCCGTGCAGGTCTGGGAAGACCTCGAGGTGGTGCGGCTTGAAGAAGTCGGTCCAAAGCACCGAAAGATGGTGCTTGACCAACTCCGCCTGCGACTCCTTGATCGAAATGCACCTCGCTCTGAACACCTCGTCGTCACTGCCGTGGTACTTCTGGGCTGCCTTGAGAACCGACTCGGCCTCAATACGTGCAAGCGCAGGGTCATACACGCCGCAAAACAAGTCACAGTGAGCGTGAGCGGTCCGCTTCGGGGCGAAGAATCCCATGATGTTGCCTCCTCGTTGTGGTCGAGTGAGACGATACACTGCCATCGATCGTGACGATACCGACAAGGCGAACCAGCCGGATTGCAACCATACGGGGGGCCGCTGCCCTCCTCGTCTTGGGTTTCACCACCGTCCCCACCTGGTTCCGTCGCTTCGTTGTGGCCGAGCGCTCCATGTCGCCGACATTGGAGCCTGGCGATTACCTGATCTCCGTCAAGCCGAACCGACTCGGGGTCGACGATATCGTCGTCTTCTCCGCACCAGACGACCCATCGTTCTTCTTGGTCAAGCGGGCTATCGCCCTCGGGGGCAGCCGGGTAGCACTCGATCAGGGAACGCTCACCGTCGACGGGAGAACGCGCCACGAGCCTTGGGCGCACGGCCGCGGTCGACAAGGCGTATGGCTGGTTCGCCAAGACCAGGTGTTCTTGCTCGGCGATGACCGATCTGTGAGCACGGGGGACTCTGCCACTCTCGGTCCACTGGCGATCACAGCGATCGACTCGGTCGTTTGCTTCCGCTATTGGCCACTCGCCAGGATCGGACCGGTCTGACACCGAGAATTCTCCCCACCGCGACCGGTGGCGGCCTAGGGTCCATACGATGAGGGAACTCGTGATTCGAGTCGCCAATCGACCTGGGATGCTCGCTTTGATATCCGAGGCGATCTCAGGGGCGGGCGTGAACATCGAGGCACTTGCCGCCTTCGGGCTCGACGACGAGGGAATGGTGAGGCTACTGGTCGATGATGCATCAGCGGCACGACGCGTTCTGGACGAAGCCGACATTCGTTTCGACGAGCGTGCAATCATCACAACGGTCATCCCACACACGCCTGGCAGTCTCGCCTCGCTGACCCACCAGCTGGCGGCCAGTGCGATCAACATCGAAGCAATCTACGCCCTCGGTGCCGACCCGGCAGGCATCCACCTGGCGGTGGCCGTTGACGATCACGATGCGGCCGCCAACATCCTCGGGCCGTCGAGGGCCTAGCCAACACGGTCCAGACAAGTCGAACGACCCCCAACTGACTCAGCGTCCTCGGGGCGCTGCATTGCTTCACGATTCCATCACCGGCTTGCGCTATCGGCCACGCACCGTCACACTCTGTCGCCGTGCGACTTCGATCCGTCCTGGCCCTCATAGCTTTCGCCCTTGTCGCCGCCGCCTGCGGCAGCGATTCGGACAACACCGTAGGAACAACGACCTTTGCGGCCGACACGTCGACAACGTCCGCGCCAACAACCACCACGCAGGCAACCACTACGACCACCACGCAGGCAACCACGACAACCACCATCGCAGGACCGGTCTCGCCTCTCAACGGTCTCCCGGTCGAAGATGAGGCTCTGCTGGGCCGCCAACTAGTAGCTGTCAAGATCGACAACCACTGGAACGCCAGACCGCAATCGGGTATCGAACAGGCAGACGCGATGATGGAATTGCTCGTCGAAGCCGGCCTAACTCGTTTCGTTGCCCTCTTCCACACATCCGACAGCGAATTCGTCGGACCGATGCGATCAGGGCGGCCCACAGACCCCACGCTGATTCGGCCCCTCAACGGCGTAATGACCATCTCGGGTGCCCAGCCATGGGTGGTTAGCAGAATCCTGGCGCTTGACGTGCAGCTCGTCGGAGACCTCGGCCGTCCCGTCACCTTCAGAAGCAGCGAGAGGCGCGCTCCCCACAACCTATACGTCAACACCCTCGAGGTGCGCAACGTGATGGAACAGCGAGGCTACGAGGACACACCTCCACCGGCCATCCTCACCTTCGGCGAGTTTCCCGCCCCAGCGGCCGACACCGCCGAACAGATCTTCTTCAACTGGTCGGCCACCATGGACGCGACTTGGGAGTGGACCGGCTCGGAGTACATCCGCTTCGCCGGAACCGAACCCCACAACTGGCGAAGCGCTGACGGCGAAACCGAAGAACAGATCGCCGCCGATACGATCGTCGTCATCAACGTCGACCGCTACACAGCCTGTCCGTCCGGATCCGGGTCATGCGTCCCCGCATTCGAGACCGTCGGCTCCGGCGATGTGCAGATCTTCGCACAAGGCAGAGTCGTCGAGGGCAAATGGGAACGTGACGACGTCGCAGACTGGTTTACGATCACCGACCTCGATGGCAATCCCGTACCGGTGCCGCCTGGCCGTCCATGGATCGCCTTCTTTCCGAATGGCCGCGAACTCACGTGGTGACCGCCTCGGTCGCGGAGATTGTTGACTTTGTGCGATCTGGTGAGCGGACCGCCGTTGATAACGTCGAAGCGTCGCTGGAGGCGGCCTCAGAGTCGCAATCGCAGCTGAACGCCTTCACGTCAATCGAATCAGATCTGGCCATTGCAAGGGCCAACGAGATCGACCGTCTGGCCGCCGTCGGGGATCCAATCGGGCGATTGGCCGGCGTCCCTATCGCTCTGAAGGATCTCATCGACCACGTCGGCCGAACCACCACCTGCGGATCGTCGTTCTACCGCCACCAGCCGAGCGAGTCCGCAACAGTCGTTGATCGTCTCGAGAAGGCAGGTGCGATCATTATCGGCAGGACAGGACTCCACGAGTTCGCCTACGGGTTCTCGAGCGAGAACGACTGGTTCGGTCCGGTCCACAACCCTTACGACCCTGACTTGTCCCCTGGCGGTTCTTCCGGAGGGTCGGCCGCCGCGGTGAGCGCCGGGATCGTGCCAGCCGCGATCGGCACCGACACCGGAGGATCCGTCCGCGTTCCGGCGGCGTTGTGTGGATCGGTCGGACTCAAGGTCACGCATGGATGTGTCCCGTTGCGAGGGGTGTTTCCTCTCGCGGAGTCCCTGGACACGGTCGGTCCGATCACCAGGACCGCCAGTGACGCACGCCTGCTGTTCGACGTCATGCGAGGTCAGGATGTGGCCGACCCTTGGTCGAGAACCTCGCCTCGACAATCGATGGAGTTCTCCGGCGTGGCAGGAATGAAGATCGTTATCCCCATGGATTGGCTGGATGCGGCGCCGGTCGCCGAATTCGTTCTTCGGGAGCTCGACAGTTTCGCCGCGGCTCTCACCGAACTGGGCGCCGACGTTTCGAAAGAGTCACTCCCCGACCTCGTACCCGATCCCCTATTCGGGGTGCTGGCGGCCGCGGAGGCGGCCAATGTCCACCGCGAGTGGTTCCCCCAGCTCGACAAACGTTATGGAACCGAAATCGAAGCGCGCCTGGCCGTCGCGATGGATGTGACGCTCGACGATTACCTCGAGGCGCGCAGATGGCAGGCAGGTCTCGTCAGTGCAGTCCGATCGGCGTTCGAAACAGCGGACATGCTGCTCACCCCCGCGGTCGGTCACCCCCGCAAGGTCATCGGCGAACCGGAGATCGACATCGACGGCACCCCAACCAACTACCGACTGGTGTTGAGCGGATTCAGCGGCCTGGTCAACGCAACCGGTTGTCCCGCAATCACACTGCCGCTGAATCGGCCAGGCACCCCACCCCCATCGATTCAGTTCATCGCCCCGCACTTGG
>QIDH01000047.1 GCA_003229305.1 Acidimicrobiia bacterium | reverse complement strand
CCGTCTTCGAGAATCTGTAGGAGAGTGTTGAAGACGTCAGGGTGCGCCTTTTCGATCTCGTCGAACAGCACCACAGAGAATGGCTTGCGACGCACGGCCTCTGTCAACTGACCGCCTTCGTCATAGCCGACGTAGCCGGGAGGCGAGCCGACCAAGCGGCTGACGGTGTGCTTCTCCATGTACTCTGACATGTCGAGCTGGATCAGCGCATCCTCATTCCCGAACAGGAATTCGGCAAGCGTCTTGGCGGTTTCTGTCTTCCCCACGCCTGACGGGCCAAGGAAGATGAATGAGCCTGCCGGCCGTTTCGGGTCTTTCAGACCGGCCCTGGTGCGACGGATCGCCCGGCTAACCGCGGAGATCGCGTCGTGCTGGCCGATGATCCGCTTGTGCAGTTCTTCTTCCATGTGCACAAGGCGGGCAGTTTCTTCTTCGGTCAGCCGGTGAACGGGGATTCCGGTCCACTGGGCGAGTACTTCGGCAATCTCATTTTCGTCGATCGTCGAACCGACGGTTGAGCCCGCAGCAGTCAGCTGCTCTTCTTCCTGGGCACGATCTGCGAGCAGGCTGCGTTCCTGGTCACGAAGCTGGGCCGCTCTCTCGTACTGCTGGCCCTGGACCGCTTCCATCTTGTCATTGCGAACCTGGGTGAGACGTTCGTCGATCTCTTTGAGTTCGGGGCTGGCACCCTTGCGATAGATGCGGTTGCGCGAACCGGCCTCATCGATGAGGTCTATGGCCTTGTCAGGCAAGAAACGATCGGAGATGTAACGATCCGCCATGTTGGCCGCCGTCTTCAACGCGTCGTCCGTATAGCGGACCCCGTGATGGGCCTCGTACTGGTCTTTGAGGCCCTTGAGAATCAGAATGGCGTCAGCCACCGAAGGTTCGTCAACCTGGACCGGCTGGAACCGACGCTCAAGCGCCGAATCTTTCTCGAGGTATTTTCGATACTCCTCGAGCGTTGTCGCTCCGATCGTCTGAAGCTCGCCCCTCGCCAACATCGGCTTAAGGATGCTGGCCGCGTCTATGGCACCCTCGGCGGCACCTGCACCGACCAGGGTATGGATCTCGTCGATGAACATGATGATGTCGCCACGAGTTTTGATCTCTTTGAGAACCTTCTTCAGACGTTCCTCGAAATCGCCGCGGTAGCGAGACCCGGCCACAAGAGAACCGAGGTCGAGCGTGTAGAGCTGCTTGTTGTGGATGGTCTCGGGGACCTCGTTCGACACGATCTGCTGCGCGAGACCCTCGACGATCGCGGTCTTGCCGACCCCAGGCTCGCCGATCAGCACCGGATTGTTTTTCGACCGGCGTGAAAGGATCTGCATCACTCGCTCGATCTCGGTCTGACGACCGATGACCGGGTCGAGCTTGTGCTCGCGGGCTGCCTGGGTGAGGTTGCGTCCGAATTGGTCGAGCACCGTGGAGCCTGAGGGGCTCTGCTCGCCACGACCACTGGAAGAACCGCTCCCTGCGCTCTGCTCGTCGCCAGAACCGGATCCAGACAACAGCTGAATCACTGTTTGGCGAACCTTGGGAAGATCGGCCCCGAGTTTTTGGAGAACCTGGGCGGCTACACCCTCGCCCTCGCGGATCAGGCCGAGCAATATGTGTTCGGTCCCGATGTAGTTGTGACCCAGTTGCAGCGCTTCGCGCAAGCTGAGTTCCAGGACCTTTTTCGCCCTCGGCGTGAAAGGGATATGACCGGACGGCGACTGTTGGCCCTGGCCGATGATCTCGACGACTTGGCTGCGAACAGAGTCGAGGCTTATCCCTAGGCCTTCGAGGCCGCGGGCCGCGACACCATCGCCCTCATGGATGAGACCGAGCAGGATGTGCTCGGTACCGATGTAGTTGTGGTTCAGAAGCCGGGCTTCTTCCTGCGCCAGGACAACAACCCGTCGCGCCCGATCTGTGAAACGTTCAAACACAGGCGTTCAGCCTCCTAAATGGTTCTACGTATCCGTGACCTGGGACAACGGATACGCATCCGGGAGTATAGCTCTGGACCTCGGATACCCCCTCCGCCTGACCTGTCGGCCGACGAGTGGAGCGCCGAAGGACCAACTGCCCATTTCGGGCTGCCTCGTCCCTCTTGCCTTGTACCAGTGTCAACGTCCGTGGGTCGCCAAACAATCCCGACCGCGCTCTGGCTCTGCCATCTGCGACTCTCGTACCATTCACTACCATTGCGCTCACGATCCCCATACTCGGATATTCGGAATGGATGCACCGGCACTAAAGGACCTGATCACGATTCCCTCCGTGTGGGAACGGCTCGAGCGAGTCGAGGCCCGCCTCTTTGAGGCCTCGACCTCCCAGGATCAGTTCCTCACCAAGATTGCCCAGCACCTGTTGGCGGCCGGCGGCAAACGGTTCAGACCCTTGCTCGCCCAGCTCACCGCAGAGCTTGGACCCAACCTCGACGCCCGGGCCATCGACGCAGGCGCGGCCGTCGAGTTGATCCACATCGGAAGCCTCTACCACGACGACGTCATTGACGAGGCGGACGTCAGACGGGCCGCGGTCTCCGTCAACGCCAATTGGAGCAACACGATCGCCATACTGGCCGGCGATTTCCTCATGGCAAGGGCGTCTGAGCTGGCAGCAGATTCGCTCGGCCTCGAGGCGGTGAAGCTCCTGGCCAGAACCTACGCCGAATTGGTCGAAGGCCAGACCCTCGAACTGCAACTCGAAGGTGACGTGACTCACGGTCCGCAAGACTACTACCGGGTCATCGGTGGAAAGACTGCCAGCCTCATCCGCACCTCTGCGCGACTTGGCGCTCTGTCGTCAGACGCGCCGTCCCAGGTAGTCGAAGCGGTGTCGACCGCCACCTGGGAACTGGGCATGGTGTTTCAGATCACAGACGATGCTCTCGATCTCGTGGCCGATGAGGAGACCATCGGCAAGCCCGCCGGCTCAGACATCAACCAGGGCGTCTACACCCTGCCGGTCCTACACGGTTTGGCCGGCCCGGACGGCGGCCGTATCCGCGACCTCCTCTCCGCGGAGCGACCATTCGCAGACGAGGCGGTGGCCGAGGTGATCGAACTGGTCAGATCGGGCGGATTCGTCTCGGCCAGCCTCGACGAATGCGACGCCCGCCTCCGAACCGCAGAGGACGCCATAACAATCCTCCCTGACGGCGACCCCAAGTCGATCCTCACCGCCATGGGCCACTTCCTCATAACCAGAGTAGAAGCCGCCAGAAACTGAAAAACGAAAGCCAGAGCCACAGCCACAGCCACAGACGCTTGTGACGTTGAGTCGGTAGGTGCACGAGTTCAAAGCGGCGATGGCGGGCCAACAACATCTCCTCCCCCGCCGACGAAGGAGGCGCCTGGGGGAGGTGGCTGGCGGCGCCAGCCGGCAGACGGAGGGGGCCGTCCCCGCCTTGAGAACCTGCCCCCAGTCCTACCCACCAACTCAAATACTTGCCCGGGTCCGGCGCCCCCCTCCGTCGCTGCGCTCCTCGTCCCCCCAGATGAACGACTCGTGCCTCGCCGTCCGGGGGGACGGATGTTGGCCCCTTGTCGCTATTCAGTCTTCGGCCTCGCGTTGTCCCAGTATCGGGATCACCGGGATAGCTGTGGCTATTTCGGGGGTCTCATTGTGGGGAACAGGATCACTTCACGGATGTGGGGGGTGTTGGTTAGGAGCATTACCAGGCGGTCTACGCCTATTCCCAGGCCACCGGTTGGGGGCATGCCGTATTCGAGGGCGGTTAGGAAATCTTCGTCGATAGGCATCGCTTCTTCGTCGCCCGCGTCTCTGGCAGTCATCTGTGCCTCGAAGCGGGCGCGCTGTTCCACAGGGTCATTCAATTCCGAATAGGCGTTGCCGTATTCGGCGCCGGCGATGAATAGTTCGAATCTTTCGGTGAGCATCGGCTCGCCGCGATGCTCACGTGCAAGTGGCGAGACCTCCTTGGGGTGATCGAGCACGAAGGTCGGCTCCCAGATGTTGTCGGCGACCAGCTCTTCGAACAGCTCGTTGATGATCTTGCCGGCTCCCCACGAATCCGGTACTTCGATGCCGTGGCCGGCGGCCACGCTCGCCAGGGCGGACCGATCGCCGTTGATGTCGATCGGCTCGCCTGTGGCCTCTGCTACCAGATCGACCATCCGAACCCGACGGTACGGCGGCGTCAGATCCACCTCACGGTCCGCGTACGGGACGATCGTGCCTCCCGTAACGCGTTCTGAAATGGCCGCGATCGCGTCTTCGACGAGCACCATGATGTCGTGATAGTCGGCGTATGCCTCATACGATTCGAGCATCGTGTACTCGGGATTGTGCGTCGCATCGACGCCCTCATTGCGGAATACCCTGCCGATCTCGAAGACTTTCTCGAGACCGCCGACGATCAACCTCTTGAGATGTAGTTCGGTCGCGATTCTCAGGAACATGGGAATGTCTAGCGCGTTGTGGTGCGTTTCGAACGGCCGCGCCAAGGCACCCCCCGCCAACGTTTGCAGAACCGGTGTCTCGTATTCGACGTAGCCGCGTTGTACGAACTGATCGCGGAGTTCGGAAACAACCGTCGCCCGAGCCAGTGCTACCCGGCGGCTCTCCTGGTTCACCATCAAATCCAGGTAGCGCTGCCTGGAACGAGTTTCGAGGTCCTTGAGTCCCTGCCACTTTTCCGGGAGGGGCCTCAAGGCCTTGGCCAGCAGGACGAACTCGGACACTCTCACCGACAGCTCCCCCCGCTTGGAGCTGATCACTTCGCCATCCACCCAAAGAAGGTCGCCACTGTCCAGGTTCGCGAATTCGGCGAACCCTCCGTCGCCGATCACCGCTTTGGAGACAAAAAGTTGGATGTCTCCGGAAAGTTCGCTCAGGACGCCAAAAGTCAGCTTTCCCATCGCCCTGACGTTCATCAACCGCCCGGTCATCTGGACCCGCGTACCGGTCTCAGAACCAGGCTCGAGGTCTGCGTACTGCTCGTGCAGTTCGGCTGCCGTGACCGACCTGCGGTGGCCAACCGGGTATGGCTCGACGCCCGCTTCCCGGCTTGCCACAACCTTGGCCAAACGGCGGGCGGTCAGAGGGTGGTCGACGAGCGGACCGAGATGTGCGGTGGACTCGTCTGGCTCTTCGATGTCTTCATCGTTCATGGAGCCGGAAGGCTAGCCAGCACGACGAAACCTTCAGGATTCTGTTGCAGCGGATTGAATCACCATCGAGCACCACATCATTTGTTGTTGCGATCAAATATCAGGCGGAGACCGTCGAGGGTGAGCGCAGAGTCGAGATAGTCGACAGTCTCACAAAGCGGGGCCATCGTTGGGGCGATTCCACCCGTCGCCACCGTCGGCATCTGCCCGACGTCGGCGATGATCCGCCGCACGATGCCGTCGACCAGTCCGCCATAGCCGTAGAGGAGACCGCTCTGAATGGCCTCGACGGTGCTCTTGCCGACCACCGAACGCGGCTCGACGAGGTCCACCTTTCGCAAAGCGGCCGTCGCGGAAATCAGCGCGTCCATGGACACCTCGAGGCCAGGCGCAATCGCACCTCCCACGTAGGCCCCTTCAGGATTGACCACGTCGAAGGTGGTGGCCGTTCCGAAATCGACTACCAACACAGGCGCCCCGTACTTTTCGAGTGCGGCGACCGAGTTCACAACCCGATCGGCGCCAACCTCAGCCGGATTGTCGATCTCGATGGCCAACCCGGTGTCGAGCGCAGGTCCTACCACCATCACCGCGACGCCGATCAGGTCTTCGAGAGCCGGCTGGAGCGCCATGGTCACCGCTGGTACCACCGAAGATATAGCCGCGCCCTCGAAATCGCCCTTCAAGTAGCCAGCCGGCTCCAGCAAGCCTCTGACGAGTATCTGGAACTCGTCCTTGGTCCGTTCCCTGACGCTCGAAAGACGCCACTGCCCAACGAGGTCGCTTCCGTCGAAGACCCCGACCGCGGTCTGGGTATTGCCAACGTCGATCACCAATAGCATGTTGTGTCTCCTTGCAATAGCCGCCGAGGCTACGCAATCGGACGCCGAGTGGAAAACGATCGGCCCTAATACGAGGAAGACCAAGACCGACAGGATGGGCATGGTCACTCAGGCTGCCTATCGGCCGATGCTGGCGCGCCAACCGATTCTTGGCGCAGACGATCGCCTTCGCGGATACGAGCTGCTCTATCGCAGCCCAGCTGGGGCCAGCCGTCCGAGCGGAGCAGTCATGACTGCCAGAGTCCTGCTCGATTGGTTTACGGCCATCGCCGAACCCCTGGGCGATGTGCCAATCTGGATCAATTTCCCAGCAACGCTGCTTGTCGATCCGGAGCTGATCCGAACCTTCCCTAGCGACCAGATGGTGGTCGAAGTACTGGAGTCGGTGATGGTCAACGACCGCATTTGCCATGCGATCGAGGTCTTGAAAAACGATGGGTACAAGATTGCTCTCGACGACTGGCTGCCAGGAGACCATCGCAGCGGTCTGCTTGATCTTGCCGACTCGGTGAAGCTTGACGTGTTGACCCTCTCCGCCAGACAGATATCAGAAGAAGTTGACATGCTCAAGCGTTTCGACGTAGAGGTAGTCGGCGAAAAGGTCGAGACCTGGGAACATCACGAACGCTGCATGGAGGCCGGCTGCGACGCTTTCCAAGGGTTTTTCTTTGCGACCCCTCAGATCGAAGTTGGATCCGCGATCCCCGGTCCAGTCATCAGCACACTCCAGATCATCTCCGAGGTCAACAAGGAAGATTGGAGCGTCGAGCGGCTCGTCGAGCTGATCCGGCCGGAGCCTTTCCTTGCGACGCGCGTCTTGCGACTGGCCAACGCGATCTATCTGGGCAGCCGCACGCCGACCGATTCGATTCGTGAGGCTGTAATGCGACTCGGCGCCACGACCATAATTCGTTGGCTGGTCGTTTTCGCGATGGCAGACGCGAACCAGGGCTCCTCCGAACTCACCAGGCTGGCCATAACCAGAGCCAGGCTGACCGAACTCCTCGTTGAGCGGGGATCTCCGGACAGTTCCGATGCTGCGTTCACGGCCGGCATGCTGTCATCCGTACCGGCAATGCTTGGAACGTCGATCGAGGCCCTCCTCGATCAGGTCGCGGTCTCAGACGAATTGGCCTCGGCAGTCACCCACTATGAAGGCACCATCGGAAGCAAACTCGAGGCAGCCGAACAAATCGAAAGCTTTGCAGGATCACCGCTCGCCGAGTCGGACGTGGATCTACCCGAGCTCTATCTTGAAGCCTCCAGGTGGGCTGACGAGATAGTCGGCGGCCTGTAGCCAGAGCCACGGCCACGGCCACAGCCACAGCCACAGCCACAAAAGATCGCGCGCTCCGCCAAGCGGCGCGCAACTCCGAGAGTTGCGAAGCAACTCTGTTAGAGAGCGAAGCGAACGGCAGCCACAGCCGATCGTGCTCATGTATTACTGCACTGCGGATAATTCTCAAGCCGGGCGTTCGGAATGCCGAAAATGTTTGTGGGCCGCTCGTGATTGCTATTCACTATTCACACGGGTGGCTCGAAGGGAAATGCTCGGACAACCATCCGAGTTGCAAGGGGACACGTGGACTCCACCAATGACACGGTCTCAGGCGGATCTCCCTCATGCGGCTCAGCCGACCACGCCAATGGTCGGCGCACGAGGAGATTCTTCGGATCCAGGTCCGATTCGCCATCAATCAGAAAGGAGGTCGGTGTCATTGACATCGACCTCCTCTGATTCATAGGACGTCACTTGATGCAACCCTGGGTACAAGCCAGGGTTCCCACGGTCGCTGGCAACTCGAAGAGTCGCCAGCGACTGTGAGGGCCACGAGTTCGGCCGGATCAGCGAGAAAGACCTGTCCGCTACTACAAACCGCCCGGGTCGCCGCCACCAGCAGTGTTGGTAGCCCACGACGCATCATCGATCCGGCTAAGCCCCTGATCGTGGACAGAATCGAGTAGCGGGGCGATCGGCGTGCCGTCAGGATTACGGGCTTCCGGCCACGCCGCCAAGAGTGGCTCCAACACGAACCGGCGCTCGGCGAATCGAGGATGTGGCACCAGCAGGCCCCCCTCATCGTCGATCAATTCGTCGCCGTAGAGGATAAGGTCGAGATCGAGAGTCCGCGGCCCCCACTGGACGTCCCTGGTCCGCCCCGCCGCACGCTCGATACCGTGCAACCCGTCCATTAGGGGTCTGGGAGGGATAGACGTTTCGATGACGACGACCGCGTTCAGGTATGGACCTTGCTTGGGGCCACCTACCGGGGCGGTCTCATAGAGCGGGGACACAGCGACCACATCGCCGTAGTCGGCAAAAGCTCTCACGGCGTCTTGGAGAAAGCCGACCCGGTTCCCGAGATTCGACCCGAGGGCGATCGCAGCTCTGATTCTGGAAGCCTCACCTGGCTTGGCTTTGTGCATCGGGTCAGCGAGTCCGCACGATGGTCACAGACACGTCGCGAAAGTCGACTGAAATCGGAGCCGAGGGTTTGTGGATGGTCACCTGCGTTCGCTCGACCCGACTGTCGGCCAAGGCTACGTCAGCCACCCTTTCGGCTACCCGCTCGATCAGGTCCCAACGCTCAGTCGCAACCCTCGTCTGGATCGCTTCAGCAAGTTCTCCATAGTGGACGGTTGAGGCCAGATTGTCTGTGGCGCCGGCCTCGGCCAGATCGAGCCACAGGTCCACATCGACGAGAAAAGTCTGGCCGGTCACCTTTTCTTGCTCATCTACGCCGTGATAGGCGAAGACTTCGAGGCCCCTCAGCGAGATCCGGTCCTCGCCCATTGTCAGGCATCGATGGCAGGGATCATCGCTCGACCCTCAGGACCGAGAGGCCTACCGAGGATCTCCTGGATGACCGCCGCCGCGACTATCGGGTCGTCGACCATTCCAGAATGCACGAGATGACCTGCGAGCACGCCAGCGATGGTGTCGTCGAGGAAGTCGCGGTGAATCAAGACCTTGCCGGCCGGATCGGCCAGCGCCTCCGAAAGGGCATCGAAAACCCTCGCAACGTCCTCGTCCGAGTATTCCTCGTCAAGAGGCTCGTGAATCACTTGCATGCCAATCGCTTCGTAGCTGGCCAAGTTCTGATTCCCTGGCAGCATCGACACGACGACGGTGATACCTCGATCCTCGAGCCACGCGAGTTCTTCCTCGCGCCTCACCCGACGATGCTGAAACCCATGCCCGCCAATCCGCTCTGAAGTTGCGAGGCGATCAGCGATCACCCATACGAAATCTCGCGGCCGAAGGCCAGTCGTCATAGTCTTGCTCCTACCTGAGACCATAGCGTCGGGGACACGCACTGCGTCACGGAGAGCCATAGTTTGAGCTGAAGACCCGCGATCAGCTTCCGTCTGAGGTTTGGGCCGCGGCAACACCTTCGCCGGTTGACAGGCCGTGTGAAGCAGGGGCCTGAATGCGGACCGTCCCGTCCTCGACCGATTCCCATTTCGGTACGTCCGAGAAGATTTCGGCCACCTTGCCGCTATCGAGAGTCTCGATCTCCAGCAGCTGATCGGCGATGCGATGCAACGCCGCCTCGTGCGTTACGAGGATGCGCCTCGCCTCGTCATGAGCCTGGCCGATGAGTTCTCTGACCTCGTTGTCGATGGCAGCGGCAACGTCTTCCGAATAGTCCTGCTGTGCGTTGTAGTCGCGACCCAGGAAGACCTCACCGTGGGTTTTGCCGTATTTCATGGGGCCCAACTTGTCGCTCATTCCCCAGTCCATCACCATCTTGCGAGCGATTTCCGTAGCCTTTTCGATGTCGTTCGAAGCGCCAGTAGTGAAATCGTCGAAGATCATTTCTTCAGCCGTGCGGCCGCCCATCAACATCGCGAGCTGGTCGGTCAGTTCAGAACGAGCCTGATATGACTTGTCCTCGGTCGGCAAAGCGAGGGTGTATCCGCCCGCCCTACCCCTCGGGATGATCGTCACCTTGTGGATGGGATCGGCGTTGGGAAGCGCATAACCAACCAGGGCGTGGCCGCCCTCGTGGTACGCGGTGATCTTCTTTTCCTTTTCTGACATGACCTTGCTCTTGCGCTCAGGGCCGGCGATTACCCGATCGATCGCTTCCTGAAGTTCAGACATCTCGATCTTGGTCTTGTCCAGGCGAGCGGCAAGCAGCGCCCCCTCGTTGATCAGGTTGGCCAGATCGGCTCCTGTGAAACCTGGCGTCTGCCTGCCGAGGACCTCGAGGTCGACATCGTCGGCCAGCGGTTTGCCCTTGGCATGGACCTTGAGAATCTCTGTGCGGCTCTTCAGGTCCGGACGGTCGACAACGACCTGACGATCGAATCGACCGGGTCGCAACAAGGCAGGATCCAAGATGTCTGGACGGTTGGTGGCGGCGATGACAATCACGCCTGACAGAACATCGAACCCGTCGAGCTCAACGAGCAACTGGTTCAGGGTCTGTTCTCGCTCGTCGTGTCCGCCGCCAAGACCGGCGCCACGGTGCCGTCCAACCGCATCGATCTCGTCGATGAAAATGATGGCAGGCCCTGCCGCCTTGGCCTGTTCGAAAAGATCTCGGACGCGACTAGCGCCAACACCAACAAACATCTCCACGAAGTCTGAACCCGAAATCGAAAAGAAGGGAACGCCGGCTTCGCCCGCAACCGCCCTGGCGAGCAAGGTCTTGCCTGTCCCCGGCGGTCCGAACAAGAGAACGCCCTTGGGAATCTTGGCTCCCATTGCCCTGAACTTCTGTGGGGATTGCAGGAAATCTTTGATCTCCCCGAGCTCTTCGAGGGCTTCTGGCAAACCAGCGACGTCCTTGAATGTCACCTTCGGCTGGTCCTTGGAAACCGGTTTGACTTTGGCCTTGCCAAACTGCATGACTCGGTTGCCGCCGCCCTGCATCTGCATGACGATGAAGATCATGAAACCGATCAGGAACAACCACGGCAGGAAGCTCAGCAACACCTCCCAGATGGTTGGCGGTTCTGGATCGGAGTTGACGGTGGCACCAGATTCGACGAGTAGCGACGTCAGATCGGACTCGAATTCCGCAGTGTATGAGCTGACAAAGTCCGTCGAACCTTCAACCGGGCTTCTCAAGGTGCCCTCGATGGCGTTCGACCGCTGCAGAATGCTGACTTCGTCGATGTTGCCGGACTCGGCCTGTGCGAGAACCTGATCGAGACTCAGCTCATTCGTTTCCACAGGCGGCATGAAGAGTCGTTGGCCTACGACCACAAGCAGGAACACGGCGAGGCCGTATATGAGGATCGTGCGAGCGGTGCGGTTCAAAACGTTCCCTTGAGCAAAGTCATCGAATAGGCGCTGCGATCAACGATCGGCGCTCCCTCCAGGCTAAGACGGTATCAGACCCCTGGTGGGGTGCAACCAATGTTACGACCACTCGGAAGCTATGCGGGCCGCTTCGTGCTCTTCCAGGACCCCGATGTACGGAAGATTGCGATATTTGCCGACAAAGTCGAGGCCGTACCCGACCACGAACTCAGGGCCAATCGGGAATCCAACGTACTTCGTCTCGATCTCGACCCTCTGCACTCCCTCCTTGAGGAGCAGCGCGGCGACTTCCAGCGAAGCCGGGCGCCTGACCCTCAAGCTCTTGAGCAGATAGTTGAGAGTGAGACCCGAGTCGATGATGTCCTCGACGATCAGGACGTGTTTGCCGGCGATCTCCTGATCGAGATCTTTGATGATGCGTACAACGCCAGATGTCTTGGTCGCAGCGCCGTACGACGACACGGCCATGAAATCAAACTCGACTGGCAGATGCACATGTCTGGCGAGGTCGGCCATCACGATAAACGCACCCTTGAGGACCCCGACCATCAGTAGGTCTTTGCCTTCGTAGTCCTCGGTGATCTGAGCACCCATTGTTTCGAGTTTCTGGTCGATCTCCTCAGCGGAAATCAATACTCGACCGGCGTCCACCGTTCCTCCTGTGATGCAGAAACCACAAGGTAGCGCTCGGTGGCCTCTGTCACCCAACCCAGCGAGCTCCGCCTCACGCCAGGAACCCACAACGGACCATGGGTCGAACTGACGAGGATCGGCCATCCGATCCTCTCCGACTCCGACACGCCGTGTTCGCTCAAGGCCTCCACTGCGGATTTGCTTCCAGTACCACCAAGGGCCAAACGGTCGTCTGGTCCGATCGACCTCAGAATCATCGCTCCTTCAGCCACGCTCGCATCAAAGACTTCGCTCCGCCTAGAGGCGGCGAGGGTGACCGGCAGGCTGAGAGCCGAATCGAACGTGAACGACCATCGACCAAAACGATGCACGCCGTCGCCTTGTATCTCAACAGGTGCTGGTGCGACTGGACCCGGTTGGGGCAGACGGACCATCTCGAGGCGTTCTCCGACTCGTCTCACCACGATTCGCCCCCCAACGTGTTCTGGAGGGCCACCGGTGGCGACCCTCAGCGATGCATCGACGTCTGCCAATGTTCCCGCGTATACGCCGTCCAGATGCCGCAGGGCTCGGCGGATCGCCTTACGGGCCAGAGGTGCAGGCGCGGTGACGAGCGTCGCAAGATCGATTGCAACGACTGATCCGTCTGTCCGTACCTCGATTCGACGAGATCGTTCTTCTACAAACCTTGACTCCTCGGCAGCCAACCCGGCACCACGGACGATGGAGGGGACGATCTGACGCCCCATCGCCACCTCCCAGCCACGCAACATCGATCGCAATCTCACTCTCGTGTAGGCAGGGTCCGCGTTGGCCGGATCGTCGATGGTCGAGAGTCCAACCAGAGCTGCCAATTCGCGAAGCTCATCACGTCTGATTCCGAGGAACGGCCGAACAAAACCCGGCCGCTCGAATGGTATGCCTTGCAATCCGTGCAACCCGGCTCCCCTGGCCAGGTTGGCCACGACGGTCTCGGCCAGATCGTCCGCACTGTGCCCGGTCACGATCAAGCCGTCGCCCAAATGACGTCCGAACGCCTCATAACGTCCTGACCTGGCGGACGCCTCTGAGGCACCCACCTCGATCGACTCCTCGATGAGTGGCACCCCGACTTGCGAAGCGACGCCGGCGGCGGCGGCCCCCAACACATTCGAATATGGCCAACCGTGGTCGACATGCAACGCACAGACATCTGCGATCTGGGCGCACGCCCACAAGGCCGCCGCGCTGTCCGCACCTCCGCTCGTGGCGACAATCAGGGGTCGACCACTACCAGGTGGCTCACCGGCAGCGGCCTCGGCGGCGCCAATGACAAGCTGGGCGAGCTCGCTCAGCCGACGCGAGCGAGCCAAAGCGGCGGGTCCTCGATCTCGGCTCTGGTCGGGAGGGTCTCTGGACTCTGCCATGCGAGGTCAAGAGCACGCCATCCTGCGACCTCCTCAACACCTTTGACGAACTGCTCCCCGAGTTCGTACTGGCGGAGCTTCATCTCCATGCCGGTGATCCGTAGGAAGGCGGCCATGCGAGGCTCGTTGCGTCGCCTCTTGATGAGGCCGGCCATTCGTTTCTGGGTCACGAGGACCCGAGCGCCGATGCGGTCCATCACAACATGTCCGTGACCCTCGAGCAGCGACATCAAAGCTTGCACCTTGTCGAGCTGCTCACGCTGGGAGGGCGACGCCATGAGTCCGAGCAAACCTGAGTCTCCAATCATCGGACGGCCATGCGAGGACGCCGCCCGCAACTCACCTGCCACGCGCTTGAGGCGCCCGTGCTCGGGCTCTGCACTGGCGATCAGTCCCTTGACAAGCCCAAGGAAGTATTCCTGCATCCAAGGAACCCCAACGAACTGGAGCCGGTGGGCAGATTCATGCAGCGCCAGCCAGAATCGGAACTCGTCCGGCCTGAACTGGTTGTTCCGCTCGAGTGCGAAAATGTTCGGAGCCACCAGGAACACCGTATCGCCTCGTTCGGACGATGGCAGGACCAGCTCATACTGACCCAGGACGCGCCTCGAGATGACACCAAGGAGCGATCCCAGTTCCGCGGCGGCGAGTCGCTTGGCGATCCTGCCAGAGCCAGATACCAATCCACCCGCCAGCCGGAGCCCGTTGGCAAGACGTTCCTCGGCCGGTGCCAGAATTTCGGAAAAGAACCTCACATTTGCCTGCACCCAATCAGCACGGCCAATGACTTGGACGTCAGGGGACCCCTGGCCTTCCAATCCGGTTTCTTCGGAGACGAGATCTGCAGCCCGCCTCACAAGATTTGGCGCTTGTTGCGCCAGAGCTGCGAAATGGTACGACTCTGCGAGCGGGTGACTGCCTGCGAGCTTGGCGGCGAGCCGCTCGGCGAGGTCCCAAGGGATCCCGTCCGATTCCGGCGGAACCGGCGGCACAGTCATGCTGCTACCGAGAATCCCGTCACTCGACTATGCGGTAACGCTGTCTGGTCACCTTGACGAAGTAGGTGATGATCGTCCCAACGACGGCTAGGCCACCGATCAGCAATGTCACAGGGACCAAGAAACGGAAGGTCCATTCCGGAGCCGCTGCTTCCTCCGGTTCATCGGTAATCAAAACGGCCGGGGCCGGCGCGTCCAGAGTTTCTTCCGCCGCAGGCGTGGTCTCTGCCGGTTCCTCCTCGGTCCCGAAAACCGGGCCGACCAAAGCCAGGAACATCGCCCCGAGGGCGATCACAAACACCAAGAAACGCATCCGTGTTGTCATGTGCCTGCCAGATTAGCGCGTGGCCAAGCCCGTTACGCAACCCTGGCTGACAGGGGTCGACTAGCCACGTCTGTCCGGTGGCCAAGACCCGCTTACTCGTTTTCTTCCATGAAAGTGCGGAGGCGTTCCATGAGTTCGGGAGGAGCATTTTCCTGGCAGCGTTCCTGCACAATGGTCTTGAGCCTCTCCTCGAAAGAAAACCCGTTTGTACAGGAGTCACAACCGCGCAAGTGATAGCGGATGCGAACCCGGCGAAACCAGCTCACCTCCCCATCGAGATAGTGATAGGCCCAGGAAGCGGTTTCGTCACAGCTGCGATCCGCCACCTGTTTCCTTTCGTTCGTCATCGACCAAGCCACGCTCCTGCGCGAACTTCCACAACGCTTTTTGTAGCGCCTTTCTTCCCCGATGTAGCCGAGACATGACAGTTCCGATCGGAACGTCGAGAATTTCGGCTATCTCCTTGTAGGAAAAGCCTTCCACATCGGCAAGCAATACCGGCAGTCGGAAGCGTTCCGGCAACGTTTCGACGGCATTCTTCACGTCAGCATCCACGAATCCCTCGAGCACGGCATCTTCTGCCGAACGTGAAGCTTCTGCGGACTCGGCCGAGCCGATCCGCCGGTACAAGTAGAGGTCCTCGATCTCGCCGAGATCCACCTCGCTCGGCCTACGTTGGGCTTTGCGATAACGATTGATATAGGTGTTGGTGAGGATCCGGTAGAGCCAAGCTTTGAGGTTGGTGCCCTCTTGGAATGTGTGATAGGCCCTGTACGCCTTGAGGAAGGTTTCCTGGAGCACGTCTTCGGCATCTGCTGGGTTCCGAGTCATGCGGAGCGCGGCGGAATAGAGCTGCGGGGCGAACCCCATCGCATCCGTCTCAAATTTCGCCTGATCGGCCATTCCAGCCCCACACTCGTCCTGTCCGGACGTTAGCCCGCGTCGCAGCGATACAGGCCGTTTCGAGGATCGCTATCCGCTATCCGCTATCCGCCGCGACCCACACCAGTCAAGGTGGTGGGGCGGCTTCGAAACGTGGCAGTACCGAAAGGGCGAACGGTTAATATGTCCGACTGACGCCGGAGTAGCTCAGGGGTAGAGCGGCTCACTCGTAATGAGCAGGTCAGGGGTTCGATTCCCCTCTCCGGCTCCCATAAGGGGAACCAACGCCCGGCTTCTTTGACCGAATGCGCCGTATCCACGGATCGAACCGGGACCTGGCTCGTTGGTCAAAGAACCGCCTTGGCGGCCAGGAAGTCGAGTTCCTCGGTCATCTGTTGGCGCCATGCCTCGGTGAGCGAACCGACGGGATCGTTCGTGCTGAAATGGCGCGCCGGGTCGAGGGCTCTGCCAACCACCACACTGATTTTGGCGCGATGGATGGAGAGCCCTTCTTCAATCGGCATTGCTTCGTCTGCGCCAAATATGGCGACCGGCAACATCGGGACGCCGGCCCGCAGCGCCAACCATGCCGCTCCCCGTTTTGGCCGACTTTCGCCCCACACCCGCGCCCTACGACCCTCTGGGAAGACGCCGATTCTTCCACCAGCAGCCAGATGGGTCAGCGCGGTACGCATCGCAGACAGCGGATAGCGCGTCCTGGACAGCGGAATGGCCTTCGTCACTTTGAACGCCGCGTCGAGCACAGAACTGGTTCCCCAGAGATCATCCAGCGTCAGAAACCTGACAGGCCTGACCAGGGCGACGCCAACGATCGGAGGATCCAAGTGGGACGCATGGTTGGCGGCCACGACGAATGGCCCCTTGGGAATCGAAGCCCTTCTCTCGATCTCGTATTTGAACCCGAGAGCTCCGAGACCTCTCAGCGTCGGCCACAGCGCACCCCAGGCGAGGCGGACGCCCAGGCCGTAGTCAGGCTGAAACACCGAGTCTCGCCAATAGGTCCGCCAGGACCAACTCTGGCCGCTGGTTCTGCTGGAGCGAGACAACCGCGTCAAGGGTCCGCTCCGCGTTTGCCACTGCAACGGTGGGCGACACTCTGGAAAGCTCTGTGACTGGAAGGTCAGGGTTGCGCATCTGGCCTCCGAGCTGAGCGGCCGCCGCATCTGTGTACCACGAAGCCATGATCTCGAGTCCTGAGATGGTCAAACTCTGCGATGCTCGATGAATGGTTCGCTCATATCGTTCCTTTGTCGCCTTGGGAACCTCGCCGGTCTCGGCCTCGAGGGCATCGAGCTCGGACTCGTGTCGCTCCCTGATCGCCTCGAGCAAGGGAGCGGATGCTGCCAACATTTCCTCCGCCAGACGAAAGGCGTCACCAGGTCGCTCTGTCAACCTGGATGGCAAAGACAACCAGGCTGAACGAAACTCGGCCGCCTCTGGCCGCGTTGCGAATCCGAGCGCCAAGCCAGGCCGGCCGCCAGAGATCTGAGCGGCCCGATCTGCTCTCTCTGGTTCGATGCCCTCTTCTTTGAGAGCCTGGGCGATGGTTCCGTCAGGGACCCGGCCGAATCGGATCACCCTCGAGCGACTGGCAACGGTGGCAGGAAGGTCATCCTGGGCATCGGCAATCAATATGAACACGGTGGAGCCCGTCGGCTCCTCGAGCGTCTTCAACAGGGCATTGGCAGCGGCTTCGCTCATCGACGATCCCTCGTCGATGATGAATACCTTCCTCGCCGATTCCACCGGCATCAAGCTCGCCTTGGCAATGGTCGCTCTCGCCTGATCGACTCCCATCATCGTTCGACCCTCGGGGGCCACCACCGTGAGATCCGGATGTCTGAGCCGAAGAACCCTTGACCGGCACGAATCGGACTCGCAGAGCAGCAGCGCCGCGAATCGAATTGCCACTGTCGCCTTACCCACCCCTGACGGGCCTGTGAACAGATACGCCTGAGCCGGAGCGTCCACCTCGGATCCAAGAAGGTCGACCACCCGCTCGTGTCCGATCAGACCATCGAACACGCTCATAGTTTGTTGCGAATCCGCGTCAAAGCATCTGTCGCGACCTCGTTGATCGACCGGCCGGCGTCAACCATGGCGAATCGATTCGGCTCCAACCCGGCCAGCTGCGAGTAGGCATCTGCCACCACTTCGAGGAAGTCGAGGCCCTCAGCACTGATTCGGTCCTCGACATCCTCACGGGCCAAACCGATCTCGGCGTCCAGCACCATCCACAAGACAAGGTCTGGCCAAGTACCGCATAGCCCGGCCTCGTTCACGGTGCGCACCGCCTCGAGGCCAAGGCCCCTGCCGATGCCCTGATAGGCCAGGGAGCTGTATACCGATCGGTCGCCAATCACGATGGCGCCTCTGTCCAGAGCAGGACGGATCACCTCCGCAGCGAGCTGGGCACGCTGAGCGGCGAACAAAAGGGCCTCGGTCCATGGCTCGACCTGGTAGTCCGGTGACAACAACACGTGCCTGATTGCCTCGGCCGCAGGCGTTCCACCCGGTTCTCTAACGGTGAGCACCTCGTGCCCGTCCCCGCTCAAGGCGTCGGCGATGAGGCGCAACAACGTCGACTTGCCGGTGCCCTCGATGCCTTCCAAGGCGACGTAGAGACTCACTCGTCTGAGCCGTCGATCCGGCGTTTGCCGCGCATCGAACCGAGCGCGTGAGTGGCATCTCTCATCGAGCGCGACATCTCCTCTGACAGCGGTTTGCGAACCAGGGCATTGCGCACACCCCAGAGCGTGCCGAGGCCGGAGATGATGATGACGATCGCACCGACCAACAAGACATTGCGAGTTCCATCGGCAAACGGAGCGGCGAACCGACCGTCCAGCGCCCGAGAGGCTGCCACGGCCAGGCCGAGAGAGACGATCATGGCGGTCCGGACGACGGTGAACAGGGCAGCGAACGTCCTGCCCCTCATAGTGTCGTCGACCACCTCGTGAAGATGGGTAAAACCCATCACGTAGGCAATGCCCGTTCCGATTCCTGCCGAAAATGCCCATCCAGCCGATCCCCAGACAGTGGTGGCAACCGTCGCCAAGAGCAGAGCGACACCCGTGATTGTCAGGCTGATCGCAAAAACGACGTCACGCCTCGCGGAGTCGGCTAGGAAAACTGCCACCACAAGCATGCCGGCGCCGACACCAAGGCCAAGGGCGGTCACCAGGATGCCGAACCCGGATCCGCTGCCCAGCAGCACGTCCTCGGCGAAATCCTTGCCGAGGACGATCAAAGCGCCACCTCCGAACAGGGCGCTGGCCATCCCAAGAACCACTCTGCGGACCTTTCCCTCCTTGGAGACAAAGGCGATTCCATCCTTCATGTCGGCCAGCGTCCTCCGCCATCCGCCCTGACCGCCGTTCGGATCCTTACGCGCCTCCTGTAACAACGTGGGTTTGGGAATGGTGATCGTTGCGACGATCACGGCGGAGATCGCGAAAGTGATCGAGTCGGCGCCGAACGCAAGGCCCTCGGCGGACCGAAATACTTCGAAGAAGGCAGAAGAGCTGAACATCTCTGCGAATGCGGCAGCAAGGGCCGATCCGACCGGGGCGGTTCCGTAGGCCGCGATAAGAGACAGACTGTTGGCGGCAACCAGCTGGTCGCCCCTGACCAAGGTCGGGACCGCGGCCTCACGAGCAGGTTGGCGGAACAGTGTCAATATCTCCAATAGGACTGAGACAATGAAGATCGTCACCAAATTGGTCGTGAAAATCAGCGCAAGTACCACGACCGCCCTGCCGACATCAGAAATCACCATGACCACTTTGCGATCAAGGCGATCGGCCATGACACCCGCCGCCGTCGCCAGCAGTAACCCAGGAAGCAGCCTGCCCACCAGCGGAACGAGCACGCCCTCTGTACCGGCGATATTGTCTGCCAAGGCGAGCACGGCAAAGAAAGTGACCCAGTCGCCAAGCGACGAAAGTGCACTTGCCCACCACAGTCTGGCGAATGGGCCTCGCCTCAACAGCTCGATGACAACTCCCCGTTACCGTTCAATGAAGGTACCAGTATTGACCAACTTTTCGAACGCTGGTCCCCGAGGCGGTCTTGACACCTGCCTGCCCTTACCGCTATCCCTTGCGCCGTGACCAAGCCACTGATCATCGTCGAATCCCCTGCCAAGGCACGGACCATCGCCGGCTACCTCGGCAAAGACTACGAGGTGACGTCCTCGGTCGGCCACGTGCGCGACCTCCCACGCAACGCGTCTGAGATCCCAGCCAAGTTCAAGGAACAGGCCTGGGCGAAGGACTGGGGCATTGACGTGGACGGCGAGTTCGAACCGCTCTATATCGTGCCGAAAGAGAAACGAGACACTGTCAAAAACCTGAAGGCGATGCTCAACGACGCCTCCGAGCTCTACCTGGCAACGGACGAAGACCGTGAAGGCGAGGCCATCGCCTGGCATCTGATCCAGATACTCAAACCGAAGATCCCCGTCCGTCGGATGGTCTTCCACGAGATCACGCCAGACGCAATCCAAAACGCCATCGCCAACCCTCGGGAGATCGACGCCGACCTCGTCGACGCCCAGGAGGCCAGACGCATTCTCGACAGGTTGGTCGGGTACGGGCTGTCTCCTGTGTTGTGGCGAAAGGTGAAGCCGAAACTTTCGGCAGGCAGGGTTCAAAGCATCGCAGTCCGGGTCATCGTTGAACGCGAGCGGGAGCGGATGGCCTTCGTCGCAGCCGGGTACTGGGACCTGAACGCCACATTCACAACAGGGTCGGATGAGCGATTCGAAGCCACCCTCATTGAGGTCGACGGCGACCGATTGGCCTCCGGCAAGGACTTCGGAGACGACGGCAGGCTAAAGACCGAATCTGCCAAGGTTCTTGGCGAAGACGAAGCGGCCGCAATTGCCGGCGATCTCGAGGATGCTTCGATGACGGTGCTCTCGGTCGAACGCAAGCCTTACACCCGCAAGCCATACCCGCCGTTCCGCACGTCTACGATCCAGCAGGAGGCCTCGCGCAAGTTCCGGTTCGGAGCGAGACGCACCATGTCCGCTGCCCAGCGCCTGTACGAGAACGGCTACATCACCTACATGAGGACAGACTCGACCTCGCTCTCTGAGGTCGCCCTGACGACGTCCCGAGCTCAGATCGAAGACTTGTTCGGCTCCGAATACCTGAGTCCCTCGCCGCGCCTTTACTCCAACAAGGTCAAGAACGCACAGGAGGCTCACGAGGCTATCCGTCCCTCAGGAGACGTCTGGAAAACTCCAGAAGAGATCACCGAGGAGCTGAACGACGACGACCAGGTCAAGGTGTATGAGCTGATCTGGAAGCGCACCCTCGCATCCCAGATGGCGGACGCCAAAGGAGAAAGCGTCCAGGTCAGGGTGGCCGGCGATACGCGCTCTGGGCGGTCGACTCAGTTCGCAGCTTCAGGGCGAATCCTGCATTTCCCTGGGTTCCTGAAGGTCTACGTCGCAGGCACAGACGATCCCGATTCGGACAAGGACGATCAAGAGAAAAGACTCCCGGCGGTCGAAGAAGCCGACCCTGTGTCCATCTCGGATCTGGAGGCGAAGGGTCACGAGACCAAGGCTCCTGCCCGTCTCACCGAAGCGTCGTTGGTCCGCAGACTCGAAGAGCTCGGAGTCGGCCGACCCTCGACCTACGCCTCGATCATTTCGACGATCCAGGACCGTGGATACACCTGGAAGAAGGGGACTGCGTTGGTACCGACCTTCATGGCCTTCGCGACGATCACACTGCTCGAAGTCCACTACTCGAACCTGGTTGACTACGCCTTCACCGCCAGAATGGAAGATGAACTCGACAAGATCGCCAGGGGCGAAGAAGAGCGGGTTCCATGGCTGAGCAAATTCTTCCACGGAAACGGCATGCCAGGGCTTAAAGACATGGTCTCTGCTGACAAGCTTGACGAAATCGACGCCAAGGAAATCAACTCGATCAAGATCGGCGAAGATGAGGCCGGGGTTCTAATCGTTGCAAGGGCCGGCCGGTACGGCCCATACGTTTCGAGGGGCGAAGATACCGCCTCGATCCCCGAAGACCTGCCGCCGGATGAGCTGACGGTCGAAAAAGCAATAGAGCTGCTCAACATGCCGAGCGGGGACAAGATCCTCGGCAGTGACCCGACCACCGGCCTGACCGTGCTCGCTCGCCATGGTCGGTTTGGGTCGTACGTTCAGCTTGGCGAAGTAGAGGAAGGCTCGAAGGACAAGCCAAAGACTGCTTCGCTCTTCAAGACGATGAGCGTCGACGAATTGAGCCTCGACGTTGCACTCCGGCTCTTGACGCTTCCCAGGGTGGTAGGAGTGCACCCCGAGACCGGCCAAGAAATCCTCGCCCAGACCGGTCGCTATGGCCCGTACATCAAAATGGATAAGGAGACCCGCTCCCTCGAAAACGAAGAGCTTATTTTCACCACAACGCTCGAAGATGCACTGGTCTTGCTGACCGAACCGAAACGGCGTCGGGGCCAGACCGCCCAACCACCGCTCAAAGAACTCGGCAAGGACCCGGTCTCGGACGGAGACGTGGTGGTCAAGGATGGCCGTTTCGGCCTCTACGTGACGGACGGTGTCGTCAACGCCTCTTTCCGCAAGGCGGATACGGTCGACAACATCACGATCGACAAGGCCGCCGAGCTACTCCAGGCCAGACGAGACCGCCTCGCCGACCAAGGCAAGTGGCCACCCAAAAAGAAGAAATAACCCCGTGTCCTTGGCGTTTGGCGTCCGAACACGCAACATATTGCGCTTTTGGACGCCAAACGCCTGATCACATGGAATGCAGCGCCATGGCGATCGAGGCGGCGACCGAGGCGTTGTTGGCGACCAGTTCAATGTTGGCGTCGAGGCTGTCTCCGCCTGTGTGTTGAGCGACGAATGCCAGCAGGAACGGGGACACGTCTTTGCCCGTGATCTGCTGACGTTCTGCCGCGTAGAGTCCGGCCTCGATCGCCTCTGAGATAGCCTCGACGTCGGCCTCGTGCTCGGCCGGGATTGGTACCGCGACCACTGCGCCCGTTTTGATCCCCGAACTCCAGTGAGCTCTCAGGATGGCGGCGGCGGCCACCGGATCCGAGGCACTGGCGGTGACAGGATGGCTGGTGCCTCTGGTATAGAACTCCGGAAACAATGCTGTCTCGAAGCCGATTACCGGAACACCCCGGGTCTCGAACGCCTCGAGGGTCTTGGGGATATCGAGGATCGCCTTGACGCCGGCGCAGACCACTGCAACCGGAATTGAGCCGAGCGCGGTGAGGTCGGCGGACACATCACCAGAATCTCCTCGGTGCACTCCGCCGAGACCGCCAGTGGCGAACACTTCGATGCCTGCCTGATGCGCAGCATGCATTGTCGTGGCGACCGTGGTGGCGCCCAATACCGACCCTGCGAGCGCCCAACCGAGATCGCGGAGACTGAGTTTGGCAACGTCGGGTTCGGAGCCGATCCGCTCGAGCTGGGTGTCATCTAGGCCCACCCGGATCCTTCCGTCGATGACTGCGACAGTTGCCGGAATGACCCCCAGATCTCGGATAACGCCCTCCACTCGCCGTGCCGTCTCGACATTGCGAGGAAATGGCATGCCATGGGCGATGATCGTCGATTCGAGCGCCACCACCGCCGCGCCGTCGGCCAGAGTCTCCGCCACCTCTTCGTTCAGCACGAGCATCTCGTTCACCGGTGGGTTCCTTTCTCGACGGCCGTTGCCAGGCCAGTATGGAACCGATCCATCACGGCCTCCCAGGAATGCTCGGTCTCTGCCAACCGGCGGGAAGCCTGTCCCATCTCGAATCGGCTGGAGACCACTAGCTCCAGCGCCTCGACGAGTTCGCTGACGCTGGTAGCGACGAATCCGGTAACCCCTGGGATGACGGTCTCAGGCGCGCCACCAGACGAGCCAGCGATGACCGGGATCCCCGTTGCCCCTGCCTCCAGGTATACGATTCCGAGGCCCTCGACCTCCAGCCCGGCCCATCTGGATCGGCTCGGCATGGCAAAAACGTCCATCTCCCGATAGAGCTCGGCCAGGCCGGACCATTGCGCGTCGACCTCCAGCCGGACCGGAACCGTCGAAGTGGCCACCCGACGGCGGATTCGTTTTTCCAACCGTCCCCTGCCGACGATGAGTACCTCAACGTTGTGACCAAGCGCGGCGAATGCCTCGGCAGCCGCGATGACTCTGACGTGGCCCTTGCGGGGCACAAAACGCGAAACGCATCCGATGACGACGGGGGCGCCATCTGGCCGAGCCTGCGCCGGATAGAACACATCAAGATCGACCCCTGCACCTAATACAACTGGCTCCTGCCTGGCGAGCGTCCCTACTCGAGCCGCGGTGTAGCGGCTGACAGCAAACAGGAGGTCGGCCCGCCGTAGGGTCCGGCTGAGGATTTGGCGCAAACCGGGAATGGCGGAAGGAAGTGTCACTTCCGCGCCGTGGGTGATCACGGCATACGGCACCCCGGTTTCCGCCCGCAACCCCGGCCCGAGCTGGGCGAGCGGGTGCGGTGCGCCGAAAACCACGATATCAGGGCGAAAATCCTCGACATGGGAACGAACCCAACGCCGCATCCGACGAGACGCCAACATATACCGCCTCTCACCACGCACGAGGTCGGTTCGGCTTGGCGCCCCATGATGCCGTGGCGCCAAGACTCTGATCTCCCCCTCGAACCGCTCCACGAGCTGGCTCAGATACTGCTGGATCCCACCGGCCTTGGGCGGAAAATCGTTGGTGACCAACAGCAGGCGCATGCCCAGCAGAGTAACTAAGGCGCGTGCCGAATTCGGCAGGCCTAGCACGACCCCGAGTTTTTGGATGGTCTGCATGCCTGATCCGTTGTCCCTCAGAGTCGAGAACCGCGTCGATTTCCGTCGGCTGACCACCGGGGCAACGCAGCCGGCCGACGATGCCGGGGTGTCGAGGGCTCGCCTATGCTCGGCCGATGGTTCGCCCGGCGCCGTCCTTGAGTCCCCGCCTTCAACAGGTCCTCGGCATAGAGGCACCTGTGCTTCAATCTGGCATGGGTGGCGTGGCCGGAGCTGAACTGGCGGCCGCTGTTTGCAATGCTGGTGGGCTTGGTATTTTGGCCGCCCTTCGTCTCGAGCCCCAGCAGGTGCGGGCCTCGATCAGAAGGGTGCGGGAACTGACAGACCGGCCGTTCGGTGTGAACATCTGGCTGCACGACGACGTTCGCTCCCCGCCCGATCCCGGCGCTGTCGCAGACGATGTCGTTCTGGACGCTCAATCGGTACTGAACGAGCTGCGTCCCAGATTCGATCTAGAGCCAACCCTGGAGCGCCCCGAAGCCGAGGCCAATCTCGTCGACGCCGCCCTGGAAGTGATGATCGAAGAACGGGTACCTGTCTTCTCGGCCGGCCTCGGCATTCCAGAACCGCAGCTAGTCGGACGATTCCACGAGGCCGGAAGCAAAGTGGTCAGCATGGTTGCGAAGGTCGAGGACGGTTTGACTGCAGTGGAGAGCGGAGTCGACGTGGTTGTGGCGCAGGGAACCGAGTCAGGGGGTCACCGAAGTTACGGCACCAAGCTGGCCAAGCGAGATGTCTTGGGATCAAGCACTCTGACCTTGGTGCCCCAGATGATCGACGCAATCGGAGCCTCGGTGCCGGTGGTGGCTGCCGGTGGCATTGTGGACGGACGCGGACTCGCCGCCATGCTGGCCCTTGGCGCAGATGGTGTGTTGCTCGGTACCAGATTCGTGGCAACCAGAGAGTCGTCAGCCTCAGATGTCTGGAAACAACGCCTCATCTCAGGCCAACGCAAGACCACTCTGACGGATGGGTTCACCGGGCAGTGGGCCCGTGTGCTGGAGTCCGAGTTCACTGAACATTGGGAGGCGGCCAAGACCAAGGCGCTGCCAGGGCTTCTGCAGGCGACCGCAGGCGCCGACCTGTTCGCCGCGGCAAGGAAGGCAGATGACGACCAGATGCAGCCGCTCTATTCCGGTGCAGGCGCGAGGACGATGTCCGGAATCCCTGGTGCCGGTCAAGTGGTCGAGCAGTTGGTAGCCGAGGCCAGAGCGAGCCTGTCTCGTTGGTGAAACCCAGAACAGACGCCCGCACCAGTTGGCGGGCCTCTCCCGCCTCCTCGTTTCAGACGTCTTGAACCATGGCGGCGCGCCGCGTGGCGAAATGCCTTAGTTGGATCTCGTTGGTGGTGAGGGCTTGCGCTCGGTCGTATGCATCCAAGGACTCGCTGGTCTTGCCCAGACGAGATAGAAACTCCGCCCTGGTGGCATGGTAGAGGCTGTAGCTGTCCAGACTCAGCCCGTCGATGGCGTCCAGACCGGCTTGGGGACCGAGGAGTTCGGCGATGGCGATACCACGATTGAGCGCAACGACATCGTTGGGCTGGAGTTCGTAGAGGTGATCGTAGAGTGCGACGATCTGGGACCAGTCCGTCGCTTCGGCACGAGGAGCGTCCGCATGCACCGCAGCGATCGCAGCCTGGATCTGATAACGGCCTGGCATGTTGGCCCGCAGACAGGCCCTGACCATGTCATGGCCCTCGTCGATGAGCGCCCGATCCCATAAGCGACGATCCTGATCGGCCAGACGGACGATGCTGCCGTCACTTCCAGTACGGGCCGGACGCCGGGCATCGGTGAGCAGCATCAGCGCCAGCAAACCCATGGGTTCGGACTCAACTGGCATCAGCTCCACGAGGAGCCGGCCAAGCCTGACGGCCTCAGATGAAAGGTCAGGCCGGGTGAGATCAGGTCCTGCGCTGGCGCTATGGCCTTCGTTGAATATCAGGTAGATCGTGGAGAGAACTGGGCCAAGCCGACTAGCAAGCTCGGCGGCCGGTGGAATGCGATAGGTGATGTTGTTGTCCCGGATCTTGCGTTTGGCCCGAACCAAACGCTGGGCCATCGTCGCTTCCGGCACGAGAAAGGCGCGAGCGATCTCGGGCGTTTGAAGCCCTCCAAGAAGCCGCAAGGTAAGGGCAACCTGGACGTCTGGAGCCAGGGCTGGATGGCAGCACAGGAAGATGAGCCGAAGTTGATCATCTGGAACGACGTCGAGATCCCCAAGGTCAGGCATCATCCCAGGTTCGGCGTCCAAGAGGCGGTGGGCGGCGACATGGCGCTGAGTCCTGGTCGATTCACGCCGCAAGCGGTCGATGGCTCGATTTCGAGCGGTGGTCGTGATCCAGCCACCAGGGTTGGGAGGGATACCGTCGGTCGGCCACCGCTGTGCGGCGATCGTGAACGCGTCGGCCACTGCATCCTCTGCCAGGTCGATATCGCCGAGAACCCGCACCATCGTCGCGATGCACCGACCGGATTCCCGCCGGTAAATCCCGTCGAACGTGTCAGCATCAAACGCCACGAACCGGAGATTAAGACTTCGCGCCAACAGGCGCGAAGTCGGCGGTTGAGGCCCAGGCCCCTGC
>QIDH01000042.1 GCA_003229305.1 Acidimicrobiia bacterium | reverse complement strand
CGTAGCGATTGAGCGCGAGGGCCTGATCGTCCACGGAGGCGATGATCGGGACGAAGGCGACTGGAGCAATTTCCACACTGACCTCTGAAAGCGTTTCAACCGTCTGGAGGAGTTCGCCTACGGTGGCGTCAAGGCGGTCGGGAACCGTTTCGGTGTTCACGAGAACCTCGGCAGGCCCAGGCGCGATACCCGTCACCAAGAACGTGCCGTCACTCCCAGTGGTGCCAAACAGTTCCGTACCCATGGCGTCGTACACGGTGACCCGTACCTCTGGCAGCCCAAAGTCGGCCTCGGAGAACAGTTCATCTTCGTCCATGTCGATGTAGAGCCGCCCGATCACCGAGGCGGTCCGATCGACCGGGATCGTGGTTGTCGTGGTGGCCGGCACGGTCGTGGTGGTGACGCCGTCCTCGCTGGCAGGTTCGGGCACCGTCGAGCTGGTGGTCGTGCTCTCATCGACAGATTCATCGGGAATGGTTGTCGAGGTCGTAACGACCGGCAGAGGCGAGACATTGGGCACCAACGTGGCTTCCTTGGCGACTGTGAAGGCGGCGGCGATATCGGCGAGGACCAACTGGTCAACGTCAGCGTTGCGATTGAATGTCGGCGGGACGTCGTTGGCGGCGCTGTCCTTGGCGGCAGCCGTCTCATCTTTGTTGACCAGGAAGAAGTCCTCCGGCGCCCGATACGTCTCGGGGCTGAGCTGACCTTCACGCAGATCAGGAGCGTCGAATTGCTGCCCGATGAACAGGGCGGCCCAGGTGACGAGGACCGTCGCCACCAGAATGGCCGGGCGAAAGAGACGGCGCCGTAGCTCACTGCTCTCCCTCATCGCCGCTTTCCCTCCTCATGGCGCTCGTAGGCACCGATCACCGCGGCCACGATGCGATGACGAATGACATCCGCCGCTGTCAATTCAACGATGGCGATGTCTGGAAGGTTGCGAAGAATCTTGGCAGCGTGTTTGAGGCCAGACACCTTGGAACTGGCCAGGTCGACCTGGGTGACATCACCATTGATGATCATCCGCGAGTTGAACCCAAGACGGGTGAGGAACATCTTCATTTGCCGGCGGTTGGTGTTCTGCGCCTCATCGAGGATGACAATCGCGTCGTTGAGCGTTCGACCTCTCATATAGGCGAGAGGAGCGATTTCGATAGCCCCCCTGTCCATCAGGCGCCTGACCTCATCCGGGCCGAGCATGTCGTACAGGGCGTCATGCAAAGGCCGCAGATACGGATTGATCTTCGCTTCCAGATCGCCAGGAAGGAATCCGAGATTCTCGCCCGCCTCCACCGCCGGACGGGTCAGGATCATGCGCTTGACCGCGCCGGTTGCCAGTGCCTCCACCGCCGAAGCGACCGCCAGGTAGGTCTTGCCCGTTCCCGCCGGGCCGATTCCGAACACCAGGGTGTGCTCCCTGATCGCGTCGATGTACCGCCGCTGGCCAATCGTCTTTGGGCGAACCACCTTGCCTCGGCCAACCGGGACCTGTTCGTCGAGCACGTCGGCAGGAGCCTCGACAGAGGCCCGGACCATCGACACCATGCGCTGCACGGTTGGTGGATCGAGTTGTTCGCCCCTCTGCGCCATGAGCAACA
Organism: Acidimicrobiia bacterium; assembly: GCA_003229305.1. Taxonomy (GTDB): domain Bacteria; phylum Actinomycetota; class Acidimicrobiia; order Spongiisociales; family Spongiisociaceae; genus SZUA-232. Next base: position 25,519 of record QIDH01000042.1, on the reverse strand, counting down.
TCTCGGCGACCGTTGTGTGCGCATCGGTTGCACCGGCGCCGCCAAAGATGAACTCGTTTCCTCGGGCGACGATGGAAGTGTCGGGGAAGGCCTTTTCGAGCGCGCGCAGATGTATGTCGCGGTCACCAAGCAACTCCATCATGAGACGGTTGTCCGGGACGCTGATACGCAGATCGGGGGACGCAGCAGGAAGCATCAGAAACTCAGGGGCAGGGGATCGATCGGAAACCCGCATCGATATCTATGGAGTATACAGGCTCAGATGGCTCGCTCAGCGAGAGATCTCCAGATCGAAGGATATCGGCAATATCCAGAGATCTGTCAGTTCGACGGACTAAGCGCCGTGCTACGAGCCTGAGCCCTCAGTGAGGCCTAGCTCCACGAGAACCTGGCCAATATCTTCCTCTGAATCGCTGACAAGACTGGTCAGCAGCTGGAGGTCGCTCCGGCGGATAGTCAAAACACGACCGTTGAAGTCTTGGCGCATCAGTTGGATCGCTCGCAGGAATCGCTCGAGGATGTCACCTGATCCCGAAGTCATCGATTCGAGACGATTGAGATCGATGCGAACGCCGCCGCTCGCCCAGGCTGCGCCTCGGCGTGGCTCATTTGAGTCTGGTGGCAGCAGCTGATCGATCGGTACTCCGTAGAAACCGGCCAATCGTTGCATGCGCGGTAGTGAAAGACTTCTCTCTCCGCGTTCGTATGCGCCTAGAACCGACGCTTTGAACTCCTGGGTCGAGATGGCCTCGACGTCCTGGAGGGAAAGGCCCTTTTGTTTGCGAATCGCCCGCAATCTGCGGCCGACCGCCTGGTTGTATGACTCTGACATGCTGCCTCTTCCCGCCCTTCGTCCCTTCGGGGCTCCCATGCTATCAAACCTTGCTGCGCGCGAACAGCATCACGCTGCGTGACCGCGAAATACTTGGTCACCTCGCCCGTTGGCAATGCTCGGCCGCAAGGTAGCACCAGCGGACTAGTCACTGCCGTCTGAACGAGAAATCGTTCGAACCAGAACAGCAGCCGCGATGGCTGCAGTCTCGATTCTGAGCACTGTGTCCGCCAACGACATGACTGGTGCGTCGTTCGGAATCTCCCCTGGCGCCCAGCCTCCCTCTGGTCCGATCGCTATACAGATCGCACCGTCTTGCTTGATCGCCGTCACCGCGCTCACCCCGGCCTGGTCGGCTACGACCAAGGGTCGAAGCAGTGAGTCAAAGCCGCCCACCTGTTCTATTCGCATCAGGTACCCACCCCGGCTCTGTTCCAACGCGGAAATCGCCCACTTGACGCTCTTGTCCGGTTTGGGGGGTCTGGCTTGGCCATTCTCGGTGCGAAGCCAGATCAGAGCATCGACCTCGAACTCTTGGAGCTTTTCGACGATCCAGCGGGCGCGGTCGATGGACTTGGGTGGCGCAACCGCGATAGCCAGAGGCCTTGGTGCATCAAGGACCTGCTCGGCGCCCCGCTCGATGGCACGGCCATGCAACGTTCCCGTCCCAATCGTTCCAAGACCGTCCGTGTAGGTGAGGGCGCTGCCATCCACACGCCTCAGCACCCCTGAGAGGTGTCGAAACTGAGGGTCTTCGAGGGAGAGCTGTGATTTGTCCCACGGGCCAGAGAGGTAGACGTGGGGAACGTGTTTGGCCATCAGCGCCAGCGGGAGGGCTTCTGCACTGTCTCGTCCCTCGCCTCCGCATAGGCCTGGAGGGCATCACGCTGCTCAGCGCTCAGATCGGTCGGCACGTCGACAGCAACCCGAACGTACAGGTCACCTCGACCTCGTCTACCGAGTCGGCCAACTCCTTTGCCCTTCAACCGGACAACTGCCCCCGGTTGGGTGCCAGGGGGAATCCGTACCGATTCGGCGGCATCGCCAAGGAGAGGGATTTCCACTTCGGTGCCGAGCGTCGCCTGGGCGATCCCGATCGCCAAATCGTAGATCAAGTTGTCACCGTCTCTTACGAAGTCCGAGTGTGGAGCGACGCCGATGTCAACATAGAGATCGCCTGATCGCACTCCCCTGCTTCCGGCTTCGCCTTCGTTGTTGAGACGCAGCCTCGTGCCGTCTGAGACTCCTTGGGGCACATCGACCCTCACAGAGCGCGACCCCTCGACCACTCCCCTGCCGCTACAGGTGTGGCATGGGTCTGGGATGACCTTGCCGGTGCCCCTGCACTGTTCGCAGGGGACAATGCTCATCATTGAGCCGAACATGCTCCGCCTGGCCACTCTGACCTGGCCGACTCCTCCGCATTGTGAGCACACTTCGACATGGGAACCCGGCTTCGCTCCAGTCGCGTCACACTCATCACATCCAACCGCAGCCCTGAACTCGACCTCGCTTACGGTGCCGAACGCAGCTTCCTCGAGGGTGATCTGGACAGGAATCCTGATGTCTCGACCCCGGTTGGCAGCAGCTCGGCCGCCCCCGCCGAACAATCCGCCAGAATCTCCAAAAACGGACCGGATCAGATCGTCGAACGAGCCCAGATTCGAGAACAGGTCGCCGAGGTCCATCGTGTCTCCGCGGTCATAACGGGCGCGGCGATCTGGGTCGGACAACACCTCGTACGCCTCGGCGATCTGCCGGAAGCGGGCCTCGGCAGCGGGATCATCAGGGTTCGCATCTGGGTGGGTCTCGCGGGCGAGACGCCTGAAAGCCTTCTTGATCTCCTCAGGAGGGGCGTCGCGTTGTACGCCCAGTGCCTCGTAATAATCTGCCATGCGCTCACTCGTCGGAAACGGTCAGGCTCTCGCCGAGCCCGTCCCCGACCTTTTCGACGGCGGAGATTGCCCGACCGTAGTCCATTCTCATGGGTCCGATGACGCCCAGCCGCCCGGTCGTTTCGCCACTGACGTCGTAGCTGGTGGAAACCATCGCGACATCTGCGTCACCGCTGAGGCCAAGTTCGCCGCCTATCTGCACTGCGGTGCCAACCGGCATCGAAGCCAGCAGCTCGAGTAGAGCAGCTTCACGTTCGAGAATCTCCAGGACGGACTGGACTTTGTTGAGATCCTCCCAAACGCCGGCCATTTGACCGGTGCCGCGAACGTATACCTCTTGGTCTTGGACTTGTGCGTTGGAAGCCGTTCCGACAACAGACTCAACAATCAGCCGGATCGCCTTTGGAGTTTTTGGCGGAATGGCATCGACAAAATCGACGACCCCCAGCTCGGACTGGATCAGCAATGTCCTCACTATGCGCTCAGCCGCTTCGACCTCGGCCGGATCGGCAGTTTGGGCCAGGCTGATCACCTCTTGGCTGATTTGGCTCCCGTCGCCGACCAGCACGACCAGAAGGGATTCGGCGCTCACTTGAACCAGGTGGGCGCCGCTGAACCGTGTCACGGAATGCCCAGGACTCGTGACGACAGCCGGATATTGGGTGATCTCGGAAAGCAGCGAAGTCGTCGACTTCAACAGCCGACCCAGCTCGAGGTGCACTGAGGAGAAGAACTCCGCGATGCGAGCCTGGTTGTGCCTGCGAAGCCGCCTCGGCGACAGATGGTCGACGTAGTAGCGAAACGCCAACGCGGTGGGTATTCGGCCGGCAGAGGTGTGGGGTTGCACGACGTAGCCTTCCGCCTCGAGCGCGGCGAGATCGTTGCGTACGGTTGCGGGCGAAACCGACAGCCCACTGACTTCGAGAGTGGCCCTCGAGCTGACAGGTTCACCTGTTCTGATGTGCTCTTCGACGACCGCTCTCACGATCTCCGATTTCCGTTCGTCGAGCATGCCCACATATTAGGGGTCCTAGAGAAGAATCCTTAGGGGTCGGGCAACTCAGCCGGTAAGAATCTCGCGGGCGACGGTATCGCACCCAGAATGTCTCCTAACCGGTCGGGCGATGCAAGACGCTGTCTGTTCCCATTCCGAGCTCACCGGCGGTAGTTTTCTCGGAGTCGGGCTGTCCTGTTGAGGTTTCGCGGTAACCGGAGGTTCTCACTGGACCGAAGGTCGGCGTCGGGATGAGTAGTCCTACGAATGGGCCTTGTCTCAGGAACTCCATAGAGGTTGTAGCACGCAAACTCGACGGCAAAAGCAAGGAACTCGACCCGTGATGGAAGACCTCAGGAGGTCGATTCGATCCCTCGTCGCATCAGTTCGGCGAGCCATATGTCCAGATCATCAGGGTGGACCGCCATGTCGTAGCCGCCATGGCGGGCCCGGTCGAGTATGAGAACGACCGCATGGCCGGAACGATGACGAAAGAAGTCGGGGTATGTCACCTCACCGGTCCAGAACTCGACGACATCCGTCCACTCGACAACCAAAGCTTCTTCGCGCTGACCGAGGCTACCGATAGCCTCATCGTCGGCTTGAAGCGAGTACGGCCCGCTTGCCATCGACAACATGGTTCCCTGCATGTAGCCGACACCGCTAGATGTCACCTATTTGTGCAGCAGACCCCTGGAACATCCCAGGTAGTTTCCTTTGTCGACGCTAGGGAAGCAACAAGCCGTCATCTTCTCTTGCTTCTATGTCAGATCACCATCTCAAGATTCAGGAGGAGCAACCAGCCAAGCACCTCGATCAGGATTGGAGCCGCTCCACCAATACGGAAGCCGAGAGACAGGTTGCCGTACGGGATCTCGCTCTGATGATTGGGAAGTCGGCCCAGTGTCTCTCGTCTTATGAGTCGGGCCGGGTTGCTCCAACCGTCAATATCCTCGGCCGTATCAATGCAGTAGCCAGAGATCGTGGGCTTGATGGGCCGGTTTGGTGTTGAGAAAGGCCTGGTGGAGGGGTGTTTTCTGTCGTGGGGGTGTGGTACGATCGAACGTATGTTCGACACAGCGGTTGGTCCGCATTCTGAGGTGATTCCAGCCGGTCTTGATCAGATGGAACCAGGCGTTTTCCTGGCTGCGATCCTGTCCGCGGTCGACCTAGACAAACTGTCTGGCCATGACCGCATCGTCGTCTTGCGAGCCCAGCAGCGCATGGCGTCACACTTCGCTGCACGCGTGTATGAAACGATGGCGTCGGTATCGGACTTCATGGACGAACTAGACGACGACCCAGAGTTGGCGACCGAATCGGCTGCTGCCGAGATCCGAGTCGCCCTGCGTCTGACCCGCCGGGCCGCTGACAACGAACTCGCCTTTGCCCTCGATCTCAAGCAGCGCCTACCCCGAGTATCGGACGCTCTTGCCGCCGGTGATATTGATGTGCGACGGGCGAAAACGATCTTGTATGGCACTGCCCATCTTTCTGAGGCGACCGCTCAGGCTGTGGTGGATCGCATCATCGCCCAGGCCCCCCGATTGACCACCGGCCAACTACGGGCTCGGATTACCCGCCTGTGTATCGAAGCCGACCCCGAAGAAGCCCAACAGCGTTATGAGGACGCTGAGGCGCAACGTCGGGTGGTGTGCCAGCCCACCGAGGCTGGGACCGCCAACCTGTTCGTATACGATCTGGCTCCGGATCGGGCTGTGGCGGTGACCCGACGGATCAGCGCTTTGGCCAAGAGCCTGAAGACTTCGTTTGAAACCCGCAGCATGGACCAGCTCAGGGCTGACGTGTTCTTGGATCTCCTCGAAGGAACCCCGACCGCAGCCTCTTTGGGTAGGGGTGTGGTAGATATCCACGTCGACCTGCAAACGTTGGCCAGATTGGCCGACCGCCCAGGAGACCTGGGGGGATACGGGCCGGTCATCGCCGATATCGCCCGCCAGATCACAGAACAACAACAAGACTCTGCTGAGTGGCGGTACACAGTCACCGACCCCCAAACCTCAGTTCCTGTGTTTAACGGGACCACTAGGCGTCGACCCACCGCTAGCCAACGCCGCCACGTCCAAGCCCGCGACCGGACCTGCATTTTCCCCGGATGTCGCATGCCCGTCGTCGCCTGTGACCTCGACCACCGGGTCCCATGGGCCGCTGGCGGACCAACCACGGTCAGCAACCTCGCACCGTTGTGCCGCCACGACCACCGGATCAAACATGAGGCCGGATGGACCCACCAGGCCCTGGCCGACGGTGACCACCAATGGACCACCAAACTAGGCCACACATACACCACCAGCGGAAAACCCCCCTGAACATGACAGTTCGCTCGGCGCGGATGATCTGAGTTGGCTGGTTGATGATCCACCATCGTGGTCGATGTGGGCGGGGTCTATGGTGGCGGGCTCTGATCGACGCCGCCGTGTAGATCGTCTCCAGACGTGGCCCGCGCCGGCTACACCGATACCCGATGCTGGCACAGTGGTTCAAGAAGTATTGCGGGTGACCTCGCTCACGCCCCGACGATCTCGCGGGCGACGGTGTCGGCCTTCAATGGATCGGTGACGACCAGGCGGCCTTCGGTCAATTTCACGAGTCCTGCCTCTGCCAATCTTTGACCGGCCGAACCGGCGAGCCACCGTCTGCCTCGCTCCCCAGCCTCGACTCCGGCCAGACGACGCAGCCCAACGATAAGTCGCTCCTCCTCTTTGGCGATTGCATCGAGCGCCTCCGAGTTGGCGATTGGTGACTCACCCGATTCGATCCGGTTCAGGTAGGCGTCGAAGCGGCGAACGTTCCAGCTTCTGGTGCCATCGAGGTGGCGATGGGCGCCTAGGCCATAGGCAACGTATTCGCCCTGGGCCCAGGCAGTGAGGTTGTAGCGGCAGGCGTGGCCAGGTTTGGCGAAATTCGATGTTTCATACTGGACGAAGCCTCGCTCTCCCAGCCTCCTGACCGCCAACTCGTATTTGTCTGCCTGGTCATCCTCGTTGGGGCTTGGACCGCCGGCAGCCACCGCCCGCCCGAAGGGAGTGCCACGTTCGATCGTCAGGGCATAGATGGAAACATGGTCGATGGGCAGTTCGAGCGCGTCATCCAGGGTCGCCTCCCATGAGACCAAAGACTCGCCGACCGTACCGAGGATGAGGTCGAGGCTGATCGAGCTGAAACCCGAGGTTCGTGCTCGCTCGACCGCTCGCATGATATCGGCCGGTCCGTGTCTCCTGCCGAGCGTGCCGAGGGTCACTGGATCAAACGATTGGGCGCCGAAACTGACCCTGGTCACCCCCGCCCGCCTGAACCCGTCAGATTTCTCAGAAGACCAGTCCTCAGGATTGGCCTCCATCGTGACCTCGGCGTCCGGGTTCAGGCCGTGAACTTCGGCCAGACGCTCGATCAAGGCTACGAGTAGACCAGGGTCGATCCGCGATGGCGTGCCTCCCCCGACGAAAACGGCGTCGAGTGGCCGCCACGACCCGCCGACCGAGATCTCGGTGACCAGCGCCTCGATGTACCGGCCGACCTGATCGTCCTGGCCCTGCACAACCGCGAAGTCGCAGTATGGACACACCCTGGCACAGAAGGGGATGTGCACGTAGGCGCCCGTCCAGTTGGCCGCGGCATCGGCCAGAGCGGGGGAATTGGGGGCCTGCATGGGCTTGCCTCACTCGTCGCTGTCGACCCGGAGCGCAGAGATGAACGCTTCCTGGGGCACCTCGACGGATCCGACCATCTTCATGCGCTTCTTGCCCTCCTTCTGTTTCTCGAGAAGTTTGCGCTTGCGCGAAATGTCCCCGCCATAACACTTGGCCGTTACGTCCTTGCGGCGGGCCTTGACGGTCTCCCTGGCGATTATGCGGCTCCCGACCGCGGCCTGGATCGGCACGTCGAACAGCTGTCGAGGGATGAGTTTTCGCAGCCTTCCCACCATCGACTTGCCGTAGTCGTAGGCTTTGTCGCGGTGACAGATCGCCGAGAAGGCGTCCACCGACTGACCGTTCAACAAGATGTCGACCTTGGCGAGTTTTGACTCCCGATAACCGATCGGCTCATAGTCGAGCGAGGCGAACCCTCTAGTACGCGATTTGAGCGTGTCAAAGAAATCGAACACCACCTCGGCAAGCGGGATGTCGTATGTGAGCTCCACCCGCTCGGGGCTCAGGTAGTTCATATTGGTCTGTAGGCCACGTTTGGTGAGCACCAGCTCCATGATCGTGCCGATGTATTCGGATGGGGCAAGGATCATCGCCCGCACATATGGCTCCTGGAGTTTCGCGAGGCTGTTGGGGTCCGGAAGATCTTGGGGCGATCGGACCTCGAGCTCGGTTCCGTCGTCCTTGGTCACTCGGTAGGCGACGGAAGGGAAGGTGGCCACCAGGTCGAGGCCATATTCGCGCTCCAGGCGTTCCCTGATGATGTCCATGTGCAGCAGGCCGAGGAACCCGACCCTGAAACCGAACCCGAGCGCCCGAGATGACTCCGGCTCATAGACCAGCGATGCATCATTGAGTCTCAGCTTGTCCAGCGCCTCACGAAGTCGTTCGAAGTCCTCTCCATCCGACGGAAAAAGGCCTGAGAAAACCATCGATTTGGGTTCGGCGTATCCGGGCAGCGGTTCGACGTTGTTGTCCGCGGCGTTGATGATCGTGTCGCCAACCTTGGCTTGGCCGATCTGTTTGATCCCGGTGATCAGATAGCCCACCTCACCTGGCCCGAGGCTGTCCTTGGCGACCGCGGCGGGGGTCAGCACACCGACCTCGGTTACCTCGTGGCGATCCCCTGTGGCCGAAAACCTGATCTGGTCACCGTCGGAGATCGAGCCGTCTACGACCCGGAAGTACGACACGACTCCTCGGTAGGCGTCGTAATACGAGTCGAATATCAGAGCTCTCAGCGGATCTGTGGCTTGGCCGGCCGGCGGCGGAACATCGGCCACGATTCGCTCAAACAGCTCCTCGACGCCCTCTCCTGTCTTGGCGGAAACCGACAAGACGTCGCCAACATCTACTCCGAGCACGCCGGCCAGCTCTGCCGCCACCCGATCGGGTTCGGCCGAGGGCAGATCGATCTTGTTCATCACCGGGATGATCTCGAGGCCCGCTTCGATGGCCAGATAAGCGTTGGCGAGTGTTTGGGCTTCCACCCCCTGGGCGGCATCGACCAGCAGCAATGCTCCCTCGCAAGCAGCCAGGGACCTGGAGACCTCGTATGTGAAGTCGACATGGCCGGGCGTGTCGATCAGATTCACGATGTAGTCGGTTCCGTCCTGCGCCCTGTAGTCGAGGCGAACCGCCTGGGCCTTGATCGTGATGCCGCGCTCACGCTCGATATCCATTGTGTCGAGGATTTGTTCTTTCATTTCCCGTTCAGAAATCGCGCCTGTCCGCTCGAGCAGACGATCGGCCAGGGTCGACTTCCCATGGTCGATGTGGGCGATGATGCTGAAATTGCGGATTCGGTCGTTGGGCAGCACTGAAGTGGAGGCTCCGGAGGGGTTTCCGCATTGTACCGGCGTCTGGCAGGCTGCTAGCCTCTCGTCCTGGCGATGCGCCTTTTGTCGGCGCGCATTCAGGCTCTCTGGTTCGAATCTTTGAACGGCGACGCGTGGCTAGACCCTCGGTCGCTTGCCGAGAAGCGAGACATCTCCCAAACCAAGGCAGACATGGCGAACATCAAATCCCAGATCAAGCGCAACCGGCAGAACGAAGTCCGTCGGCAGCGAAACAAGGCCGCGCGGTCCGAGCTCAAGACCAGGGCCAAGAGCGCCGTTGCGGCGGCCGAATCCGGCGATCAAGAATCGGCCACCGAGGCCCTGCGACTCGCCCAGATGCGAATCGACAAAGCCGCCGCCAGTGGGATCCTCAAGAAGAACACCGCAGCTCGTCACAAAAGCCAACTAACCCGCCAGGTAACCCGCATCCTCGCTGACTAGGTTCGCAGGCGAATCACTTTCTGTACCAGTAACAGAGGGCGACTGTCAGGCGTTCCAGAGTGACAAGCTGGGTTTCCTCTGGTTGGGTTTTCATTGTTTCGTCTGCTCTGGTCAGGGCGGACAAGGCCTTGCGTAGGTCGTCGTCGCTTACCGATGATCTCGCTCTCCACGCCTTCTTCACCGGGAAGGCATCCGGTTTCGACTTGACCCAACCCGCATAGGTCTCAACGTCTGGGGCGGCCGCAGCCAGCGCCCGGCGTTTCAGGTCCTTTTCCAAGAAGGCGAGTAGGACCAGCGGATGGCTGTGGGTCAGGAAGTCGTGCAGCCTCCGTAGGGACTTTCCGACGTCCCCGGCGGCTACCGCGTCTCCGAATAGCCACATCGGCTCGTCTGGACGGTTGCGGAACCTATCCCGCACCATCTCGGGGGTGATCGGCTCTGAGGCCACCGCCAACTGGTCGAGAGCCTGACCGAGGCCCGCGACGTCTGAACCGAATCGCTCGACCAGGGCGTCGACAGCGTCCTTGGAAAGGTTGAGTCTGCGCGACCTCGCCTCACCGACCACCCAACCGGTCGCATCACGCTCACGCAACTTCTTGACGGCAATCACCTCGCCGCCCGCCTTGAGGACCTTGGCCAAAGGCGAGGCCAACGCACCAGTCGTTTCGAGCACGACTTGAACGGCGTCTGGATCGGCCAAATCCAACAGCTCGGCGATGGTGTAGGCCTCGCCAGACCTGAGCGCATTGGCCTCGACGACCAGCAGCCCGGTCTTTCCACCGAACAAGGACCCGGATTGCAGGGCAGGCACCACCGGATCGACCTCGGTGCGCATAGTCCCCTCTGTGCTTTCGGACGCTCCCCGTGCCGGAACGTCGACCCGCACGACGTCGGCCGGTTCGACCCCGGCCTGTTCGAAGATCGCCTTGGACCGCTCCCCCATCTGCTGGCGTTCGCCTGGCCCGGCGTCCGACGGCCCCTTGAGATGCACGAGGTGTTTCACCCAGCCAAGCCTCCGGCTGTCACAGGTTCCACCCTCCACCGACCTGAATGAACGAGCCGGTGATGTAGCTCGCCTCCTCTGACACCAGAAATTCAACCGCTTCGCCGACATCGTCAAGCGAGCCATGCCGCCCGGCCGGAATCTTGGTGATGGCTGGAAGCGGATCGGAGTTGTCAAGCACGCCGGGCATGATGGCGTTCACTGTGACTCCGAACGGTGCTTCCGTGACGGCCATCGTCCTGGTCACGATCAGCACCCCCGTCTTGCCCACGTAGTACGGGAGATTGCGGGGCCTGGCCGACAGTCTGTCTGCGCCAGAGTCCGACAAGTTGATGATTCGCCCTCGCCCTGACTCCCTCAGCAAATTCGTGACAGCCTTGGTCATGTGAAAGGTGGCCGAGACGGTCGAGGCGAGCTGGCTCTCCCATTCCTCAGACGTCAGGTCGTCGAGATGTTTGACGATGAACCCACCTACGTTGTTGACCAGGACGTCCAGTCCTCCCAACTCCGCCCTGACAAAATCTCCAATCGCCGCGGCCCCGGCGGCCGAGGAGAGGTCGGCAGCAACAAGATGGGCCTTGGCCCCGAGCGCCTCAACGGCTACGGCGGCCTCCTGCGCCGGGCCTCGGCTGGACCGGTAGTGCACCACGATCTGTCGACCGGGCGCCGCCAGGCGTTCCACCAGCGCTCGACCGAGACCTTTGGCCGAACCCGTGACGAGGATCTTCATGCGACACCTTTCTGGTTTGGTTGGTTGGGGAGACGCCGCATCAGCCACGCAACGTCGCCGATGGCCTCGACGTCGTGGATACGCAACATCGCGGCGCCTGAAGCCATCGCCAAAGCGGCAAGAGCCACATTCCGGTGCCTCGCGTCCTTGCGGGGGACCGCGTACAGGACAGGGCGACCGACATCGACCAGCCCATCCAAATGCTCGGCGACCTCGAATTGGGCCTTCGAATATTCGTCGTAGTCGGTTCGATAGCTGATGGCGACACCTGGGTCGATGATCAATTCCTTGACCCCCCGACCGGCGAGACTGGCAAGGTGTTCATTCATCCACTCGGCGATTCGGGCGGGTTTGCCAGATCGCGACTCGTAGGTTCCGACCTCGAGAGGCTTCGTGCCCTCGATGTGCATGAGGACGGCCGGCACCTGCGCCTCTGCAACCACCTCGATCATCCGCTCGTCTTGCAGCCCGCCGGTGTCGTTGACCAGCGCCGCACCAGCCTCAACACTGCGTTTGGCCACCTCCGGCTTCCAGGTGTCAACCGACACTATATGGCCGGCCTCCGCCAGGGCTCGGATCGTCGGCAAGAGCCGGTCCAACTCCAAAGACGCGTCGATCTCGGGGTTTTCGTAGTTGGATGACTGCCCGCCTACATCAATCACGGTCACCCCCGCCGAGACGAACCGCTGTGCCAGGGCCAATGCCGCATCCGGCGAATCCGCGTACACGTCACGGTTGGCAGACTCCGGCGATCGGTTGATCACGCCCATCAATGTGATTCCCTTGCCACCGATCATCACTCGATTCCCGGCCAACGGGTTGACGAGCTCAACTTTGCCAGACAAGACACCTCCGGCCAGTCAGGGTAGTGCGGCGCTCGCTACGGACTCCGACCCCTGGTTTCGGATACCTCACCCATTCAGGATGATGTCACCTTCGAGGTCGGTGCGCCTGATCTCGAGCGGTAGGGATTCGAGCACTGCGAGGACTTCGGGTGTCGGGTGACCAAAGTCGTTCTCGCCGACCGAGATCACGGCAACCGAGGCATCTGTGCTCGCCAACCAGCCCAGATCGGTCGTTCTCGATCCGTGGTGAGGCACTTTGAGAATATCCACAGAGGGCATTCCAAACTCGCGCTGCGCGCTGGCCTCGGTGTCTCCTGCCAGCAGCGCCGTGAGGCCACCTACTTCGGCAACAACTACGATGCCCTCGTCGTTGCTGGATGCGTACCTGCGCAGCGGGCCGATCACGGAAATCCGCACCCCACCGACCGAGACGATGTCTCCCACCTGGGGGATCTCGATTGGCAGGCCACCACGGGACGCGACGTCGTTCAGATCGTCAAGCCGTGGGTCACCTCCGGTCGGGTTCGGCCGCCACAGCAAGCCGACCGGCATCCGACGCACGACTTCCAGAATCCCGACCAGGTGGTCGGCGTCCGCATGGGTGACGATGGCCAGGTCGATCCGCCGTATTCCCTGCCTGGCCAGAGCGGCGGCTATCACCAGCGGGTCTGGGCCGCCGTCGATGAGAACGGTCCCTCCATCCTCGCCGACCAGCAGGATCGCGTCACCCTGCCCCACGTCGAGGAATACGATCGCCGGTCCCTCGATCGGCTGGCGGGGGACCAGACCTGTCGCCACAACCAGGATCCCACCCAGGGCAAGAATCGGCCTGAGCCTCCTGAATCTGACAGCCACCCAGATGAGTCCCAGTCCGACGATGAATCCGACCCATCCAACCGACGGAAGGTCGGCCACCGCCTGGGCGATCTTCAGCACGAACGCCGCGATCCGCACGGCCACTTGGGTGGCCGGCTCGATCCCCAGGGCGCCCAAACCGCCGAGGGCAGTGGCGGCCGTGACCAGCGGAGCAGCCAGCAGGTTGGCGATGGGTGACCACACAGGCACTTTGCCGAACGTCGCCAAGAGGATCGGCGCCACCGCCAACTGGGCGGCCAGCGTCACACCGAGCGGGAGAGCGAGCCAGCGTGGTCCGATCCCAACCAAGGCCCTCGAGCCCGCCAAGACTCCGGCAGTCGCCGCCACCGACAGTTGGAATCCGACATCGAGGGCCAACTCGGGAGCCGCTACCAGTACCAACGAGACGGCGCTGCCCAAGGCGGTCCAGATGGTCACCGGCACTCCAGCGGCCCTTCCAACCAACACCAGGCCGGCCATGGTCGCTGCCCTGATCACTGATGGTTCCCACCTGGTGATGAGCCCGAACAGAGCCAGGCCGACGATTCCCCCAATTGCTCGGCGGCCAGGGCCCCTGACCATGGGGGCCAGTAGTACCCACCAGACGAGCAGGAACAAGGCGACGTTCGAGCCGGACACCGCGACGAAGTGGCTGAGCCCTGCGGCCCGCATCGCCTCGCTGTCGACTTTGGCGAGCTCACGCACATCACCGATCAAGAATCCGGAGACCAAGGCCGCCGCAGAGCGATCATCTTGCCCACTCAGCGAGTCGCCGATTCGACCCCTGACCATGTCGGCCGCCTGGACCAGCCACCCTGATTCGCTTTCAATTTGGAGGACCTCGTCCGGACGCATCCGCCACGCATATGGGTCACCAGCCGCCCGGCCCGAGCGTCCCACAAACCTCCCCCGTATCCGGACTCGGTCACCGCGCGACCAATCAGATCCGTCGGCGCTTGCCACAAGCCCGATCGGGCCACGCCATGGACGAGCCGTCCCGTCACGTTCAACCGCGACGGGACGGGCCAGAATCCAACTGTCGAAAGCTCCAGACCTGGCATCCGTGAGCACATCCACCTGCAACGTCACTTCCCCTTCGAGATCGGGGGGCGCCACCGCCGCCGAGGCGCGTTCTGCGCCCGTCCAACCCACCAGGATGGCGACCGCGAGCAACCCGAAGGACCACGCCGGCGCAGGCCACCGCCTGAGCAACAAGGCAAGGCCGAGAGCAGTCAGCGCCAAGGGCCAGCCGAAATCCATCCCGACGACAACGCCTACCCACACGATGCCGGCGGCGGCGACCCACCACCGTTCGAGGCCAACCGGTAGGGCCAGTCGACTCAAGGCACCGTGGCAATGTCACGCAGGCCTGCCAGTTTGCGTTCGCCGATTCCTGATACGTCAAGTAGGTCCTCTACGGATTCGAAGGGTCCGTTCGATTCTCGACGAGCGATGATCCGCATGGCGAGGACCTCGCCCACTCCTGGCAAAGCTTCGAGCTCCTCGGCGGTCGCAGTATTGAGGTGGACCAGTCCATCATCAAGGCCGACAACCCCACCCGAGAATCCCGGTCCACTTCCCAGCACCCCGCCAGGCACGATGATCTGCTGGCCGTCCGAAACCGAGTCTGCGAGATTGATCGCCGAGAGGTCGGCGTAGGCGAGCACCCCTCCCGCCGCCGCGACCGCGTCTGCGACCCTGTCACCCTCTGCCAAGACGACCAATCCAGGGTCGGCCACGGCACCGGAAACGTGGACAAGCGAGCGAAGCGGCGATGTCGTGGCCTCTCGCGACCCGGCCTGGAGGCTGGCGCCTCCGAGTGTCTCGACTTCGACTGGGACTGGCTCTGGAGAGCGTAGGCCCAGCCAGATGCCTGCCAAGACCGCTACGCCGCTCAGCGCGACCAGGGCGAATCTTGCCAGCCGCTGCTGCTCCCCCAACCGTTTCTCCCCTCATCCCGTCCTGTGTCCTCGCCGGTCTTTGGAAGCCGGGCCGTGTTGAAGCAGGGAGGTCGTATTGATGTGGGGAAGTCATTCGCCAGGTTCGTTGTACCAAAAGTCGAACTCGACGGGAAGATGTCTGTCGGGATCCCTTGGAGCTCCGCCTGGCCTCTAAGGTCTGGCCCATGAATCGATACCGCGTAACGCCAGGCTCTGACCTCGACCTGCGGAGCCTTGATCCTGCTGACTCGGCAGCCTTCGAAGGTGCGAAGAAGGAGGGCCGCAAACTCGCCTCCAACCTCAATGCCCGCCTAGAAATCCTTCAGGAGGTGCTTTACGCGGAAAACCGGCACAAAGTGCTGATCGTTCTCCAGGCCATGGACACCGGCGGCAAGGACGGCACAATCCGCCACGTGTTCGACGGGACCAATCCCCAGGGCGTCACTGTGGCCTCCTTCAAGAAGCCGACGACAGAGGAAATGGCCCACGACTATCTGTGGCGAGTGCACGCAAGAACGCCGAAGCGTGGAGAGATCACGATCTTCAATCGCAGCCACTACGAGGACGTCCTCGTAGTAAGGGTGCACGACCTGGTGCCAGAAGAAGTTTGGGGCAGGCGCTACGAACACATCAACCAGTTCGAAAAACGCCTGGCCGACGAGGGCACAACAATCCTGAAGTTCTTCCTGCATATCTCCAAGGACGAACAGAAGGCGCGGCTCCAGGACCGCCTCGACATCCAGGAGAAGAACTGGAAGTTCGCCGCGGGCGATCTTGATGAACGCAAACTCTGGGATGACTACCTCGACGCCTACCAGGATGCGCTCGAGCGCACTTCTACCGAGTGGGCTCCCTGGTATGTCGTGCCCGCTGACCGCAAGTGGTACCGAAACCTGATGATCTCCGAGGTGCTCGTCGAGACCCTCGAATCGCTCGAAATGCGCTACCCGGACCCTGAGCCTGGCCTCGACTCGATCATCATCGAGTGAGTGCATCAACCCGGCAGATGGAGCTGATCGGATTCGAGACCTGGCCGGCGTTCACCGAGGAATGGCTCGGCGAGTGGATCCTTCGCGCCACCGATGGCATGACTCGCAGGAACAACTCCGTAACCCCCATGGGTGACCCAGGCAGCGATCTCGACACAGCCATCGGCCGGGCCGAGAGCTGGTTCGACGACCACGGCATCCCGCCCGTCTTCCGACTGACCGAGTTGGCGCCTCATGACCTGATGGCCAGATTGATCGAGCGGGGTTACGCCGAAACAGACACGACGAAGGTGATGACCAGGACCGCAGACTCTGCAGGGTTCGATCAGAATGTGAGAGTGACGGCCCTGCCGACCCAGCAGTGGCGAGAGCTTCTCGTCGCAGGCAGGCCGCAAGGATCCGAGTACGGCCGCCACTTCGATCAGCTATCGGCCATGACCAGCCTCCCGTCCGGCTTTGCCGAACTTGCAATGGATGGCAGCACGAGGGCGATCGGCCAAGTCACTCTCAGCGATGGATTTGCCATGATCTTCAATATGAAGACCGACCCAGAACACCGCCGATCAGGATACGCCGCGAGGACTCTGGCGACACTGCTCGCCCACGCCTCATCCGAGGGCGCAGCCGAGATCATGCTGCAGGTCCAAGACGACAATCTCGCGGCCGTCAGCTTGTACGACCAGGCGGGATTCACGACCCGATACGAGTACCGCTACTACCAACGATGAACCCAGGAACACCATTAGTCTCGTCAACATGGGCCTATTTGATCTGACTTCGCACACGTCTGTAGTGACCGGAGGCAACGGAGGCATCGGTCTCGGTCTCGCCACGGGGTTAGCCAAACAGGGCGCCAATCTGGTCATCTGGGCGCGCAGCGAAAGCAAGAACGCATCAGCGGCCGCTCGCTTGCGAGAGCTAGGGGCCGAGGTCCTCACCGTTCGCTGTGACGTCGCCGAGCCTGGATCGGTGACAGCGGCAATGGCCGAGACCCTCGATCGTTTCGGCGCGGTGCATTCGTTGTTCGTGAATGCCGGTATTTCCGGCGCCGCTCCGTTCACCGACATGACGCCTGAGGAGTTTCAGCGGGTCATGGACGTAAATGTGACAGGGGCATTCTTGTGCATGCAAGCCGTTGTTGCCCACATGCTGCAGCGAGGCGAGGGCGGATCGATCGTGGCTGTGGCCTCTGTCGCCGCTTCCAAGGGGCTTCCCCTCAGCCCTCATTACTCGGCGTCAAAAGGCGGCATTCGCCAGTTGGCAAGATCCCTCGCTGCCGAGGTCGGCCGCAAGGGCATCAATGTGAATGTGATTTCGCCGGGTTTCGTTAGAAGTGAGATGACTGCTGATTGGCAAGCCAAAGAGGGGTTCGCCGACATGATCCGCTCAAGAGTTCCTCTTGCCAGATGGGGAGACCCCGAGGACTTCGAACGAATCGCCGTCTTTCTCGCCGCCGAACAAGGCGGTTACCTGTCTGGAAGCGAGATCCTGATTGACGGCGGTTTGTCCTCCTACTGATCCGGAATCCACCCCATCCGGGTGGCGGGGCAACGTCAAACAGAACGTCGTCACGTCGGTCCGATGGTAGTTCACGTCGCCGCCCATCAGCCTCGCGAGCTGCCTTGCGACCGCCAATCCGAGGCCAACCGAATCCGGGTTTCCGACCGCGTTGTGGGCCCGCACGTACGGGTCGAAGATGTGTTCTGCATGATCCTGAGAAACCCCCTCACCGTTGTCGGATACCCTGACCTCGACGGTCGATTCGTTCACCGAGGTCTTCGCCACGACCTTGGGCCCCCCATAGCGCACCGCATTGGTTACGAGGTTACGCAGGATCTGGCGAACTCTGTAGACATCTGCGAACGCTGTAGCACCGCTGTCGGCATGTAGCTCTACCTCGTGGCTGAATCGTTCGATGACTCTGGCGACTTCCACGTCGATTTCGAAGATGTCTGGAACGATCGTGAGCATCTCGGACTCTGCTCTGGCCGCCACCAGCAGGTCTTCGACAATGTGACTCACGTCACCGGCCTGCTCCGCCACTACAGATGCGAGCTCGATCCGCTCCTCCTCGCCGAGATCGCCATCGGTCTCGGCGAGAGCCGTCGCCAAGCCGAGAACGGCGGTCAACGGCGTTCTGAGTTCGTGAGATACCGATGCGATGAAGCGGTCCTTTGAACGGAGCAACTCCCTCAGAGTCGATTCGTTGTCCTCCCCCTCCCAGAATGCCCCGATCAGCACCGCCGCCCTTTCCAGAACCGAGCGATCACCTGACGGCCACATGTGACCGTTGTATCTCGATGCGAGTGCTATCGAGCCTACGAGCGACCCCCTGACCCTCACTGGCGCAGTGAGCATGGACTCGACACCCTCTCGGGTCAACGCCTTTGGTACCTCAGAGGCCCCGTAGCCCGATTCAACAGAACGACCGTTGCCAAGGGCCTCGAGGGCGTCAGGGTCTGGGACGATCCTCGCTCTGGTGGTCACGATCCCTGAACCTGGCTCCATTCGGACGACCAACAACTGTTCCTGTGGGTCATCTGTGACCCGACCTATGACCCCAATGTCCGCGCTGGTGGAACGAACTACGGCCGCCACCGAGGTAACAAGCGATTCATCACCTTTCGTGACAAGCAGAGATCTCGCCACTGTCGCAAGCGCCTCTTCACGTTTTGATTCTGCCTCGAGCCGGCCTTGTCGTCGATCTGCCAGTTCTTCGGCGGCCTCTCGCCGCCAAGTCACTCCGACGATCTCGGCCAACGACTCGACGTGGTCGGCCTGAGAGCCGCCCAGGCTCTTCGCCGATCCCGCTACCAACCGCACACTGCCGAGGACACCTGCGGGACCCCTAATGGGGACCACGAGTTCGTGCATAGGCCCCCGCCTCTGCACACTTCCGCCTTCGGTGAGGATGTTGGCCTCCCACAGATCCAATGGCTGGTCCAGTCCGAGATCGAATCCCTCCACGTTTCCAGACGTCCATGCCATGTTCGGGATCAATCGCTGCCGCGCGCCTCGGTACCGCTCAATCACAACGACGTCTACATCGGAACCTTCGCAAAGACCGATCGCAGCTTCCTCGAGGCTCGCCGAGCCACCCACTACGACCGCCTTGACGGCCACGGATACGGAATCCTGAAGTTTCAATCTGGCCGCCTGCTCCCTGGTGACCGTAACCAGAGTTCGTCTGAGCCGTCCGACCAGCCACGGCGCGAGGGCGACCATTGCCACCGTCACGCCGATTCGACTGACCAGGTCACGCAGCGATTTCTGTTCGAGACCTGAAATGCCGACCACCCAAGTCAGCACTGCGTTGCCATAGATCGTCGAAAGGAACCAATTAGGGCGCTCTGACAGCATTACGAGGAACATACCGATCCCTCCGAGCGCGAGGAGGGCAGCCGCTGGATCAGGGCCGCCATAGTCCTGTCCGGCCGCCCGCAGGGCGCTGCTGGCTCCGACCGTGAGAGCGATGACCAATAGGACTCGTTCTGCCCGTTTTTTGTGTTTCGCCTCGTAGGCGGCGTATAGAGCAATCAGGGCGAACAAGAAAAATGTCGGTCTGACCACTTCTCCTGTCTCGACTTTGCGAACCCACTCAGCCACAAAGCCAAGGGGCACCAAGACGTAGACGGCGCGAGTGGGCAATGCCATCTCGAACTGGCTGAGCCTCTTGTACATACCCACAAGCCATACATCGGCAAAACACTCACCGATAGTGAGGTTTCAATCCGCCGGAAAAAGGGAGGCCTGGATGGATCTCGCAGCTCTTTCGAAGCCTAGATCCCGGTAGGCGGCGGCTGCGTCTTGGCCACGGGATCTGGCCAGGACGTAAGCGCCGACATATCGAAAAGGGAACCTGAATCGCCCGAGTTCACGCCACTGCTCGATATGCACGAGTTCGTGGACAATGAGAGGGGCGAGATCGCGCAACGGCCCTGCCAGGCCCGAAGGCGTCACATAGATGGCCCAGGGAAGCGCTATCGCCGAAAACCGGCCAATCCGAATCGGTCTGAGCCACCGGGGGGCCGATCTCACTACCACGCTCGAAGGGTCGACGTCCGATCGAGCGGACCAGGCGAGCGACAACCCGGGAACCGAATCCAAGAAAGCTGCGGCGCTGAGTCGGTCAGACGACGATGTTGACCAGCTTCGGCTGGCGGGCTATGAGCCTGCGGACCTCTTTGCCCTCGATGTGGGTGGCGACGTTGCCTATGGCCATGGCAGCGGCGATCGCATCCTCCTCGGAAATCATCGAGTCGACCTCGACCGTTCCTCTGACCTTCCCATTCACCTGCACGACCATGGTCACCGAGTCATCCTTGGCTATCTCCGGGTCGAACTCCGGCCACGGTCGCTCATGGATGCTTCCTTGCCCCTCAAGCGCATGCCAAACCTCTTCGGTGACGTGTGGAGCGATCGGCGCCAGCATGGTGACGAGAAGTTCCACCGCCTCGCGATGGGCTTGCGGTGCCACGTTGCCGGCTGAGCGAGCGTCGTTAATTGCGTTCCGCAGCTTCATCAGCTCGGCAACGGCGGTGTTCCAACGGAAACCTTCCAGGTCACGACCGACTTTGTCAATCGCCTTGTGTGCCTGGCGCCGAAGCGCGGCTGTCGCCACCTCGGCAACGGAGCCTGCTGTGTATTCCAGACGCCCCAGCCGCCACACATCGATGATGAACCGGTGGGCGCCCTTGATACCTCGACCGTCCCAAGGTCCGCCCTTTTCCCACTCGAATGCGAACATCAGGTAGGTGCGAACGGTATCGGCTCCGTAGGCCTCGGTCAGCTCATCAGGATTGACGACGTTTCCCTTGGATTTCGACATCCGTTGCACGTCGAGGTGATGACGGAGCTGAGTGACATCGTTCTCGCCTGGCACTCCAGGGATACTCACTTCGGCCGAATCCGGGACCTCGACGGTCACGTGCCCGCCGCCATCGGCCGGCGCAACCTGCAACACGGTCTCGGTGCGCCTCACGATCTCTCCCACGACCACCACGTCAGTCTGGAGCGAGCCGTCCTTCTGGCCAGAGCCTTGCACGACCTCGACGCGGGTGGCGACGACCCGGTTCTGGTCGAACTCGCCGTGTACGACAACGACGTCGCCTTTCCGCTCGCCGCCCAGGATCTGGCCTTGGCTGCGATACATCGTCATCGGCTCGTCGAACGCCCCGGCCGGATCTCGTTGATGTGCGCGCATCGCAACCTCGGTCGACTCGAACATTCCCAGATCGCGCATCGCCTTGGTGAAAAACCGGGTGTACATCAGGTGCATCACTGCATGTTCGGCGCCGCCCGTGTAGGTGTCGACCGGGAGCCAGTATGCGGCTTCTTCCGGATCGAACGGACCTACTTCGTAAGTCGGGCTCAGGTACCGGTACTGATACCACGACGAGGCCATGAAGGTGTCCATCGTGTCTGTTTCGCGCCGAGCCGGGTTGCCGTCAGAGTCGGTCGTCGCGAAGAACGGTTCGTGATAGGTGAGCGGACTCTGTCCGGACGGTTTGAAATCCACGTCTTCGGGAAGCAGGATCGGCAGCTGGTCTTTCGGGACGAGTTCTATGGTCCCGTCCTCGCGGTAGACGACCGGGATCGGGCTGCCCCAATATCGTTGACGGCTGATCAGCCAGTCACGCAGTCGGTACTGGATAGCGGCTGACCCGTTGCCAGTCTCTTCGAGCCATTGGGCCATCGCTGCCTTGGCCTCGACGATTTCGAGACCGTCCAAGAAGCCGGAATTGATGGCTGGACCCTCTCCCGTGTAGGCCTTGCCTTCGAAATCTTCAGGCGGCTGGACGGTGCGCACGATCGGCAATCCGAAATCCTTCGCGAATTCCCAGTCGCGTTCATCCTGGCCAGGGACCGCCATGATCGCTCCGGTCCCGTATGTGACCAACACGTAGTCGGCGATCCACACCTGGATTTTCTCGCCGTTGGCCGGGTTGATGGCGTAGCCGCCGGTGAACACGCCCGTTTTGGTTCGAGTGGCGTCGGTGCGCTCGATCTCGCTACGTTCTGCCGCCTCGATTCGGTAGGCGGCGACGGCTTCGCTCTGTTCCTGCGTTGTCAACGTCTCAACCAAGGCATGTTCGGGCGCCAGCACCAAAAACGTTGCCCCGAATACGGTGTCAGGCCGAGTCGTGAAAACCTCGATCTCGTCGCCGCCATCAGTCGGGAAACGGATCCGGGCGCCCTCGGAACGGCCGATCCAGTTGGTCTGCATGCGCTTGATCGGCTCAGGCCAGTCGATTCCGTCGAACTCCAGAAGTTCGTCTGCGTACTTGGTGATGCGGAAGAACCACTGTTCCATCATCTTCTGGACAACCGGCTGTCCGGTCCGTTCGTCCTTGCCATCGATCACCTGCTCGTTGGCCAATACTGTCTGCAAGGTCGGAGACCAGTTGACGACCGCCTCATTGCGGTAGGCGAGGTCAGCTTCCAGCAGCTTGGAGAAAAACCATTGAGTCCACCGATCGAAGCCAGGCTCACAAGTAAAGGCCTCACGGCGCCAGTCGAACATCGTGCCCATCGAGCGAAGCTGGTCTCGCATCCGTTCCATGTTCTCGTACGTCCATTTCCGAGGATGGATGTTGCGCTGGACGGCGGCGTTCTCGGCTGGGAGACCGAAGGCATCGAACCCCATCGGGAAGAGCACGTTGAAGCCCTTCATGCGCATGTACCGAGCCCTGGCATCCGATGGGGTCATCGCATACCAATGACCAATATGCAGATCGCCGCTCGGATACGGCAACATCGTCAGCGCGTAGTGCTTGGGGCGGTCCCAATCGACATCGGATTGGTAGAGACCGTTCTCTTCCCATCTCGCCTGCCATTTTTGTTCGGTTGCTCGATGGTCGTAGTAGTCGCTCATTCGGATCAGGATGCTAACTCCGGCAACGGTTCCGACTGTCCATATTCGGCGTTACCCTCCACCAATGCCGAAGCGAGCGGTTGTCATCGAATCAGACGAAATGTGTCCGGCCGGGTTCGTCGCCGAGGCTGCCACCAATAGTGGCTACACGCTCGATCGCATCGTGGTCAACGCCACCCCTGATGTGTTTCCCCAGCCAGAAGACATCGACCTGCTGATCATCACCGGATCCGAAGAGCATTGGTATGAGATCGACGAGTACCCCCATCTCGATGCCGAGTTCACGTTCATCAGGAGCGCAATCGTTATGGGGGCGAGAGTATTCGGGATGTGTTTCGGCGGCCAGGCTCTCGCCTTGGCCCTTGGCGGAACAGTTTCGGCCAACCGGATCGCCGAGATCGGCTGGGTGTCGGTTGAGACCAACGACCCTGACCTCGTTCCTCCAGGACCCTGGTTCGAGTGGCACGAAGACGGATTCACTCTCCCACCGGGCGCAGAGCTGTTGGCCTGGAACGACTTCGGACCTCAGGCCTTTTTTCATGGACCCCACCTCGGCCTCCAGTTCCACCCTGAACTCACACCAGAGATGCTCGCCGGATGGGCCCCTGACTTGCCGACCGACGTCGACGCCGCCGCACTCATGCAGGAAACAGCGAGTGAAGCCGACGGGGCAAAGAATCGGGCCTTCGCCCTGTTCAAAATGTTCGAGTCACTACAGGGGACCACATGAAACCTGTGATCGCAGTGACAATGTGGCGTCAGACTCTGCAAACATTCGTGGCAGACGAGACCGCTCTCCACACCCTCGTCCAGGGCTACACCAGAGCACTGGACGAGGCCGGCGCGGTATCCATGCTGATCGGCCACCTCGGTCCAGACGACGTCGGCCAGGTGCTCGACCGGGTCGACGGGCTCCTCATCTCCGGCGGAGGGGACTTCGATCCGGGATCGTACGGTCACACAAACACGGACTCGAGCCGAATCGAGCTCGGCGCCGACGAGCGCGACATCGCCCTCGTCCGAAGGGCTCGGCAAGCCCATCTTCCGGTGCTGGGAATCTGCCGCGGCCTCCAGGCGATCAACATCGCTTTCGGCGGAACATTGAGCCAGCATGTGCTTGGTGGCCAAGACCCTTCTCACCCCACACAGTCAGACGACGCATCCGAACGGGCCGAACATCGCCACATTGTCGAGTTCGAAGCAGGGTCTCGACTCGCGGGGATCTACAAGACCAACGAAAGAAAGGCCAATTCGCTCCACCATCAGGCGGTGACCGAAGTGGGAACGGGCCTTAGGGTCGTTGGCCGCACCCCTGGCGGATCAATTGAGGCGATCGAGTCGACCGATGCGAATTGGCCAGTCCTCGCAGTCCAGTGGCACCCTGAGATGCTCGAGGAGGACCCGGCCGAGGCCAAACTGTTCGCCGCTTTTGTCGCAGATGCGAAGGCGGCGCACATTGATTCATGATCTCTGCCACCGCACGGAAACAATTCTCGATCACCGGTCAAGGACAGATTTGATCGGGTGCCGGAGATCGAGATGACGTTCTTCACTGACGGATCCGAGGGAGTCAGGCGCACCTACCTGCTATTGACCCTGCTCTCTACGTTGGCTGCATCTCTCATTTGGGGAGTGAATACGCTGTTCTTGCTGGACGCCGGGCTCTCAAACACCCAGGCATTCACGGTCAACGCCTTTTTTACCGTCGGTCAAATGCTGTTCGAAGTCCCGACAGGGGTGGTCGCCGATACCGCCGGTCGTCGTATCTCATATTTGTGGGGGGCAGCAACGCTGCTGGTGGCGACGCTGCTCTACCTGCTCATGTGGAACATCCAGGCACCGATGTGGGGCTGGGCGCTGTCGTCGATCGTCATCGGCCTCGGTTTCACGTTCTTCTCTGGTGCGGTCGAAGCCTGGTTGGTGGACGCGCTGGCCGCCACCAACTACGAAGGCGACCTCGAAAGTATGTTTGCCAAGGGTCAGGTGGTAACAGGAATCGCCATGCTTGGTGGTTCGGTGGCAGGTGGTTTCCTCGCCCAGGCGACCAACCTCGGCGTGCCGTACATAGTCAGGGCAATCCTGCTCGGCCTCACGTTCATTGCAGCGTTCACATGTATGCGCGACATCGGGTTCACCCCCCATCACGGCAAGAGCGCTCGCGACGAGATCAAGATGGTTGTGAAAGCCTCCATCGACAACGGCCTGCGCAACCGGCCGGTGCGTTGGATGATGTTGGCGGCGCCGTTCACGATGGGAGTGGGCGTGTACGCCTTCTACGCCATGCAGCCGTATCTCTTGGAGCTGTACGGCGACTCGACCGCCTACGGAATCGCGGGTCTGGCCGCAGCCATCGTCGCCGGTGCGCAGATCGTCGGCGGTCTTTCCGTGCCGCTGATCAGGAGGATGTTTTCTCGGCGCACCCATGCGTTGTTGACGGCTCTGGCCATCAACGCGGTGGTTCTGGTCCTCTTGGGGATCACCCGCCAGTTCTGGGTCGCGATCCTGCTGTTGATCATCTGGGGCCTGATGTTCTCGGCCTATCGACCAATCCGCCAGGCCTATCTAAACGGCGAAATTCCCTCTGAACAGAGGGCGACGGTGCTGTCGTTCGACGC
>QIDH01000045.1 GCA_003229305.1 Acidimicrobiia bacterium | reverse complement strand
GCGGCCGAAGCCCTAACAGAGTTGCTTCGCAACTCTCCTGCCGGTTTCGGCCTGGCGGCCGAAGCCCTAACAGAGTTGCTTCGCAACTCTCAGTGTGCGCGCGCCTGGCTGTGGTCAGATGAGTCGGCGGTCTGAGGCCCATCTGGTTAGTTCGTGGCGGTTGCTCAGCTGGAGCTTTCTCAGGACCGAACTGACGTGGGTTTCGACGGTCTTGATCGAGATGTCGAGCTTGCGTGCGACCTGTTTGTATGCGAAACCCCTGGCGATGAGGCGCAGCACCTCACGTTCACGGTTGGTGAGCTGGTCGAGTTCAGGGTCGAGAGGTTCGACGGGCTGGTCGGCGAAGGCGTCGAGGACGAACCCGGCCAATCGGGGGGAGAACACTGCGTCGCCGTCGCTGACCCTGCGCACTGCGTCCCCCAGCTCGCCGGGAGCGATCGATTTGGTGACGTACCCCCTCGCCCCGGCTCGGATCATCGCGATTACGTCTTCGGCCGCATCCGAAACCGACAGCGCCAGGAATCGCAACTCGGGGATGGCTTCGTTTACCCGGTTGATGACGGCCAACCCGCCGCCGCCAGGCATGTGCACGTCGATCAGTGTCACGTCTGGCTTGGTGTCGAGGATGGCGTCTATCGCGTCGTCCACGTCGCTGGACTGACCGACTATGTCAAACCCGTCTTCGAGCTCAGCCCGAACTCCGCTGAGAAACAAGGCATGGTCGTCCACGAGAAACACCCGGATCGTTTTGGTCATGATCGAATCTTCGGGAGTGAAAGGTGGATTTCGGTGCCTTCGCCTGGCGTCGAATCCACTTTGGCGGTTCCACCGTGGCGTTGCATCCGGCCAACAATCGACTCAGCGATGCCCCTTCGGTCTGCTCCGACTTCGCCAGGGTCGAAGCCAGAGCCCTGATCGGTGACGAACAGGTCGACCGTCTCTTCTGCGGCTTCTGCGAACAGCGAGGCGCGCCGGACCCCAGAGTGGCGGGCTACGTTCACCAGAGCTTCGCGACCGGCCGCAACGAGGGCGTTCAAGGCCAGGTCCATTTCAACGTCACCGACCGTGACGGCCTCGATTGCGATCTGATGGGTACGTTCGACGTCCGCGGACATCTCTTCCACGGCTTTGGCGAACTTGTCTGCGCCGTTGCCGTCGCCTTCGAACATCCACGTGCGGAGTTCCCGTTCTTGGATTCTGGCCAGTACCGCCTGTTCCTCCGGGTCGTTGCTGCCCTGGATGAGGGCCAGCGTTTGCAGAACCGAATCGTGGAGATGTGCAGCTACCTCGGTCCTTTCGTCCGACCTTATCCGTTCGGTCCGTTCATCACCGAGTTGGCGCCATAGCCGGAATACCCAGGGTCCTGCCACGAGCGATAGGCCTGCGAGCGAGGTGATCGCGGAAAGAACAACAAAGCCGAGGGACCGGAAGTTCGCGTTGGACACGAAGAAGAACACGAGACCCGCAACAATCAGCGCTCCCCCGACGAGCACTCGGATCGTCAGGTCCCTTCTGCTTCTACGCCCCTCTTCGGTTGCCAGGAAGACGCTGGCCATTCTGGCCCTCCTGGCCGCGTCCGACCTGGCCCAAATGGTTGCCGATCCGTAGGTGATGAGGATGGACGTCCACATCAGCGTGCTCGAAGGCCACAGGCCGGCGACGTTGAGGAGCAGAAGGCCGCCAAGCGTCACCAATGCGAAGCCCGCGTTGCGATAATTCTGGTGATCGGAGGCGGCGAGACCAGGTTCGCCTGGAGGATCTTCGACTTCGTTGATCGTCGCCAGCCAACCGAGCCCATACACGATCGCGCCGATTCCACTCGCCAACGCGCTGAGGACGAACGCGGCTCTCACGTAGCTTGGGTCGACGCTCAGCCGCTGGGCGATGCCGGCTGCAAGCCCCGAGACCATGCGATCGTCTCGCCGGCGGCCGAAGCCGAGCTTTGGCCACCTTGAAGTCCGGGACGGCGCGCCGATGGTGTCTGTCATACCGAAATCATCGCAGTGTTGTCGTTCCCACTCAACCAGGGATTCCCCTGAAGCGCAGAGTCGGCCTAGGGGTTCGATGGGGGACATCCCCGATGGCGGATGGGCCGGCCACCTGGCATCGTTCGCGCCATGACGCAACAATCGACTCATTCATCCAGAACCCCTTTTCGTCGCGACACCGCCAACCGTGTTTGGGCGGGCGTCGCCTCCGGGATTGCGACCAGGCTCGATGTTGCCCCCGGTTTGGTCAGGGCTGCATTCATCGTCGCCTCCTTCTTTGGCGGCGTCGGCTTCTTGCTGTACATCGCTGGATGGATCCTGATTCCGGCAGAAGGCGAATCAGATGCGCTTCTGGAACGCTGGATAAGGGACAGCGACGGGATCAACTGGGTGGGCATCGTGCTGATTGGTATCGCCGTCGTTAGCCTGCCCCTCGGCTTGGGCGGTTTGACCCTGTTCGACACACATGGGTCGTTTCCAACCCAGGCAGTTTTTGCTGTGGGACTTCTGGTCGTCGGAGTGCTGCTGTATCGGGGGACGTTCGACGACCGCGGCCCTGGCGGCCAAGA
This sequence comes from Acidimicrobiia bacterium, assembly GCA_003229305.1. Lineage (GTDB taxonomy): Bacteria > Actinomycetota > Acidimicrobiia > Spongiisociales > Spongiisociaceae > SZUA-232. The sequence continues at coordinate 26,042 of QIDH01000045.1, read as the reverse complement.
GGTTGGCCAAGGACAAGTCGGAGACGGCGCCGGTCTTTCGCCTGACGATCGCCCGCCGGATCCGGACAACGACACGGGAACGGATCGCCAGCAGGCAAACCGTTCCGACGACGAGGTGATCCTGGCGGCCGCGTACGGCCAGACCGAAGATGGACAACCGCTACAGGCCCGAGCCCGGACCCAAGACATGGCAAACCGACCGGTCAGGCCAAAGTCGATCCTCGGGCGGGCAATCGTGGCCGCATTGTTGATCGTCATAGGGCTGATTGCGATCATCGACAACTGGTGGCTGTCTGTAAGTGCTGCCCAATACTTCGCGGCGGCGTTGATTGTGATCGGGATCGGCCTTGTGATCGGTGCGTGGCGAGGCAGAGCGAGAGCGACGATTTTTCTTGGGATCCCGCTACTTCTCCTCCTTCAGGTCGCATCCGTATTCCACGTCCCTCTGACTGGCGGATTCGGTGACCCCCGCTATTCGCCTTCGACCGTCGATGAGCTGCGTTCCGAATACCGGCTGGCTGCCGGCGAGCTCGTGCTCGATCTGCGCGGGATGGCATTCGAGGGCGAGCAGCGGGTCGTGGCCTCGGTCGGTGCAGGAGAGTTGACCGTGCGGCTGCCAAACGACGTTGATGCGATAGTCAGCGCGGACGCGGTGGCCGGAGAAGTGGAAGTGCAAGGGAGGTTCGAGAGTGGCCCATACGTCTCCATCGAACGCGAAATTCGAGTGGACGACCCAGAAGGCATGATCGTCCTGGATCTCGATGTTGTCTTTGGGTTGATCTCAGTCGTTGTCGAACCGGCGGAACCCGGTCAAGGCTTGGAGGGAAACTGATGGATCGTCACCCGTTCGATCCGCTGTCCGCCGGCTTTGGGCTGGTGTTCATCCTGCTGGCTGTCCCCACTCTGGTGGTCGACCTGGCCGTGCCATGGAGGCTGATCGGTCCTGCCGCGATAGTCGTAATCGGCGTGGCCATGCTCGCCAATGTTCTGACTGGCGACCGGCGAGACTGACCTCCGCCACTTCTAATTGAGGGTTCTTCGCACCAAACGTGGGCGAAAGATAGGCCCATCGACCCATTTGCCCTGGTCAGACCGAATTCCAGCTTGACAGCCAGGTCCAGTGCAACCAAGATTACGTTGTTGTAATTACACGGGCGGAAGCCAGCCGGGAATCGGCGGGTGCGGTGTGATTGCGGGCGCGAAGCGTTGGGCGACAAGGAGGATTTCGTGCATCGGAAGTTGATCGAGGCTCTGGCCGTCGACGATCTCGGTTGGCAGGACTACGCCAACTGCCGTGGTGCAGACGCCGATCTGTTTTTCCCAGAGCGTGGGGCGTCGACCCGCAAGGCCAAGTCCATCTGTGCAGCGTGTCAGGCAAGGGTCGAATGCCTTGAATTCGCGGTGGTGAATTCCGAGAAGTTTGGCATTTGGGGAGGCTTGTCGGAGCGCGAAAGGCGCAAGATCCGCAAGCAGCGCGCGATCGCCGCTAGAGCGGTCGCAGCCTCCTAGGTTTCGGTTGGCGGCCCGATCGGCCGATCGTCGCAGGCTCGGATATAGAATCCTTGTGATCTGATGGGAGGACCTACCGGTGGAAGTTGGCATTGCGATTCTGATAGCGGTTGCCCTGCTGGTTGTGTTCGGTCGATTGGCAACTCGTCGAGGCCGCGAGCTTCGAGAGCAAGCAAAGCAGGATTTCGCCACAGGCTCCTCTGGATTCGGCGAAGAACCGGATGTGGTCGACATCGTCGGCCTACGCCCGAAAGTCTTGGACTTCAAGGTCGAGGACACAGATGTGATCGTTACTTTCGACGTGCCGGTGCCTGAGGGTCCGGTCGACGAGGTCTTGTCGGACATACTCGTCAATGAGGCCGTGGAGGTAGTGCGAGAAAAATCGGAGACGCTACCGATTGCCCAGGTGACGAGGGTCGTCGCGATGGCCGCAGACCGCCGGATGGGAGACCGCAGCCTCGAACATCCAGGCATCCTGCCAGAGCCCATGGGTATGACGCACCTGCCTCAGCTCTCGAAGATCGGTTTCGACCCGGTCGAAGGCCAATTCAAGGGTGAGGAGGCCGAGGCCGGTTTTGTTGCTCCAGACAGAACGCGGTCGGACCGTCTGGGGCCTATCGGCGAGGAGTTGCGGCTTCCCAGAGCGATCGAGGTGGGTCTCAGGAGCCAAGGCATAGACCCTGCCACCATGACGGCGGGAGAGCTGGTCAGGACGGTTCTGGTTCTTTTCGGTCATTCGATCAAGCCGGGCGAACGAGACAATACCTATGTGACCACCAGGGCCGGCCAGAAGACGTTCATCCGTGAGGACTCGTACGTTCAAGATGGCCATCCCGAATTGAGCGAAGCGGTGATTGACGAATTCATGTTCGGGTTTCGCTCGTCCGGAGCTGACCGAGGGCTGTTGGTCACCGACAAATACGCGCCTTTTTCCGTCTACGAGAAAGAGCGCCGCGAACCGAGGGTACGTTGTATCTCGAGGGAGCGGCTCCAGAAATTCCTGGACGGGGCAGCTCTCAATTAGGTCGACTCACTAGACGGCCTGCTTCGCGGGGTCCCGGCTATTCACCAAGCGGGGTTATACTTCGTTTACCAAGAGGAGGTACTCAACGTGGGAAAAATCGGTGGTCCTGAACTACTGATCATCCTCGTGGTGCTGGTGCTTCTTTTCGGCGCCAAGAAGTTGCCGGATCTCGCCCGCTCCATCGGAGCGTCGGCCAAAGAGTTTCGCAAAGGCGCCGAAGAGGGCTCGGAGGGCGCAGACGGCGCTGCCGAAGCCGAGGCCGACAGCACTGAGGTATAGGGGGAGGGCTCTGCCGCCCTTTCGCAATTCGCTGTCAGCAGCAGTGTCGCAACCGACTTTCGAGTCACGGAAGTCGTCTAGTCCTGTTCGACCTTTCGTCTGCGTATCAGCTGGATCGGGAACTTTGCAATGTGCCCGCGTCGTTCCATGGTCGGATTCCCTGAGTGGATGAGTCCGATGCCTGAACTGGGTTTGACATGGGAAGACGTCGCTAGAACACATGGTCGAAAGATCTACAACTTCGCCTATCGCCTCACCGGCAATCCGGACGACGCGGCCGATCTCGCCCAAGATGTGCTCATCAGAGTCAAACGTGGCTTGGCCTCCTACCAGCCAGGATCATTCGATGGCTGGCTGTGGCGGATCACCCGCAACGCCTTTCTCGACGACGTCAGGCGCAAGAAACGGCGCCCTACTGTTCCGCTGCCTGACGAGGTGGATCGGCTGGCCAGGGCATCGGTTCCGGCCCCTGACCATGTCCTGGCACAAATCCGACTCGGCTCAGACGTACAGAACGCCCTCCTCAAACTTCCCCACGATTTTCGAGAGGCCGTCGTGATGTGCGACATCGTCGGACTCAGCTACGCGGAGATTGCGGGAGCGGTCGGCGTTCCCGTCGGCACCATCAGGAGCCGGATCCATCGCGGACGCGGACAGCTACGGGAGATGCTCTCATGAGCCATTCCGGCGAGCTCCTGTCTGCGTACCTCGATGGGGAACTGACCTCAGCCGAAGAGGTGGACGTGGTCGCCCACCTCGAATCCTGCACCCGATGTCAGGGCGAGCTTGGCGACCTACATGGGGCCAGGGCGATGGTGAGGGCTCTGCCGATCCTCGAAGTGCCGACATGGGTGATCAGCGGAGCGGCAGCATCCACCGCCGAAATGCAGGTTCGACGCCGACCGCTGGCTTGGGCCGCCGCTGCAGCCGCAGCCGCGTTCGTATTGGTCATCGGGTTTGCCACGTTCGTGGCTACACCTCCGGCGATCGACATCACGTTTAGCGAGATCTCCGACACCCTCCGACTTCCGGCATCCCAAGATGGACTGCCGGCGGCGAGGGCGGTCGTGATCGCCCGGACGGCGGGCGGAATCGCAGAATGAGACGGATAGGGGTCATCGTCAGCTTTGTGGTTCTCATGGTTCTCGGGACGGCTTTGGCAGGATCGGCCCAGGAGGCTGAGCTCGATTCATGGTTCGAGCGGGCTAAGGGGGCTGAGTTCTCTGGACGCCAATTCATTGTGTGCGAGACGCCGGACGGCGAGCGTGCGGAGTTCGTGACTCTGACCCAGAGGAATGGCGTGTTGATCGTGGATGCCGGTTCGGGCCGCTCGGTGGTTTCGCCAGGCGAGTTGTACGACCTGTCGGCTGACGGCACGGTCCTCGCCTCCACCTTCGACGGGCACAGCCCCTGGTCGCTCGACTCCCGCTACGGGGTCTCTGACGGTGCAGCGGTCACGGTGTTGGGTCGCCAGGCCGATGTCGTCAACGTTGTGGAAGGGGAATTCGTCAGGCTGGAACTGGCGTTTGATCAAGTGACCGGCGCGGTTCTCAAGTCGGTGAGTTTCAACGGGGACGGGTCGGTCTACTGCACTTCCAGTTTCCTGTCGTTCTCCGAAGACGCCGCCATCGGTGCCATGCCCATCGCCCAGTCGACTGCCGCAGTCGTGCCGCTGGAGGCCAGCGAAGTTCTGCCGGAGACGCTGGCGGGTTTCGGTCGGAGGGATACCTTTGCAGGACCTGCCGGCAGCGCCGCTGGTTTCTACAGTGACGGGATCTTCTCGTTCACTGTCCTGGCCACCGACAGAGCGATCAACATCGCGGGCCTGGAACAGGCGAACTCGGTGACCTTTGGCGACGATACCTATCAGCGAGTATTCCTCGCCGGTCGGACCTTGTATTCCTGGACGACGAAAGACGGCGGATTTGTGCTGTTCGGTGACCAACCCCTCGACATGCAAGAGGCAGTTCTGGCCGAGCTACCTGAGCCAGGCAGAGCCAACCTGATAAAGAGATTCTGGCGCCGCCTGTTCGGCTAAGCGCCGCTCGCTTCGCTCGCTAACAGAGATGCTTCGCAACTCTCGGGGGTGCGCACCAGGGTCACGGAAACAATCGTTTGTGGCTGTGGCTGCCGGTTTGGCCCTGGCGGGCCAAGCCCTAACAGAGTTGCTTCGCAACTCTCGGCTCGTCGCAAACTCGCGGATGGCGGATAGCTGTGGCTAGATGGCTTCCAGGGCGGTCACGTAGTCGGAGTAGTTGCGGGCCGTGCCCAGGTCCTGGCTCGAAAGCGCGCTTCGAATGATGCCGGCTTCATCCAAGATGTAGGTGGTGCGGTCGGCGCATCCGAGCGCCTCGTTGAAAGTGTCGTAGGCCTTGGCGGTCGCCCCATGCGGCCAATAGTCCGAAAGGACCGGATATTCGATGCCTTCGGACTCCGCCCACCTGCCGTTGGTGAAGAACGAGTCGACGGTGATGACGACGACATTCGCGTCGAGCGATTTGAGTTGGGTGAGGTTGTCGCGCAGCTCGCAGACCTCGCCTGTGCATACGCCGCTGAACGCGAATGGCATAAACGCGACCACGGTCTTTGATCCGCGCAAATCGGTGAGCGCTACGGGGTTCTTTGACTGATCGGGCAGCGAGAATTCTGGGGCGGTGGTTCCGACCTCGAGAGCCATTGCGAATGTCCTTCTATGGGAGAAGCCCGGATTGTAGGTGCTTGGCCGCGTAGTGCTGCCCTTGCGAAACGCGATCACATTTTGCGGGCCGAGGACGCGCCTGGCTTCGTCTGCGCCTTCGATGCAGCAAGGCCACTGCACGTTCGTCGTAAGGCTGTGCCAGATGGTGCCCTTGACTCCGCGTTACGAAGAACCACGTTCCGGCAAAACAGCACTCAGTCCAACAACACTCTGGCCGCCCACCCGACCGGGTCGGCGAGTTCGGCCAGAGTGGGCAGGTTTGCTGGGCCTTCCCAGAGTTTCATCAGCGTCTCGTCTCCCCATCGATTGACGACCCCTTCACAAAAATCTGCCCCAACGCCGTACTCGCCCCTTTGCAGCTCCACTCCGAGCATCTGGCCCACCATATTTTCGCCATCCGCGGCCTCGACTCTGCGGGATTTCATGGCTTCTCTCATCCTCGACAGGTCCGGCAGCATGTCGCCGGCCGCTAGCTTGATCACATGGTCGCCGAAACCCTCCATCAGCATCATCAGGGCCTGGAGGTCTGCCAGTTTGTTCTCATCGTCCTGGCCTGACAGCAGGCCGCTCAGGCCGCCCGGATTGGCCAACAGCTCTTCCATCTTGGATGGGTCCTGGAAGTCACCCAATCTTTCGGTCAGCGCATTGAGGTCCACATCCATGGATTCGACGTACTTTGCGATCAGGTCGTTCAGATGGGGGCGTACCCACGCCTGGGCGAATTGGGCGTGGTGGGTCACCTCGTTCAGAGCGACCCAAAGTCGCACCTGGCGAGCATCGAGATCGTGGTCGGTGGCGAACTCCTCGATGTTCGGAACGACGTAGGTGATGTCCCCGTGTTCGGCCGTCGGCAGCCCGATATCGAATTGGCCCAGGACCCGTTGGGCGAGCGCGCCAACCATCGCCCCCATCTGCATTCCGAGCAGGGCGGGTGCGAGTTGTGAGAGCATTCCTTCGATGCCGCCGCCAGTGGGGGCATTGGTCAGTTTCTCGGCCATCGGTTCTACGAGATACTGAAACGACTTGAGATTTTTTGTAGCCCATTCGACCCTGTCCAGGGGAAGTGTGTCGAACAGTGGGCCGGTGAGAAGGCCAGATCTCTCACCGATTCGCAGCTGGGCGAGCCTGGTGAGCTCGAGGTACTCCTCGGCGAGGCGCGGTTCGATTGGCTGACGGTCGCCGGCCATGTGCCCGATGATCTGTTCGGCGAGAGCCCAGTTGATCGGCCCCGGTTGGTTGAGTAGTTGAAACAACTGATCGAAAATGTTGGCGTCGTCCATCTTCTTCTCCGAAGACCGTATTTCCGAAACACAGTACTTTGCGGCTGGGGGTCGCCCACCGAGATACAGACCTGGTCGACAGGTCCATAGACTCAAGTCTATGAACGCTGAACAGGTATCGGGCCGCGAGAACATCTACAGGGTTCTTGTCAGTGATCAGCCGATCGATGGGGCAGCTCTCACCCAGGAGGTTGGCGACGATGGCAGTGGTGCAATTGTTTTGTTCTTGGGAACGGTGAGAGACCACTCTCCTGGGAAGACAGGCGTTACGCATCTCGAGTATGAGGCCTACCGGGAGCAGGTGGAGGCCAAGATCTCCGCGGTGGTGGCCGAGGCGGCTGGACGCTGGCCGATCAACCGGTCTGCCGTCGAGCATCGCACAGGCAGGGTGGATGTAGGTGGAGTGTCAGTGGGCGTTGCCGTTTCCTCTGCCCATCGGGCAGACGCCTTTGCCGCGGCGCGCTACATCATCGACGAGCTCAAGGCCAGAGCCCCGATCTGGAAAAAGGAACATTGGGACGGTGGTGAACAATGGTCGGAGGGTGCTTGACCTGGTGGGATTGGTCCGAAGAGATGAGGTGGCGTTTTTCCGTCACAGCGACTTTTCGCGCTCTATTGTGCAACAACGAAGCGGACAACGGATGTGATCAGTTGACCGCCAGAGGAGGAGAGCCCGAATGACGACAGTTGTCGAGCGCCCCGAGAGCCCTGACATTTCGTCCGGCTATCCGACGGTCGCCTCCCTCTCCTACGACTGGTCGAAGCGCGTCCCAGACCAGGTTGCCATGCGCGAGAAGGACTTCGGGATCTGGAAGGGCTACACCTGGGAGCGGGTTTGGGAACTCGTCCACGAGGCTGCTCACGGACTCCTGGCTCTCGGTGTCACCAAAGGCGATCGAGTTTCGATTCATTCCGAAGATCGCCCTGAGTGGGTTGTTCTCGACATCGCGACGGTTGCCATTAGGGCAATCACCGTCGGGATGTATCCGACCAACCCTGCGGCCGAGGTCGAATACCTGCTGGGCGACTCCGGATCGATCGTGCATCTGGCTGAAGATCAGGAGCAGGTGGACAAGCTCCTCGAAGGCGCAGACGGAGCGCAGACGGTGAAGCACATCATCTACGTCGAGCCTCGTGGGATCCGTGGCTATGGCGATGACCGGTTGATGTTCTGGGACGACTTTCTCGAATCGGGGCGCCGCCACATGGCCGAAAATCCGAGCGCCGTTTTCGATTTGATGGCCGCGGCCGAAGCCGGCGACCTCATGACTCTCGTCTACACGTCAGGCACTACCGGTCCTCCGAAAGGGGCGATGCTCACCAACGCCAATGCGCAGTTTGCGATGGACCTGGTCGTGAACGTTCCTGGTCGGACGCCAGATGGAATCATTCCTAATTCGAGTGACACGATCCTCACCTACCTGCCGCTCTGCCATGTCGCGGAGCGGATCTTCTCGACTTGGACGATGGTGATTTCGGGGGCGATGCTGAACTACGCTGAATCGATCGAGACCGTGCAGGAAAACTTGCGCGAAATCCAGCCCACCCTGTTTTTCGCAGTGCCTCGTATCTGGGAAAAAATGGCGGCGATTGTCGAGATCAAGAGCCGTGACGCCACCAGGGTCAAACGCCTCATCTTCCGTGGCGTAATGAGGTTGGCGCGCTCCATCGGCAAGGATAAGATCGCTAACGGCGGTAGCCACACGGTCAAATCACGAATCCTCTACGCAGTTGGCTATCCGCTTGTCTTCAGAGCTTTGAAGGAACGTCTCGGCATGCGAAGGGTGCGTTGGTCGGCCACCGGCGCCGCTCCGATCGCGCCGGAAGTCATCGAGTTCTTCACCGGCATCGGAGTGCCGATTTTCGAGTTGTACGGGATGACCGAGAATTCGGCGGTTGCCACGCTCAATTTTGCAGGACGGATGAAGCTTGGCACTGTCGGCGAGGCCTATCCCGGCATCGGGTTGCGAATCGATGAGGATACGGGCGAGATCCAGACGAAACATCCAGGCGTTTTTCAGGGCTACTGGAACAAGCCGGAGAAAACCGCCGAAACGATGACATCTGACGGCTGGCTGCGGACGGGGGACGTTGGCGAGTGGGTCGACGGAACGTATGTGAAGATCGTTGATCGAATCAAGGACATCATCATCACGGCTGGCGGAAAGAACGTTTCTCCGTCAGAAATCGAGAACTCCCTGAAGGCGTCGCCGCTGATCAAAGAGGCCATGGTGGTTGGGGACGGGCGCAAATTCCTGGCTGCCCTGATAGCGATCGAGTTTGATGTGGTCGGTGACTGGGCGACGAGGAGGCAGATCGCCTATACGACCTATCGCGACCTGTCCGAAAAGCCAGAAGTCATAGAGCTCGTCCAGTCGATTGTGACGAGCACCAACGACAAATTCTCCAGGGTCGAGAACATCCGGAAATTCAGGATGATCCCCAAGGAGCTGGATCACGAGGATGGCGAGCTGACCGCCACTCAGAAACTGAAGCGTTCAGCGATGGTCGAGACCTTCGGCGATCTCGTCGAGTCGATGTTTACATGACTCACCCGAAAGGCCAAGCTGATCAAGGGCGATGGTCCGTTCGATGATTATTCTTGCCCAGGTAGGCGGATCGACTCTCGAGACCCTGTTGACCAAATTGTTGGACGGGATGGCTCTCGGGGCCATATACACCCTGATGGCCCTCGGGTTCGTGATCATCTACAAATCGACCCAGGTGCTGACCTTTGCGCACGGGTCGGTGGCCGCGGTTGGCGCCTACCTCGTCGCCTACTTCGTGACGATCATCAACTGGCCGGGTCGTTACCTCACGAGCCTCCCCGTAACCCTCAGCTTCGTCATTTCGGCGATCGTCGGGGTTGCGGCGGCGGCGGTAGTAGGAATAGTGATCGAAAGGATGTTCATTCGGCCGATGGTCGGACAGCCGCTGTTTTCGATAGTCATGATCACTTTGGGGATCGACATCATCCTGCGAACGTTGTTGGGTGACTTCGTCGGCCAGGGCAGCCAGCTCGACATAGGAGCCCCGTGGGGCATCTTCAGCGTGACCAAGATCAACGGAGTGATCATCCCGCATTCGTACGTGGCCACCATCGTTGCCGCGGCGGCCGCTGTGATTGTCCTTGCTCTGTTCTTTCGGAGCCGGACCGGGACCGCAATGCGGGCCAGCGCGTTTGATCAGGAAGCCGCCATGGCTCAAGGGATTTCGGCCGGCAGGATTTTCGCCCTGGCGTGGGCCATCGGTGCGGCTCTAGCGGCCGTTGGCGGCATATTCGGGTCTGTGCCGCCCCGGGGGTTCGGAGTGAACCAGACGACCCCATTTTTCGCTCTGAGAGCGTTCCCGGCGATCATTATCGGCGGTCTCGATTCGATCATCGGCGCGGTCGTGGGAGGCTTCACGATTGGGATCGCAGAGGTTATGGCCGGTCACTATCTGTCGCAGTTCACTGACACACTCGGCATCGGGTTCAACAACATCGTGCCGTACCTCGTCATGATGGGATTCTTGCTCGTGAAGCCGTACGGTTTGTTCGGCACGAAGGAGATCCGGCGGGTATGAGGGGCAGACCGAACCTCTACACCTCATACGAGGACGAGCAGAAGATTCTTCCAACGGTGACCCAGCGAGTGACCATGGGGGCCTTCCTGCTGGCAACGGTCACGGTTCCTTTCAGCGTCGTACCGGGGCTGAGGTTCCTTGGCACCCCTGGCTGGCTCCAGATCCTCAACGTGATGCTGGTGTTCCTCGTGGCGGCCCTTGGGCTCAACATTCTGATCGGGTTCGCCGGTCAGGTGTCCCTCGGTCACGCCTTCTTCATGGCCGTCGGCGCATACACAGCGGCCGTGCTGGCCGGCTCGCCCACTCAGGCACTATGGGGCCTGGAACTGCCCCTGTGGTTCGCCCTGCCGATCGCCGGACTCGCAGCCGCTGCGGTTGGGATCGTTGTGGCGCCGACTGCGGTGAGGGTGCGAGGTCTTTACCTGGCGATCGTGACCCTCGGTCTGGTCTTCATCGGGGCCCACATCTTCCGGAACTGGAACCAGGTGACCGGGGTGCCGGAATTGGGCCGGGACTGGGGCCCGCTGCAATTGGCCTTGTGGGACATAGACGGTCCAGCTCTGCGGTTCGACAAGGACGGCGACTGGTTCGGCGTATTTGTCTCTGCCGAGGGCAAGACGTTCTTGTTCATGCTTGTAGTGGCGGTCGGATTCGTCGTCTTGTCGAAGAATCTCGCCAGGTCTCGATTGGGACGCTCCTTCGCCGCCATCCGCGACCGGGACATCGCAGCCGAGGTGATGGGTGTCAGCGAGGTGAAGGCCAAAACTCAGGCGTTCGCGATCTCCTCGTTTTATGCCGGCGTCGGCGGTGCCCTGTATGCCACGGTGGTCGGGGCGTTGCAGCCTGAGATATGGAACCTGTTCCTCTCGGTTGAGTTCGTTGCCATCATCCTCATTGGTGGCGCTGGAACCACGGCAGGTGTTGTGCTTGGCGCAATATTCGTTCAGACACTGCCGCGGATCGTTGAGAACACGACCGCTTTCCTCGAAGTGCAGGTCGAGACGCAGGGATGGTTCGCGCCGATCGCCGATCTGATCATCCGAACTGATGGTGCGGACCTGGGGATTGTGTCCACGGTGAACAACGGTCCAGGGTTGAGCGTTGCGCAGGCCAATGGACTCTTGTTCGGTTTGTTCATAGTGTTGTTCTTGATTTTCGAGCCCCTCGGGCTGTATGGGGTTTGGCTACGCATCCGCAACTATTGGAAGGGTTGGCCTTTTACTTATTAGGAGAGGCCGCGACGTAGATATCATCTGCGGCGTATAACAGGAAGGAACAGAATGAGATTGACCAAAAAACTAATCGCGCTGAGTTTTGTCTTAGCCCTGGTGGCGATGGCCTGCGGGACTGACAGTGATTCTGGGGGGGACGCCACGACTAGTGCCACTCAGGCGCCGGCGACAACCCAGGCACCTGCGACAACCCAGGCACCTGCAACAACTCAGGCTCCGGCGACGACAATCGCTGATCCGGCGGCAGACATTGCCACCGACTTCGGTGTTGATGACGATGAGATCAGAATCGGTCTGCTGGCAGACTTGACAGGGGTGTTCTCGGGTTTGACCGTCGACATCGTCGACGCCCAGCTTGCCTACTGGGACATAGTGAACGCCAACGGTGGGATCGCCGGCCGCATGGTTGTGCCCATTGTCGAGGACACGGTCTACCAGGTGGACACCCATGAGGAGAAGTACAAGAAGATCGTCGACGAGGTTGTGGCCTTCTCGAACTCGACTGGCTCGCCTCACACCGCAGGCATTCTCGACAACCTGGCGGAGGACAACGTTCTCGCCATCCCGCTGAGCTGGTACTCAGGCTGGGCAGACCCTGAGTTCGACGGTGGGTTCACCTTTGAGCAGGGAACCAACTACTGCCTCGAGGGTATCAACGTCACAGAGTGGCTTTCGATCAAGAGCATGGAAGACACTGGCTCGTTGCCGACGTTGGCCGTTGTGACCCGTCCTGGCGACTACGGACAGGATGCGGCTGCTGGCGTCAAGTATGCGGCAGCTCAGCTCGGTATCGAGATCGTCTATGACGGCGAGGGTGACGTTGTGCGTGACTCTGCCGGCAACTTCGATCCGACTTCGATCGTATCCCAGATCCTGGCCGCCCAGCCAGATTGGGTGTGGCTGACGACGGCACCGTCCGAGACTGCGCCGATCATGGGTGGCGTGGCGTCACAGGGCTTGACGCCACAGTGGACCGGCTCGGTTCCGAGCTATGACTACCGCCTGCTCGACAGCGCGGTGGCGGAACTGCTGACCGGCTTCTACTGGCAGACCGGCTACTACGTGCCTTGGGGCACCGACGTTCCTGGGATGGCCGAGATTCAGGCTGCGCTGACAGCTGCATATCCGGAGCGTCGTCCTTCTGACGCGTTCATCATCGGATGGACAGAGGCCCGTCAGATGGAGCAGATCCTCAAGTTGGCGGCTGCCAACGGCGACCTGACCCGTCAGGGAGTCCTCGATGCCGCCAACTCGATCGAGCTGATCACGCTCGATGGGGCTGGTCCGGATCTCACGTATCAGGGTTCGCCCAACGATTATGTGATCCGCGAGATCGACATCTTCAAGCCCAACGTGGCTGCCTACCTTGAGGCAGGTGGGGCTGACCAGCAGCTCGCCACCGCTCCTAACGGTGGAACGACCGGCTCAGAGATCGTCGAGAAATCCTTCACCGGCGACCTCGCCGCGGCGTTCGACTTCACCGGCGCCTGCTGGACGCAGGAAGAGGGCAACCGCATCAGCGGCTGAACAACCGAATGGAGAATCGTGGGGGTGTTCGCACCCCCACGATCTTCAACCCCTAAAAGTATGAAACAAAAGGAACGGACTGTAAGTGATGCTTGAGGTCGCAAACCTGGAGGTCGTCTACAACGACGTCATCCTTGTGCTGAGCGGCATCTCGCTGAAGGTCGAGGACGGTGAGATCGTCGCTCTGCTCGGCGGCAATGGCGCTGGCAAGACGACGACCGTGCGGGCGATCACCGGCCTGCTCGACGTGCATGAAGGTGATATCACCAAGGGCAAGATCGAATTCAAAGGCGAATCGATCGAAAAGATGCGTCCGTCCGCCATCGTCAAGTCCGGTATCACCCAGGTGATGGAGGGGAGGCGCATCTTCGCGGAGATGAGCGTCGACGACAACCTTCGTACTGGCGCATATACCAACAAGGACAAGGCCTCGGTCTTGGCGGCGTTCGATCGAGTGATGGAGCTCTTCCCTGTCCTGAAAGATCGCCGGAAGTCGACCGCCGGCTACCTGTCAGGCGGCGAGCAACAGATGCTGGCGATGGGCAGGGCGTTGATGGCCAGCCCCCAACTTCTCATTCTGGATGAGCCTTCTCTTGGTCTCGCCCCGATGTTGGTTCAGCAGATCCGCGACATCATTGTGGGGATCAACGAGCAGGGGATCAGCGTGTTGCTGATCGAACAGAACGCACACATGGCGCTGTCCATCGCCAATCGCGGCTACATCATGGAGACCGGCAAGATGGTCATGGACGGGGCCGCCCAGAAATTGTTGGGCGACGAAGACGTTCAGGAGTTCTACCTCGGCCTCCACGGCGAAGAGGGCGAGCGCAAATCTTTCCGGGACGTGAAGCACTACAAGCGCAGAAAGCGGTGGCTGTCGTGACTGCTGTCGCACCTCAGGCCGAGACCGAGGGGCATCTCGTCGAGTTCGACTCCGTCAAGTTGTCATTCAAAGGGGTGGTGGCTGTCAACCAGGTCAGCTTTCACGTCGACTCTGGTGAGCTGTTTTCGATCATCGGACCCAACGGCGCAGGCAAGACCTCGATCTTCAATTGCCTGTCTGGGTTGTACAAGCCCCAGGAAGGGGACATCCGGTGGCGCGGCGAATCGATCTTGAAACTAAAGCCGTTTCAGATTGCCGAACTCGGCATGGGGCGAACCTTCCAAAACATCGAGCTCTTCGAGCACATGACGGTGCTGGAGAACCTGATGACTGGGCGGCACATCCGGATGAAGGGCGGCGTCTTGGCGAACCTGGTTTTTGCCGGGAAGACCAAGACCGAGGAAATCGAGAACCGGGCCAAGGTCGAGGACATCATCGACTTTCTCGAGATCGAACGGTGGCGAAAATTCCCGGTCGGTATGATGCCATACGGCATGCAGAAGCGGGTGGAGCTCGGTCGTGCCTTGGCGATGGAACCAGATCTCTTGCTTCTCGACGAGCCGGTAGCCGGCATGAACCTCGAAGAGACCGAGGACATGGCGAGATTCATCCTCGATATTCGTGAAGAACTCGGCATAACGATGATCCTGGTCGAGCACGACATGGCGCTTGTCATGGATATCGCAGACCGAGTCATGGTCCTCGATTTCGGTCAAAAGATCGCAGACGGGACGCCCGCGGAAGTGCAGAAGAACCCGGACGTGATCCGCGCCTACCTCGGCGAAGAGTTCGCCTCCGACGACCTCAAGGAGGTCGAGCGAGAACTCGAGGGCGACGCGATAGAGGCTGCCGAAGGCTCCTAGAGCAGGAGCGTTTGGTGGCAGGTCAGCGTCTTGGCCGGGCCTCTGAGAGTTTCCAGGCCGCCGGGAGCAACCCGGCCGCCAGAACCACCTTGATGGTGTCCCCAATTATGAACGGCGCCATGCCTTTGGCGATCGCCTCGCTCAGGCCAAAACCGGTGGCGGCCATCAGCCCGATGATGCCGAACCCGTAGATCACGAGGTTGGCCGTCAGGAATGCGCCGATGGATGTCGATACTCGCCGATCCTGTTGTTGCTCGGCGAGTTTGCCCACCACCCATGCAGCGGCCACAAACCCGACGAGGTAGCCGCCGCTGGCACCAGACACGACTTCCCATCCGCTGCCCCCTCCCGCGTAGAAAGGCAGACCGATCAGACCGAGCCCGAAGTAGAGGAGCTGGCTGGCGGCGCCTTGCCTCGAGCCGAGAACCGCGCCGCTGAGCAGCACCGCAAACGTCTGGCCGGTGATCGGAACCGGTGTGAAGGGCACAACGATCCGCAGCTGGGCTGCCGCGGCGGTCAGCAGAGCGAAACCGATGACCAGCGTTGCCGTGACGATTCTGCGGTCGGGGAACACCCGCTGGGCGAGGACGGCGGGGGCGGTTGTCATCGGTGCTCCTAAAAAGGTCTGGGCGCAGGATCGTAGTGCGGCGAGCGTACCGCCGTCCGCTATCCGTTTTCCGCTGTTCGGGTGCCGTCGTGCGCGGGCAAGAGGCGGTTGAGTGAATGCCTTCAGGTGTGGATTTCGGGCATACTTCGGTCGGTGAGACGAATCTGGTCCTGCCTGCTTGTAGTGACGATCCTGGCGTCTGCTTGCACGTCTTCTGCTACTGAGGACGAACCATCAAGCATGGCGACTGGTGATGTCTCCACGACCTCTGGTCCAGAGTCAGCTACCTCGATCGCCTCAGGCGGAGATCCCGGCCTAGCCGTTGGCATCGGAGTGGATGTGGAAGCCGAGGTGATATCACTGGGTTTGATCGCTGCCTCGTCCGAGGACTTTCGAGTCGGATATGCCGCATACTGGGACGCTCAGAATGCCGGCGCAGGAGTCGGGGGATTCTCCGTCGAGGTGGTCGAGTTCTCCTCAGCGGAGGATGCGTCGGAATCCGACGTCGCGGCGGCCTCGATCGCCGGAACCCGACCGGATGGCGAAGGAGATCTGGCCCTGGTCGGCGACCTCATCGCGCCGGCCCCAGGCGACGTCGTGGCGGTTGCCTCGACTTTCCCGACGCTCCTCGATGGTGTTGACATCGTCGGCTACGACATCGTGATTGATTCCCGTTCGCCTACCCAATGTCGCGAGCCCGCGCCAGGCAGGACGGTGATCGAAGCCGGCGAGGCGGCCATCGAGGACGCTGCGATCGTGGTGTTGTGCACCAACCCACAAACAGCGAACGAGCTGATCGAGGCTGGAGGGGACTGGACGGCGGTAGCGGTCGTTGCCTGGTCGTGGGACCCGATTGCGGCAACCCTGGCGGGCGATCGGCCGCTCGTGATCGTCGGCTCGACGCCAGGGCCAGGTGTCGACGATGCGCCCGCAGGTGAAATCGTTCCCCTGTCCCTTGATGAAGATCGCTGGACGTTCGACATGTTCGCCGGCTACACGGCGGCCCTCTCGCTGCACGCTGTGCTGGAACTGGCCATGCGTGGGGGCGACGTGCGCAGGGCTGCAATTTCGGCGGCCATCGAAGAGGCGGCCGGGCTCGATCTCGGTTTCGGGCCGCAAGGGATTGCGATAGGCCAGGCCGATCTCGCCTCCCCGACAGGGGTTCTGGTCGTCGAGTGGCGAACCCAGGCCTGACCCACAATCAAGGGGCGGCCGCGGTGCGGCCGAGCCCGTTTCACGCTACAAAAGCTCTGCGTTCGTTCGTGCTCAGCACCGGTTGGACGGTGCCCTGTCGTCTCGATGCCTTGATACGGGTTTGACACGGTCGGAAGTAGCATTGGCAAACTCATGGATATCAAGACGGAAGATCCGGCGACCCTCGAAGAGGTCGAGAAGCCCTCCGGCCGTTCGCCCCGTTGGCCGGCCGTCGTCTTGGTGGCGTTCGTTCTGATCGGCGCCGTTGTGATAGGCCTTTGGCAGGTCAATGTGGCCTATTTCGCGCTCTCGCCAGGCCCGGTGGGAGATGTGGAGGAGCTGATCGGAATCGAGGGTCAGGAGACATTCACGCCGACCGGCGATATGTTGATGCTCACCGTTTCGCTGCAAGAAGTGAACATCTTCGAATATGCCTACGCCTATTTCGATGACTCGATCGACCTGGTCGAGCGCGAAGTCATCCGTCCGAGCGATCAGTCTCCTGACGAATTCCGGAGGGCCAACCGCGAGGCGATGGACGATTCGAAGGACACCGCAATTACCGTCGCTCTGCAATACCTTGGCTTTGAGGTCCACGATCAGGGAGAGGGCGTGCTGGTCAGCGGCATCATCGAGGACACGCCGGCAGACGGTGTGCTCGAGAACGGAGATGTGATCACTGCGGTCGGATCGGTTGAGGTCACAATCCGCGACGACGGAATCAATGAGATCATCTCGAACGAGATAGGAGAGACGGTCACTCTGACGGTCCAGCGT
This sequence comes from Acidimicrobiia bacterium, assembly GCA_003229305.1. Taxonomy (GTDB): domain Bacteria; phylum Actinomycetota; class Acidimicrobiia; order Spongiisociales; family Spongiisociaceae; genus SZUA-232. Next base: position 8,602 of record QIDH01000045.1, on the reverse strand, counting down.
GGCGAGCAGACCCTCGCTCTCGATGTCACCCTGGTCGAGCACACGACGCAGCCGGGCCGACCAATGGTGGGGTTCCAGGCCTCCACCTTCAACCGGACCACCGTCTTCCCATTCGAGGTGAGCATCGACTCCCAAAACGTGGGCGGTCCGTCCGCCGGAATGATGTACGCCCTCACGATCATCGACCTGCTCAGCGAGGGTGAGCTGACCGGCGGCACGGTCGTTGCCGGCACCGGCACGATCGCCAGCGATGGAACCGTCGGTGCGATCGGAGGAATTCGTCAGAAGGTCGTGGCGGCCCAGGCGGCCGGTGCCGAAGTTATCCTCGTTCCGGAGGCCAACCTTGCCGATGCTCTCACAATGAGGGACCCGGATGTCGAAATCTTCGGTGTCGGGACGCTGGAAGAAGCAGTCGGGATCCTGGAAGGACTCGCCGCCACCTAGGAGGCGGGCAGGCAAAGCCCCAGCTCAGCCCCAGGGGCAAGTATCGTTCGCGTTGTCATGGCCACCGATTCCGAACCCGATCAGATCGTCCAGCAAGAGTTTGGTCACGCGCTGCGTGGTTACGACCAGCGTCAGGTGCGGGCCTATCTGGAGGCGCTTGCCAGTCGAATGTCCGCCTTGCTCCGGGAGACCGCCGATTTGCGCTCCCAAATCGGAGAGATGGATGACCAGGCCCTCGAGGATCACATTGACGTGACGGCCGCAGAGGTGGCCAACGTCCTGCACACGGCTCGCCTGGCTGCGCAAAGCCTCGAGGCGCGAAGCTCAGACGAGATCGCCGCCACGCGGAGTGCCGCGGCCGAGACGATCGGGAGCAGCCTGCGGGCCGCCGAGGCCGACGCCTACCGTCTGCGCAAGGCCGCATGGGAGACGTCCAGCCAGATGCTCGACCAGGTGCGTCAGACGGCAAGGGCTGGCAGGAAAAAGGCGGAGAAGGATACGCTCGGGATAATCGGCGAGGCGGAGCGCAGCGCTCACCGTAAGGTGGCCGAGGCGACCAGGGAGGCAGAAAGTCGCGCAAGGGGCTCACGCCTCGAGGCAGAGAAGCTGCTTGTCGAGGCAAGGGCAAGGCGCGACCAGATGCTGGACCAGGCAGAGCGCGCCACCGATGCCGCTCAGGAAAGAGTCCTAGCTCTGGAGCGGCGCCGCGATGAGTTGATGCACGACCTCGAATCCATTCGGGCTGACACTCTGGAGGCCTCGAAGGAGGAATCCGTGGTTAGGGAGGACTTCACAGGCGCGACCGTCAGGGTGGTTCCGGCGAGCGTCGAGCCCAGCTCTGAACCGAGGCGAGTGGAGCCACCCGACCAGGGGTCGATGTCTTCGGCATCGGCCAGATGGGCTGATGGGAGTGACACCGTCCGCGTCATTCCGCCGAGTAGTGATCCGATCATCCCTCCGCCCGCTGCCGACATGGACCCAGACACCCTCGTCGATGAGTTGACGGGCGGTGGACGAGACAAAGCAGATGAAGAGATTGGGGAGCTGATCGATCTGGATGATCTCGTCGTGTTCGGAGGCGATCCGGAAATCGGTGCGGGAGATGATGAGGAGGCCGAACCTTCGAAAACGTTCCAGGGCCAAGACCAGACAGATGAAGACGATCTCGAGTCCGCAGAGAGCGCGCCGCTCGAAGACGAGACGATCTCGGAAGATGAGATCGCCGCCAACGAGAACGTCCCGGTCCCTCCTCGCCCAGAGATTCCGGCTGCTTCGGGGTCCGACACCCAGGGCGACGAGCTCGGGACCCTCTTTGACCTCTTGCGTGATCCGGCCGACGGAAGCCCGAGCAACGCTCCTGCCCCCAAGAGTGACAACGAGATCTCTGAAGAGACGGCGGTCGAGGATCTGATCGCTCCTGAGCAGCCTGATCCTTTGGAGCTGAGGGACCGCTCTCTGCTTCCGGCAATGAATCGGGCGCTGCGAGCGGTCAAGCGGGCTCTGTCCGAGATCCAGAATGGGCAGATGGAGCAGCTCAAAGATGACCTCGAAGCTTTCGAGTCAGAAGAAGGGAGCTTGGCCGCGCTGGTCGACCCCGAACTGCTGATCCTGGTCCGTGAAGCCCATGTTGCGGGAGTGGAAGCGGCCGCGACCCTGGCGAGAGCCGACGACCTCGATCGGAGCGGCATCGAACGCCCGGCTGCGATCGATGTCGGATTCGCCCAAGATGCTCACGCCGCGGTAGTTGAGGCGATCGACGCCGAGAAGGCGGCTGGGTCGGGTGTCGGGGAGGTCACCGCCGCAGTCTCGAAGATCTACAGGGTTTGGCGGGCTGACGAGGCGGAACGGCGGCTACGTCACCTCGCCTTCCAACACTTTCATGAGGGCATGGTCGCCGGGCTTACGTTGACCGAAGTCTCCGAGGTCACCATCGAGATCACAGGTGCAGGTTGCGAGGCATGCGAGGCGGCCACCGGCGTGTTTGAGCTCGACTCGCTCGAGGCACTTCCACCTTTTCACGATGACTGCCGGTGTGTTTTGTCCTTTGCGTGACCCGAAACTGGCGCGCTCGATCTTTGTGTTGACGCCCGAATCGACGCCCGCTGTCTTGGCCAGAGGCGGGACACAAGGCCTGGTCGGTTAGCCAAACATATCGGATATAGGTCATAGTCTCGCTTGCTCCTACAATGCGATGCCCGGATTGAGAACGGACAGCGATGATCTCCCAAGAACCTGACGGCGAGCCGACTCCGCTACCTCGAAAGCGGACTGGCGGACGTCGAATCCTCATGGGTCTGTTTGCCGTTGTTGTACTTCTGCTGATGACCTTGCGCGGTCTGGCGACCATGTGGACCGACTACCTGTGGTATTCGAGCGTTGGGACGACCTCGGTGTGGTCCACCCTCATCTTGTGGCGCATCTTTCCTGCAGTCGCGGCAACGCTCGTTGCTATCGGGGTCATCTGGTTGAACTTGGTGGTGACGGATCGGCTTTCACCTCGTTTTCAGATCTTCGACCTTGGTCCGGAAGAAGAATTGGTCGAGCGGTTCCAAGACTGGATCGAGCCGAGAGTCACGAAGGTGCGAATCGGCATAGCGATCGCCTTCGGGCTGATGATCGGTCTTGGCGCGTCTGCCTGGTGGAACGACGCGCTCCTATTCTTCAACAGTCAGAGTTTCGGTCTGGTCGACCCGGTCTTCGGCAACGACGCAGGACTGTACGTTTTTCGTCTCCCGCTCATCCGTGCGATCGTCTCCTGGCTTTTCCAGCTCGTGGTCGTCAGTGGATTGCTCATCGGTGCCTTGCACTACCTGAATGGCGGCATCCGCCTCAGGCAGGGTCGTGCCCCCCAGGTTTCGTCCGGAGTCAAGGCGCACCTGTCCGTCTTGTTGGCGGTCCTGGCGATTCTCAAGGCTGTTGCCTACCGCCTCGACGCTTTCGATCTTCTGTATTCCCCAAGGGGAGCGGTGTTTGGAGCGAGTTACACAGACGTCAACGCCCACCGACCGGCCCTCACTCTTCTGGCCCTGATTTCGTTGACCGCGGCCGGTCTTCTGCTTTTCAACCTCAGGCGTCGCGGTTGGTTACTGCCAGCCGTGGCGGGCGGCCTCTGGCTCGTTGTGTCTGTAGTGGTCGGCGGCATCATTCCGGCGGGCGTTCAACGTTTTGTTGTGGAACCCGACGAACTCAATCGGGAAACCCCCTATATCGAAAACCACATCCGATTCACCCGCGAAGCCTATGGGTTGACCGCTGACACGGTCACGGTCAGGCAGTTCGCCGGCTCTGAGGACCTGGCAGCTTCTGACATCGCAGCCAACCGGGCGACGATCGACAACGTGCGGCTTTGGGATCCGAACGTTCTGGATGACACCTACCAGCAGCTCGAAGAGATTCGCACCTACTACCAGTTGCCGAACGTCGACGTCGATCGGTATGTCATCGATGACAAATTGACCCAGGTGATGATCGCGGCTCGGGAACTCGATGCGACCGACCTTCCAGGGGAGGGCTGGGTCAACGAACGTCTTGTGTTCACCCATGGCTACGGGGCGGTGATCAGCCCTGCCAACGATGCCGATCCTGAGTCTGGCCAGCCGAGCTTCTACGTGCGGCAAGTGCCGCCGGTCTCCACCAAGGATGAGCTGATTATCGAGCAGCCGAGGATCTACTTTGGAGAGTCCGCCGAGACCGACGACTACGTGATCGTCGGGACCCTCCAGGCCGAGGTTGACTTCCCCTCTGGCACAGGAGATACGGCCGAGGAGAACTTCTACGAGGGCAGCGGTGGCGTCGCAATCGGCGACATTTTCCGCAGGGCCGCGTTTGCCCTCCGATACGGTGATCTGAACACTCTGATTTCAAACCAGCTGACCGGTGATTCGCGGATTCTGATGGTTCGTAACGTCATTGAGCGTCTCGAGATGGTCGCTCCACTGCTCTATGCAGATAGCGATCCCTACCTGGTCCTGATCGATGGACGACTGGTCTGGATAGTCGACCTCTACTCGATCACCGATCGTTTTCCCTATTCGCAGCCGGCCGGGTTGGGTGGAACCAATCGCCTCGCCGTTACGGCTCCGTTGCCGAACCGTTTCAACTACATCAGGAATTCGGTCAAAGCCGTCGTTGACGCCGAAGACGGGACCATGGACCTCTACGTCATCGACGATGACGATCCATTGACGAGGGCCTATCGCCAGATGTTCCCTGATGTGTTCCGTGACGGTTCGGAAATGCCAGACGAGGTGCGGGATCATCTGCGCTACCCGGAAGACATGTTCAGGGTGCAGAGCGACATCTATTCGATCTATCACCAGACGAACCCGGTGCAGTGGTTCCAGGAAGAAGACCTGTGGGACATCCCCAACGACCCTTCCAACTCCGATCGGCCGCCTTCCAGGCTCGATTCACGCAAGACATTGCCCTATTACCTGCTGATGACTTTGCCTGACGAGGAGGATCTGTCTTACCTCGTTCTCCAGTCTTTCAACCCGAAAGATCGTCCAAACATGACGTCTTTCCTGGTCGCCAAGAGCGATCCTGGTTCTTATGGCGAGCTGATCGATTTCCGTCTGCCGCGCGGGCAAACGGTCAACGGGCCAGAGCAGGTCGGCGCGAGAATCAACCAGTCGGACACCATCTCGGAGCTCTTCTCGCTTTGGAATCAGCAGGGTTCGCGGGTCATTCAGGGCAACATGCTGGTGGTGCCGATCGAAGAGTCGCTGCTGTACATCCAGCCGATCTATCTCGAAGGTGAGCAGCTCCAACTCCCCGAGTTCCAGCGGGTGATCGTCGCGTTCGAGGACCGGGAGCCGATCATGCGCGAGACACTCGACGAGGCGCTCGTCGAAATGTTCAGGGGAGACGTCGGTGGCGGGGAGGAACCTCCTCCGACTGTTGAACCGCCACCTGACACGGAGCCGCCCGATACGACGCCGCCTGACACTGGTCCGCCCCCTGAGGTCACCGACGACGTGACGGCGCTCGTCATTCGTATCGATGAGCTTCTCATGGAGGCGAACGATGCCCTGGCCAGCCAGGATCTCGGAACTTATCAGGACAAGATCGCCGAAGCTGGGGCTCTCACAGAACAACTCCGCCAACTGATCGCCCCAGAAGGCGACACGACCGGAGCGTAGGTAGGTCGGGGGCTCGCCTCACATTGCGATAGCGCGCCCATCCGACCTACAATCCCATCTCCACACGACGCGGGGTGGAGCAGTCTGGTAGCTCGTCGGGCTCATAACCCGAAGGTCGCGGGTTCAAATCCCGCCCCCGCTACCACTCAGAAGGCCCGGAAACTAGCGGTTTCCGGGCCTTCTGCACTGTCCCGAGAGCAAGCCGGGGCGGGCCCTCCGAGGCCTATGTCATGTGCTGGCCCGGGTCATAGTGGACATGTTGGCTCCGGTTGGTGTGTTCCAGTTGGGGGACGCGGTTCCGGTAGCTGGGCGACAGTGGTTCCGGTAGCTGTGTTACACCTTTTGGTTCTCGACAGGCGGTGCTGAGTCCTCTTCGCTGGTAGCGACGTAATCGTTGCCGGTCTTTGGGGAGGGTCATTGTGTTGGTGGAGCTGGGTCTTGTGGAACAGCGGTATGCAGCGGTGTGTGAGGTGATCAACGACGGTGAGACTGTCACGGCGGTCGCTGGCCGGTTTGGGGTGACTCGTCAGACGCTTCATCGGTGGCTTCGCCGGTACGCGGCGAGGGGTTTGGCGGGGTTGGCTGATCGGTCGGCGAAGCCGGACTCGTGTCCTCATCAGATGCCGGCCGAGGTCGAGGCGATGATCGTGGAGCTTCGATTGTTGAACCCTGGTTGGGGTCCTCGGACGTTGTTGTTTCGGTTGGAGGCCGCTGGTGTGGACCCGTTGCCTGGCCGGTCGTCGATGTATCGGTGTCTGGTTCGTCATGGTCTGATTGAGCCGGAGGCTCGGCGGCGGAAGAAGGCTGATTACAAGCGGTGGGAGCGGGCCAGGCCGATGGAGTTGTGGCAGATGGATGTTGTTGGTGGGGTGATGCTCGCTGATGGTTGGAAGGCGTCGATCGTGTCGGGGATTGATGATCACTCGAGGTTCGTCATCTCGGCTCATGTGGTTCTTAGGGCGACCGCCCGTCCGGTCTGTGACGGGCTCGCTGAGGCGTTGCGGACGTTCGGTATCCCGGCCCAAATATTGACGGACAACGGCAAGGTGTTCACTGGCCGGTTCGGTCCGGGGACTGGCGAAGTTCTGTTCGATCGGATCTGTCGGGAGAATGGGATCGAACACATCCTCACCGCTCCGCGCTCGCCGACCACGACAGGCAAGATCGAGCGTTGGCATAAGACACTGCGACGGGAGTTCCTCAACGGCAAGGTATTCGACTCGATTGAGGATGCTCAGGCTCAGGTCGATGCGTGGGTGCGCACATACAACTTCGATCGTCGTCACCAAGGGATTGGTGATGTCGTTCCCTATGAACGATTCCGTCTGGCTGTCGAGGACCACAATCCGGTCGTCGAGACGTCACCGGAGCCGTCGACGACCCGCAAGGTCGGCCAGAGCGGCAAGATCAGCTTTGCTTCGGTGCTGTATTCGGTTGGGGTGTGGCTGGCGGGTGAGACAGTCGAAATCGCGGTCGCTGATGGTCTGGTATCGATCAGTCATCGAGGCGTTCTGGTTGCCACACACGCGCAGAGGCATTGGCCGGGCAAGGAGCGCAAGGCACTGGCTCGCAAAGCCAAACGAAAACGTGGAGAGCGGCCCCGTCGGCCAACGGTAGGCCAGACCGTGACCCGAAAGGTTGACTCGTCAGGCGGTGTGTCCTTCGCTGGGACTTGCTACAAGGCTGGTAAACCGAACCGAGGACGGTAAGTCCAAGTTGCCATCGTCGGTGACATCGTCGAGATCTCCGCTGGCGGTGAGATCCTTCGGGTGCACCCAATCAAACACGACCGATCACGAGAACACGGTGCATTCGCCAACGCCGGCGGAAGACCTTCCCGCATCAACGCCGCCTGAACCCCCGCCAAGCCTGGAACACAGGTACCGGAGCCACACCGGAACACGGGTACCGAAAGTTGACATGTCGACGGTGAAGAGCAGTCCGTCACTGACCTTGTCGTTCGCCTTCGTTGTTCATTCAGTCATGTTCATCGGCGTCAGGGCGAGATGCGGCGCTACTACTGCTGCCAGTGCTCCCTGACCGGCGTAACTCCGAAGCATCAGAGCCGCGGGTCCGACCCGGTCTTCGATCCAGGTGAGACGATCCAGCACCCCCTGAATCGAGACAACACTCTGTATTGCCGGCACCTCGCCCGTTATCTCAACCCCGAGGTGTGCTGCCAGGCTGGGGTCGGAGAACATGATGGCCGCCATCATTGCCAGGTTGGCGCCAGCCGAGTCGCCCATGAGATGAACCGACTCGTACTCGGGATGGTGACGACGTATCCACACCAACGCGGCAAGGGTAGAGCGCAGGGTCTGCGGATGGGGATGCTCTGGAGCCAACGAATACTCGACGTTGAAGCTGGATGTCCTGCCGCGGCAAGACCGAGCAGGCGATAGGTGGCGATGTCACTGCTGCCACTGATCCAACCACCGCCGTGGAAATAAACAATTGCGGTCTTTGACGGCGATTTCAACGTGGCGGGTATCAACTCGAGATACTCGGCCGCGTGGGGCCCATGGTGGTGCCGACTGATCGTTTCCGGCATCTTGCCGTTCCGAACACGAGAATAGAGGGCCACGGTTCGAGTCATGGACCTCGATACCCCCAGAGCGAGCCGGTCGCGACAAGGGGGTTTCGCCACCCGCTCCGGCACCCCGTGCCATCCCTGGACAGTGGCCTTCACTGCATCTCCCTCGTCTACACCGTATTCGCTTCGTGCTTCCTCTTGAACCGCCGTCTCGGCTGACATTTCTTCTCTCCTTTGTAGGTGTTGTTCTTGTCTTGCATGACGGCCAACTTGGTCTACGTCTCGGTGAAGCGGAACGTGATTCGGGCGAGGCCGAGACCGATGACGATCCAGGCGCCGACCAAAGCTAGTTCCGGACCGATGTCGGCGATGCCTGCGCCTTGCAGCGCGATGGCCCGCATCGAATCGATAAGCGGAGTGAGCGGCAGCAGATCGGCGACGGGCTGCAGCCATCCCGGCATCGAATCGATGGGGAAGAAGCTGC